>QCVQ01000064.1 GCA_003210315.1 Synechococcus sp. AG-686-F08 | reverse complement strand
GAGGCCCTCCCGCCGGAACCGGTTGCGGTGGTTACGTCACCGGCCAAACCGTGAAGCTGCTTAAAGAGCACCATCTCCTCGAAGACACCGATGTGGTGATCTTTGACGTGCTGGGCGACGTGGTTTGCGGTGGCTTCGCCGCACCGCTTCAACACGCGAACTATTGCCTAATTGTGACCGCTAACGATTTTGATTCCATCTTCGCGATGAACCGAATCGTGCAAGCGATTCAAGCCAAGGCGAAAAACTACAAGGTGCGCCTTGGCGGTGTAGTTGCGAATCGCTCCGTTGATACGGATCAGATCGATAAATTCAATGCACGTACGGGCCTTCGTACGATGGCTCATTTCCAAGATGTGGATGCTATTCGACGTTCACGCCTGAAGAAATGCACCATTTTCGAGATGGACGAAAATGAGGATGGTGTGAAAGCTGTCCAAGAGGAATACATCCGATTGGCGAGCAATATGCTCGACAATGTTGAACCCTTGGAAGCCGTATCCCTGAAAGACAGGGAGATCTTTGACCTTCTTGGTTTCGACTGATCAGAGACCAACGAGTTTCATTGAAAGCTCCCAAACCCGTCGGGCGACATCAGGATTTGTCGCCTTGTCGGACAGCTCTTGGCTGAATTGCTTGCCATCTTTCTTTTGACGATTTCCCCAACTCCAATGCACACCTGATTGGCTGAAGTCGGGGTTCGCCACCACCATTGCAACCCGTTCACCAGCTAAAGCCTGAGAGACATAACCGCCCGTAATCTTTTTCTGAAACCAAGGGAAGATCACTTGAAATGCCTTCGGGGTATTTCTGAACAAAGGAGTGTCAGCTACGCAGCCTGGATAAAGAGACGTGCAGCTAATTCCGGTGTCCTCGTGGATCCGTCGATGCAGTTCCTGAGTTGTGATCATGTTGCAAAGCTTGCTGTCTTTATAAGCCTTGCCTGGCTTAAACATCTGGCCACTCGCCATCGCGACCGGGTCTTGAAAGCCCGCTTCAAAACCTGAGAGGTCCCCAAGATCAGCTGGGGCCGGAATCGGAATTTTTCCTCCTAATTCCTTGGAGTTGGCGGTCACGGTGCCAAGGATGACGATCCGTTTTGAGGGGTGGCTGGACGCCTTCAACCGATCAAGAAGCAGCTGAATCAACAAGAAATGGCCCAAATGGTTGGTAGCCATCGACAGTTCATAGCCCTGGGGCGAACGCTTGGGCTCCTTCAACTTGGGTTCGTAGACCGCAGCATTGCAAACCAGCGCATCAACCCCGATTGAGAGGTTCTCAACCCCATGACGGACACTCTCTAAATCCCCTAGATCCATGAGGATGTGATGAAGTCGATTGCGAGGGATACCAAGCTCATCTGCTGCACCAGCAGCTCGCTGAGGACTGCGGTTAGCCGTAATCACGGTCCATCCCTGTCGAGCCAACGCATGAGTGGCATTTAAGCCCACACCAGAGGTGGTTCCGGTAATGAGAACGGTGCCTGGAGTTCCCATCGTGAGATGCCTTATCTCATTCCAGTTTGACCTTTCAAGTGTCGTTGGAGATAACTCTCAAAGAACCTTGAGTTCAGCGCCAAATAATGCGAAGTCGGTTTGGTGCAATCCACTGATCCTGTTCATCCATCAGGCGATCTCTTCCACCGAGGGTGAACAAACGGTCAAAACGTTGCTGTAAGCCATGAAGCTTGTTGGTCTCCACATCCACAACAGCAGCAAGCTCTCCATGGCGGTCTAAGCGTTCCTGATAAGCCACGGAAAGCCTGACAAGACTGACGCCACCAAGGCTGATCAGACCAATTTTCACAGCCAATGCAAGGCCACTGCAGAGCATGTCTCTACGGTCACCCTGATTTTGAATTAGAGCAGCACGCGTTACAGCATCGACCGGGTCCTTAGCGGAGCGATCAGATGACCTGGATCGTGGTCGAGTTGGCGATGAAGCTGCCTTAGCCATATCCGCTTTTAACGCAGCGGACAAAGACTGCAAGAGCCCATCGCTCAACCCTTACGTCAATTCACGCCTTGTACAAGCTCACACACAGGCGCACAGCCAACACTCCGGCATGGGCAGCAACCACTAGGGCGATCAAAACTTCAGCTTGAG
>QCVQ01000063.1 GCA_003210315.1 Synechococcus sp. AG-686-F08 | reverse complement strand
AGGTAAGCTCCCCGGTTATGTCGGAAGGAGAGCCTGCAGATTGTTTGATGTATCTCCTTAGTGGGAAGGCACGTGTTCTTGCGGAAGGCGTGCAAATTGGCATGATCGAAGCAGGTGATTTCTTTGGCGAAAGTATGTTTTCGCATGAAGGCTCACGTGCAGCGAATGTGCAGTCTGTCGATTCATCTGTCGTTGCTGTTTTCACTCTTGAAGACTATGAAGCGTTTATGCGTAGCTCTTCAAGCCTTGCTTTAAGGTTTAGGGATTACTTTGATGCCATTGGGTTTAAGCGCAAAGAGCAAAAGCAGGGCCTTCTTTTCAAGGATGATAAAAAATATCTTGCTTTGATTGCTCACAATGAAATGAAAAGCTCTTTAGCAGAGTTCGTTAAGCAGCATTCTGATGCCATCGGCCGATTTCCTTTAGTGGCAACAGGTACTACTGGGATGATGCTTTATAGGGAGACGGGACTGGTTCTGGGGAGAAAAGTAGCTTCTGGCCCTTTGGGGGGTGATCAGGCGATTGGAACCCTGGTCTCTACCGATAATGTGTGTGGAATCATTTTCTTTAGGGATCCTCTTTCTGCTCATCCACATCATGCTGATATTGAGGCTTTAGGGAGGCTGTGTGATGTTTACCAAATTCCTTTTGCGACGAATCCTGGCACCGCAGAAGCGATTCTTAACTATCTAATTGAAGATGGCACACGTAGAAGCATGAGAAATCAGGTCTTGGAAAAGTATCGCGATCAGCAGAAAAAAGTTTTAAAAGAGGGTGCTTAGTTAGTCTTGCTTAAAAGCCTTTATGATATGTGGCCTAGGCTTAAATTGCTTTGCCATTGTTTTGTTGATTACCCGTTGATTGTGGCGGATCTTTCCCGTAGATCTTTGGTCATTGTTGCGATGGTGAAAATACCGTTAAAAGTTGTCTTGGTCGTATCGTGAAAAAACAGCTGTTCCACAGCCTCTGTTTCATAGGATTGGGTTATACGAAGGTGCTCACGGCTGATGGCGAACCCTGCAGGAACCCAATTGGCTTGGGAGGCCGTGATCGGCCTTGAGACCCATGTGCAGTTGGGCACCAACAGCAAGATTTTCACGTCCGCTTCCACTGCTTACGGGGATGACCCCAACACCCATATCGATCCCGTGGTGTGTGGCCTACCAGGCACGCTTCCGGTTTTGAATCGAAAAGTGCTCGAGTACGCCGTTAAGGCCGCGATGGGACTCAACTTGAACATTGCTGAGCACTGCAAATTCGATCGCAAGCAATATTTCTATCCAGACCTCCCTAAGAATTATCAAATCACTCAATACGATCAGCCGATTGCAGAGGAGGGTTGGATTGAGGTGGAAGTTGCAGAGAAAGGCAAAGACACCTACCTGAAAAAAATCGGAATCGAGCGTCTGCATATGGAAGAAGATGCCGGCAAGTTGGTGCACGCCGGAAGCGATCGCTTGGCAGGCTCTACGCATTCGTTGGTGGACTACAACCGAGCGGGTGTGGCCCTCGCTGAGATCGTGAGCAAGCCCGATTTGCGTAACGGCAGGGAAGCGGCGGAATACGCATCTGAGATCCGCAGGATCATGCGCTATTTGGGCGTGAGTGATGGGAATATGCAAGAGGGCTCCCTGCGCTGCGACGTCAACATCTCTGTGCGTCGAGGCCCCGACGCACCCTTCGGCACGAAGGTGGAAATCAAAAATATGAATTCGTTTTCAGCAATCCAGAAGGCTTGCGAATACGAGATTCAGCGTCAGATCAAGGCCTATGAGAGCGGTGAACCGATCGTTCAAGAAACGCGCCTTTGGGATGAGAGCAAACAGCTCACCAAGAGCATGCGAAGCAAGGAGGGAGCCAGCGATTACCGCTATTTCCCTGACCCAGACCTGGGTCCGATTGAGGTGAGTGTGGATCAACGCGAAGCCTGGAGGAGTGAACTTCCTGAGCTGCCATCGGCCAAGCGTCATCGCTATGCCGATGCCCTGGGACTGTCTCAGTACGACGCGCGCGTGCTGACCGACGAACGTTCGATGGCGCAGTATTTCGAAACCGTTGTGTCTGCGGGGGCTGATGCCAAATTGTCAGCAAATTGGATTACGGGTGATATCGCCGCCTACGTCAACAGCAACCGCCTGACCTTCGATGCTTTGGCCTTTCGCCCTGAACAGCTCGCCGAGATGGTCAAGCTGATTGATGGTGGCAAGATCAGCGGCAAGATCGCCAAGGAAATTC
>QCVQ01000062.1 GCA_003210315.1 Synechococcus sp. AG-686-F08 | reverse complement strand
GTGCGCGACATGATGAAGTGCTTTCCTGCCAATGGGCATCCCATGGATGCTCTGCAGTCGAGCGCGGCCTCATTGGGACTCTTTTATTCCCGTCGGGCCATTGATGATCCTCAATACATCTACGACGCTGTTGTCAGGCTGATTGCCAAGATTCCAACAATGGTGGCGGCCTTTCAGTTGATTCGTAAAGGCCAGGATCCAATCCAGCCCCGCGACGACTTGGCTTACTCGGCCAACTTTTTGTATATGCTCACGGAGCAGGAGCCCGATCCTCTCGCTTCTCGGATCTTTGATCGCTGCTTGATCCTTCACGCTGAGCACAGCCTGAATGCCAGCACGTTCAGCGC
This sequence comes from Synechococcus sp. AG-686-F08, assembly GCA_003210315.1. GTDB lineage: Bacteria > Cyanobacteriota > Cyanobacteriia > PCC-6307 > Cyanobiaceae > Synechococcus_C. Next base: position 1,987 of record QCVQ01000062.1, on the reverse strand, counting down.
CAGGGTGACGGCAAGCACGTTGACTGACCCCTACGCCGTCGTGGCATCAGCAGTAGGAACCTTGGCAGGCCCTCTCCATGGCGGAGCTAACGAAGATGTGCTTGCGATGTTGGAGGAAATTGGGACTCCGGAACAGGCCGATTCCTACATCGAGTCAGCCGTGGCGAGCAAACGCAAAGTGATGGGTTTTGGCCATCGTGAGTACAAAGTCAAAGACCCGCGGGCGGTGATCCTTCAGTCATTGGCTGAGGAGTTGTTTGCTCGGTTTGGTCACGACGAGCTCTATGACGTGGCCCATGCCCTTGAGACGGCTGCCGCCACGCGGCTCGGGCCTAAGGGGATTTATCCCAACGTGGATTTTTATTCAGGGCTTGTCTACAGGAAACTTGGGATTCCAAGAGATCTGTTCACCCCTGTGTTCGCGATTTCGCGCGTCGCTGGTTGGCTCGCTCACTGGAGGGAGCAGCTCGGTGCAAATCGAATTTTCCGCCCCTCTCAGATTTATACCGGCACATCCATGCGGCATTGGGTCCCTGCGGACGAGCGGGTGAATGCCGCGGGCGCTTAAGTTGCATCTATCTGTTCTCCGACCATGGTGACCACCCTCGCCACCACCGCGCCGGCTCTGGTGAGCCCGGGTCTTGATCTTGAGCAGAGCTTCAGTCAGGCACTGGAGGGGCTTGGGCTCTCGGCCCAGGCTGCACGCATGCTCTGGCTTCCCTTCCCGATGTTGCTGGTCCTTGTGGCCGCTGTTGTAGGGGTTCTGGTCACGGTTTGGCTTGAAAGAAAAATCTCTGCAGCCGTGCAACAAAGGGTCGGCCCTGAATATGCGGGCGCTCTGGGCGTTCTTCAACCTCTTGCCGATGGGCTCAAGCTGCTCGTCAAGGAAGACATCATTCCGGATCGTGCAGACAGCATTCTTTTCACCCTCGGCCCTGTGCTGGTGGTGGTTCCGGTCATTTTGTCCTGGTTGATCGTGCCCTTCGGTCAGAACCTGTTGATCAGCGATGTGGGGGTTGGAATTTTTCTTTGGATCTCGCTCAGCAGCGTCCAGCCCATTGGGCTTCTGATGAGTGGTTACGCCTCGAACAACAAATATTCGTTGTTGGGTGGTCTGCGTGCCGCAGCCCAGTCGATCAGTTATGAAATCCCTCTCGCGTTGGCCGTACTCGCCGTCGTGATGATGAGCAATTCTTTAAGCACCGTCGATATCGTTAATCAACAAACTGGCGCTGGGGTTCTGAGTTGGAACATCTGGCGCCAGCCGGTTGGCTTCCTGATTTTCTGGATCTGTGCGCTTGCGGAATGTGAGCGGCTGCCTTTTGACCTCCCAGAAGCTGAGGAAGAGCTCGTTGCTGGTTACCAGACGGAATACTCGGGGATGAAATTCGCCCTCTTCTACCTGGGCAGCTACATCAATCTCGTTCTTTCGGCTCTCCTGGTCTCCATCCTTTATTTGGGTGGTTGGGGCTTCCCCATTCCTGTTGAATGGCTTGCTTCTTGGTTAGGGCAGCCTATTGATTCGCCTCTGGTGCAGTTGATCACAGGCACCGTGGGCATTGTGATGACTGTTTTGAAGGCCTACCTGTTGGTGTTTATCGCGATTCTTTTGCGTTGGACCACTCCACGGGTCAGGATCGACCAGCTGTTGGATCTTGGCTGGAAATTCCTGTTGCCTTTGGCCTTGGTCAACCTCCTGGTCACAGCAGCCCTCAAGTTGGCCTTCCCGGTCGCTTTTGGCGGCTGATCTCGTCACCTCCCCCTTCCCGGCGGCATCATGAGAGCCGGGACTTGACTCCTCGATCGTTCACTTCCCCGATTCCAAACCATGTTCGGCTTCCTTAAACAGGTTGGTGATTACACCAAGGATGCAGTGGATGCGGCCCGTAATCTCACGCAAGGCCTGTCGGTCACCTTCGACCACATGAAGCGCCGTCCGGTCACGGTGCAATATCCCTACGAAAAGCTGATTCCCTCAGAGCGGTAT
>QCVQ01000061.1 GCA_003210315.1 Synechococcus sp. AG-686-F08 | reverse complement strand
CACAGCGATCCCCAGAGCCAAGGCCGTAGCGTGCGAATACGACGCAGAGCGCCCGAACAGCTACGGCAGTGCTTCGTATGACTGTGATATCGGTCCATTAAGGCCTCTACATCTTGACGAGGTGGCAACGGTCGACCGGCAAAGGGTCCGCCACCTTGGTGATTAACCCAGCGATGCAGCGCCTTGACATACACATCGGAAGACGTTGGGAGGACAAAGGCTTGTTCAGCGGCAGCGCTACCACCAGCGTTTTCAAGAACCCGTTCCTGCCAGTGCAGGAACACCTGATCGTCTTCCAGGACCTTGTGATTGCCGATGTGCTGCAACCAACGAGGTCTCAGTCCCACTAAGAGACGAGGAGCGGCTGCCTTGAACTGAAAGGGAAACCGAGCAAACAAACGACATTTCCCGCGGCTGATCGGTACGGCGTAAACCACCGTCAAAATGCGCGCAAAACCCTTAGCCGTGAGGTCGTGCCACATCAGCTGGGGAGCTCGAAAGTGCGTGTCCTGTGATCCGAGCTTTCCCCTGCGAGGGCCTTCCTGCCAAAACGCTTCAAACCCTTGCGAATCTTCGCGGGTGATCACTGCCTCCACGGGAGAGGCATTCTCCCTTTTGCCCACAGTGCGGTGATGCGTGAATGGGACATGACTCACATCCAAAACATTTTCAAGCAGGGTGAGGGCATCCATCGGCAAATCGCGGAAAGTGTCCTGCACGATCCAGCCATCAGCCCAACCATCTCCTTGCTCCTGAAGAACGGGAACCAAAGGAAGTGCTGCAGAGTCAGCAGCTGAAGCGGTGCCACTCCAGACAAACAACAAGCCCTGGCCTGTTGCTGTAGGCAAGCTCCCACAACCCGTTCGCTGCGATTCCGAGCGAGCTCCCTCTCCCATTTGCGGGATCAGCCGGCAGGTGCCCTGCCCATCAAAACTCCAACCGTGATATGGGCACTCCAAGTGACCAGCCTCATTGATACGGCCTTCACTAAGAGGAACTAATCGATGAGGGCAAACATCCTCAAAAGCCCTCCAGCTTTCTCCCGGAGCATCCCACCACAACACAAGGTCTTGCTCCAGGAGGGTGAAGCGCTGAGGACGGGTTCGGTCGAGATCGCGCAAATAGGCCACGGGCCACCACTGTTCACTCCAGCTGGGGTGCATGGCTGCTTGACGACTGACGCCATGATCGTCGGATCATGATCCGTAACGTGAGGAGGGACGCCGTACCCAGCAGATTGGACGTTCAGCTCGATGGCCATCTGCTTCAAAACTCCATTGATCAACGCTTAAACACCCCTTTTATGGTCGCGACCGTTTTCTCAATCCTTCTGGCCTTGTTTCATTTCGTCGGGCCGACACCAACCGATCTGGGTATCCATCAAGGTCAACTGAGTCCATGCGAATCACCCGCACATTGCTCTCGACTTGAGTGGGAGCGCAAGGATCCGATCGGAAGCCTGAACGAACTCGCCAAAGTGATCCAACAAACTCCAAGATCCGAGATCGTCGAACAGCAAACGAATTACCTGCATGCGACAGCCAGCAGTCAAATTTTCGGCTTCGTTGACGATTTAGAGCTCTATGCCGATACGGAACGTTCCGTTCTCCAGGCACGTTCGGTTTCAAGGCTTGGAGAATCAGATCTTGGTGTCAACGAACAACGTCTTGGAAGCTTGGAGGCTGCCTTGTCCAAGCAAGAGTGATTGAGATCCTGTTGCGTTCAATGTCAAGCGACCACGTAGATCTGTGCACCTCAAACACAGACAGGGCTCGTCGTCATGAACGCTGGCATGGAGCTGAACTGGGCGATAACTCGGGCGCATGCGTCATCCGCTTTGAACTGTTTTGACGCATCAATGAAACGCTAACCAGAGCTTCTGATCGATTCTGAAATTGTTGTTATCAATTTCTCAGCGATCCATGTTGACTCAAATAAGTCTTCTCTCAGATAAGTTGGGCAGCTAGATCAACCGCACTTTGAAGAGCGCCTTCAGCCATACCAAAACCGGGACCGTCGATCCAATCTCCACAAAACCCAACTGAGCTGGACTCGCACCATTGAAGAGACCTGGGGAGGGGATGATCCAAAGGCTGAGACGCTCCCCAACGCATGACTCCCAAAGAACGGGCCAGAGGTAGTGCCTGAGCCAACTCGGGCCAAGGCCGCAATAGTTCAGTGAGAGCCTTGCGTTGACGTGATTCCTGTTCCAACAGCAAACCCGGTTGGCTAGCTGGCGTGATCGGAGATCCGTCGTCTAGGCCGTGGACGACTAATCCCAACCTTTGATCATGCTGACGATGGAGAACGATCCGTTCAATACCAAATCTTTTTTGCGCATCAGAGGTCAACCAAATTTGCCTAGGAAGATGGTCGGAACAGCGAGGCAATTCGAGCATCAGATTCCAGCGCACAGAT
>QCVQ01000060.1 GCA_003210315.1 Synechococcus sp. AG-686-F08 | reverse complement strand
CCGAGCTTTCTGCAGCGAAATCAGGGAATTCACTCAGGGAAGAGCAGGAGCGCAGCTACAGTCCCTCCAATTGGTTTGACCACACTCGCCATGCCCGAGTTGGGTTCTCTGCTTCTCTCCACCCAGGCCGTGGCAGCTCCTGGGGAGCTGCTCAACCTTGCTTTGCATGCCGGCACGGTTGGTCCTGAGGGTGCTGTTTTAGTGGCGATGATCGCCACATTGTTGGTGGACTTAGCCGGAGAAAAAGTTTCAGTTCGTTGGGTTCCACCCATTTGTTATGCGGGTTTAGGGACAGCTCTGGTTCTGCTAGCGCTGCAATGGAATGCACCTCTTGAGCCTTCGTTTTTAGGTGCTTTCCTTTCCGATCACCTTGCAATTGCCTTCCGAGCTGTTGTTGCTCTCTCCACCCTTTTATCGCTCCTGATTAGTTGGCGATATGCCGAGCAAAGTGGCACTCCCGTAGGGGAGTACGCAGCGATTTTGCTGGCCGCAACCCTTGGCGGAATGCTGCTGTGCGGTGCGACAGATCTGGTAAGCGTTTTCGTGTCGCTCGAGACGCTCTCCGTAGCCAGTTATTTGTTGTCGGGGTACATGAAGCGTGATGCGCGCAGTTCAGAGGCAGCGCTCAAATATTTGCTAGTGGGGTCGGCCGCGGCTGCCGTCTTCCTTTATGGAGCTTCGCTTCTTTATGGCCTGAGTGGCTCAACCAGTTTGGAAGTGATTGGTAATGCTTTGGTCACGAGCCCCACACCGTTGGCCGCTCTAGCGCTGGTTTTTGTGCTTGCAACGGTGGCGTTCAAGATTGCCGCTGTGCCCTTCCACCAGTGGACGCCTGATGTGTATGAGGGGTCGCCAACGCCTGTTGTGGCGTTTTTGTCAGTGGGTTCTAAGGCAGCAGGTTTTGCCCTAGCGCTGAGACTTCTTGTGGGTTGTTTTGGAAGTTTCGATACGCAATGGAAACTTCTATTCACCGTTTTGGCGATTCTCAGCATGACGCTGGGCAATGTCGTGGCGTTAGCCCAGACCTCGATGAAGAGGATGCTGGCTTACAGCTCAATCGGACAGGCCGGATTCGTGATGATCGGCCTTGTGTGCGGTACTGAAGACGGCTTTGCCGCAATGGTGCTGTACATGGCCACCTATCTGTTCATGAACTTGGGGGCGTTCGCTTGCATCATCCTGTTCTCGATCAGAACAGGTAGTGATCGAATTTCTGACTATGCGGGCCTTTATCAGAAAGATCCCTTGATCACGCTTGGTCTGAGTCTCTGCCTTCTTTCCCTTGGCGGCATTCCACCAATGCTCGGTTTCTTCGGGAAAATTTATTTGTTTTTTGCTGGCTGGGCTGATCACCAATACGTCTTGGTAGTGGTTGGCCTGGTGACCTCGGTTATTTCGATTTACTACTACATCGGCGTCATCAAGATGATGGTGGTGAAGGAGCCTCAAGAGGCTTCAGAGGTTGTGAAGGCCTATCCACCGATCAACTGGAGCACCATGGGACTTCCTCCCTTGAGAGTGGCTCTTGTGCTTTGTGTCGTAGTCACGGCCGTGGGGGGAATCCTTTCCAATCCGTTGTTTGAGTGGGCCAGCAGCACGGTTGCTGGCACACCTTTGTTGCAGCAGGCGATTGCTACATCTTCAGGGGCCTCCCTTGGCTGATCACTTTGATGAAGGCCGCCCAGCAGTGGCTCAGCTCCGAGATGTCTGCAAGGTGTATGGATCTGGAGAAACCGAGGTCAAAGCCCTCGATGGACTCGATCTTGATGTGCTTCGCGGTGACTATTTGGCGGTGATGGGTGCGAGTGGATCAGGAAAGAGCACAGCGATGAATGTTCTTGGCTGCCTGGATAGACCCACCAGTGGCTCTTATTGCCTCAACGGGAGTTCTGTTGAGCGGCTTGATGACGATGCGTTGGCAGACCTACGCAACAAGGAACTGGGTTTTGTCTTTCAGCAGTTTCATCTCCTTCCCCATGCGACAGCACTGGAGAATGTGATGCTTCCGATGATTTATGCCGGACTTCCCTCCTCGGAGCGGGAGAAAAGGGCCGTTGCAGCTCTTCAACAGGTTGGACTTGGCAAAAGAATGGAGAACCGTCCCAATCAACTCTCGGGTGGTCAGCAACAAAGGGTGGCCATCGCTAGAGCGATTATTAATAAGCCTGCTCTTCTACTCGCTGATGAACCCACCGGTGCATTGGATTCACGCACGACGAACGATGTTCTGAACTTGTTTGATGAGTTGCATGCTCAAGGAATCACGATCGTTCTTGTTACCCATGAAGACGATGTGGCAGCTCGTGCCCAAACTGTGATTCACTTTCGTGACGGCAAGGTCGAACGAGTGGCTCAAAACCGCATGAACCCAGGCCTTAAAACGCCTTCACCTCATTAAATTGATAGAAGACTGAGAATGGCCCAGTTGCCAGAA
>QCVQ01000059.1 GCA_003210315.1 Synechococcus sp. AG-686-F08 | reverse complement strand
TTCTCCAGTTTGCTGCGACTTTGCTCCAAGTAATGGCAAAAGCCTTCCATCAAAGAGTCGTCATAAGGATCCGCCGAAAGCTCTCGCAACTGGGCGGCAAAGGGATTGATCACCTGTCCAAGCATGCGATCAATCGGTCCATACACCTTTTTCAACCAATTCGCCAAGGCATCATCTTCTGCGGCAGCCTGTCCAGAAGCACGACGAGCAGCCTGACTCGCTCGAGCATTTCTGACTCCACGGCGGCGTGCCTCCTCTTTTTCTCCAGCTAAAGGGGACACTTGCTGGTCAAAGGCGCGCCGTCGGTCGCGATCGCCAAGCAACTCCCAAGCCGCATTCAAAGCAAGGATTCGTTCAGAATCGCCACCCGCATCAGGATGATGCCTCTTCACAAGTTGGCGGTACGCCGTCTTGATTTCAGCCGCAGTCGCGCTACGGCTCACTCCGAGCACGCCATACGGATCACCACCAATGGATTGAAGCTGGGGAAAATCGCTCAAAGCTGACCATCCCGCCAGGCCGGTGGAGCAGCCGATGCACTGAACATGGGTGTGGACAGATAGCGCTCACCGAAGCTGGCAAGAATCACAACAATCCGTTTCCCAGCCATTTCAGACCTTTGGCCAATACGGAGGGCAGCAGCCACAGCAGCTCCACTACTGACCCCGGACAGCAGGCCTTCTTCCCTTGCTAGACGGCGCCCCACTTCCATCGCGTCTTGATCACTCACCCCAAGGATTTCATCAATCAAGCCTTGATCAAAGACAGAGGGAACAAAACCAGCACCAATACCCTGAATCCGATGGGGGCCAGGAGCTCCACCCGCCAGGACTGGACTGGCTGCTGGCTCTACCGCAATCACTTTTAGATCAGGGTTGCGCTGCTTGAGGACCCTTGCACAGCCTGTAATGGTGCCACCTGTCCCAACGCCAGCCACAAGAGCATCAATCTCACCATCGGTATCACTCCAAATCTCTTCTGCCGTCGTTGCGGCATGAACAGCTGGGTTTGCAGGATTGTTGAACTGCTGCAGGAGATAAGCCTCGGGGATCTCAGAGACAAGCTCTTTGGCGAGATCTAACGCCCCTTGCATTCCTTCATTCCCTGGTGTGAGCTGCAACTCAGCTCCGTAGGCCCGGAGCATGGCGCGACGCTCAGTGCTCATGGTGTCCGGCATGGTGAGGATTAACCGGTAGCCCCGAGCTGCCGCAACCATGGCGAGTGCAATTCCTGTGTTTCCACTGGTGGGCTCCACAAGAACGGTCCGTCCTGGAGCGATGGTGCCAGCTTGTTCAGCAGCCTGAACCATCGAACCTGCAATCCGATCCTTGACCGAAGCCGTGGGATTGAAGCTTTCCAGCTTTGCCACCAATTCAGCCAGACAGCCACTGCTCTCGGGAAGCCGATTCAGACGTACAAGCGGGGTATGACCCACCAGATCAGTGATATCAGGGGCAATTGACATACTTTCATCCAATCAGATGACGGCCCAGAGACGCAGACAACGAGTAGTCAAAGCCACCAACAGAAATCATTATAAAAAAAGCGTTTACAACTGAGGCATGACCTTCAGAGCATTAATTAGAGAGAAAATACTCATAAAAAACTCCCATATTGCATAAGCAATATGGGAGGAAAATTAACATAAAACAAGGAAGATCCCTCTTGTGAGGAATCAAACTTTATGTGATCAGAACTTGAAGGTGGTCTTCAGAAGGCCGCCGAAGTTGTTGAAAGTAGCGTTACTACGGTTACCGCCAGCAGAAGTGTCCTGACCGTCGGTCAGCTCACCATAGGGACGGCTGAGATAGTAGATCGCAGGAGTCACAGAGATGTTGTCGGTGACTTGGAACTGGTACCACCACTCCCAGGCGTAGTTGCCATCAGCAACGAAGTTCGAGTTCTCATCGAAGTCGTTGCGGAAGGACACGTTGGTCACGAAGGAAGGCTGACCAACGGCCATACCCAAGGTATTGCCCTTCAAGAAAGCGTCAGCCCACTGAAGACCCACGTACCAAGACTGGGTGGTTGCAGAACGGAAGACGAAAGTGTCTTCGCCGTTGGTGATGCTGTTGTAACCCCAACCAGCGCTGAAACTGGGGACCCAACCAGCTTCTTCTGGTGACCACCATGCACTCAAACCAACAGAAGAATTGTTTCCGTTGTTAGTGAAAGATGCCGACAGAGGAGTTCCGTTGAGCTGGCCAGTAGAAGTGGCGTTCTTAGAGCTGTAGTTGTAAGCAGCAGCTAAACCCCAATTCTCAGGTGCGTAAGCGATCTGAACAGTTCCAACGGAACCAGCACAGTCGGTAGCAATGCCGCCAGTGTTGCCTTCACACTTGTCGTCGAAAACACCAGCTGAGGCATTTCCTGGATCCGAGAACGATCCGTTGGTGCTCAGGTAGTTAGCACTGATGCTGAAATCATCAGACTCCCAGGACAAACCAGCACCAGAACCTAAACCGAGGTTGTAGGTGGCAGGGGAACCTGCGTAGGTGAAGAAGT
>QCVQ01000058.1 GCA_003210315.1 Synechococcus sp. AG-686-F08 | reverse complement strand
ACACAACAGTGATGACAGGCCGGGGCATCACTCCGCGCGTCCAAAACGGTCTCGGCTTTGTGAGTGGGGGATCGATGGTGCTGGCAAACTGAAGCCATCAGCATGCGAATGGCTATGGGCGCCACGTTCTCCATCAGCGCCTCCGCTGCGGCGGAACTCGGTCGTCAGGCTGCGATAGCAGGGACACCAGGGTTGATGCACCTGGACTTGGTGTCTGGAAGTTGTGAACAACACGTCATCCGCTTGCGCCCTGGTCACCTTGCAGGAATTGCCATGGCACGTGCGGACGGAGTCACCCTTCATGCTCCGGAAGAGCAGCTTCATCTCCTAGAGGGGCTTTGCCTTGATTACCGCGGCGATTTGAGTGGCGGCGGCTTCCTAATCAACCCCCAAGACAACGTGCGTTGCTGTCTATGCGGAAGCGCATTTTCCCGCTGTTAAGAGGAAAAGGTCGGACGAACCAGTATGGTGACGGATTGTCGAACTAGGTCGGGTCTCCGGCCGCATCCCGACCGTCGATGCCAACCATCCAGCAACTAATCCGTCACGAGCGTCAGACCCTCAAGGCGAAAACCAAATCTCCTGCGCTTAGGGCTTGCCCGGAGCGACGAGGTGTATGCACCCGCGTGTATACCTCCACTCCGAAGAAGCCGAATTCGGCTCTACGCAAGGTGGCCCGTGTACGCCTCACCTCAGGGTTCGAGGTCACTGCTTACATCGGTGGAATTGGCCATAACCTCCAAGAACACTCTGTGGTCCTCATCCGCGGAGGAAGAGTCAAGGATCTTCCTGGCGTTCGCTACCACATCATTCGTGGAACGTTGGACACCGCAGGCGTCAAAGACCGCCGTCAATCCCGCTCGAAGTACGGCGCCAAGTCGCCTAAAGAGTGATCCCCACTCTTTCTACTTTTCTCACCCTGTTTCTCCATACCTAACGGTTCATGTCACGCCGTAACGCAGCAGTCAAGCGTCCGATCCTCCCGGATCCACAATTCAACAATCGCCTCGCCACGATGATGGTGGCTCGGTTGATGAAGCACGGAAAAAAGTCCACCGCCCAACGCATCCTGTCGGATGCCTTCGGGTTGATTGGTGAACGCACCGGTGGTGATCCCGTCGAGCTGTTCGAAACGGCAGTGAAGAATGCGACTCCACTTGTTGAAGTGCGTGCACGCCGTGTTGGTGGTGCCACTTACCAAGTCCCGATGGAAGTCCGCCAAGAACGGGGTACTGCGATGGCCCTGCGTTGGCTCGTGAACTTCTCAAGAGCCAGAAATGGTCGCAGCATGTCTCAAAAACTTGCTGGTGAATTAATGGATGCCGCGAACGAAGCTGGTAGCGCTGTTCGTAAACGGGAAGAAACACACAAGATGGCTGAGGCCAACAAAGCATTCGCCCACTATCGCTACTGATCTTCAGTCAACCTGATTATCCCAGGTTGACATGTAGAGTCACATTCGCTTTTTAACGCCCCACCCCGGAGTATCCTGTGGCACGCGACTTTCCCCTGGAACGCGTCAGAAATATAGGTATTGCAGCCCATATTGACGCTGGTAAGACAACCACCACTGAGAGGATCCTGTTCTACTCCGGTGTTGTGCACAAAATTGGTGAGGTGCACGACGGTGCAGCTGTAACCGACTGGATGGCCCAGGAGCGTGAGCGCGGAATCACGATTACTGCCGCTGCTATTTCCACGAGCTGGAATGATCACAGGATCAATATCATTGATACTCCTGGTCACGTTGACTTCACCATCGAAGTTGAACGCTCCATGCGCGTTCTTGATGGTGTGATTGCAGTTTTTTGTGCTGTTGGTGGAGTACAGCCGCAATCTGAAACGGTGTGGCGTCAAGCCGACCGCTACTCAGTGCCACGGATGGTGTTCGTCAACAAGATGGACCGAACTGGTGCTGACTTCTTGAAAGTGTTCGGCCAAATCAAGGATCGCCTCAAAGCGAATGCTGTTCCCATTCAGCTTCCGATTGGAGCCGAAGGCGAACTCAGTGGAATCATCGATCTTGTCGAGAACAAGGCTCATATTTATAAGGATGATTTAGGCCAAGACATTGAGATCACTGATGTCCCAGCCGACATGAAAGATGAGGTTGATAAATGGCGCAACGTATTGATGGAAACGATTGCTGAAAACGATGAAGATCTCATCGAAAAGTTTCTGGAATCAGGAGAACTGTCCAATTCCGATTTGAAACAGGGCATTCGGACTGGAGTTATCAAGCACAATCTGGTTCCTGTGCTCTGCGGTTCAGCCTTTAAGAACAAGGGGGTGCAACTTGTTCTCGACGCAGTTGTTGATTACCTTCCAGCGCCGATTGATGTTCCACCGATTCAAGGCCTTCTTCCAAACGGCAAGGAAGCTGTTCGTCCATCCGACGACAGCGCACCCTTCAGTGCTCTTGCTTTCAAAGTGATGGCCGATCCTTACGGAAAGCTCACCTTTGTTCGGATGTATTCAGGCGTCCTTGAAAAGGGAAGCTACGTCTTGAATTCCACCAAAGACAC
>QCVQ01000057.1 GCA_003210315.1 Synechococcus sp. AG-686-F08 | reverse complement strand
CAAGCTCAATGCTGGTGGAGTGATGCCGATTATTTTCGCGTCAGCCTTGATCTTTTTGCCGATCACAATCGCGAACGTCACCAATAACCCAATCCTGATTCGAGCAGCAAGTGCCTTGAATCCAAGTGCAGCCAATCCATGGCCTTACGCAATCGTATTTTTCTCCCTCATTTTGGGGTTCGCCTATTTCTATTCGTCGCTTTCCCTCAACCCGAGTGACATCGCCACCAATCTCAAACGAGGCGGAGTGGCCATACCAGGAGTGAGGCCCGGTAGTGCAACAGCCGCCTATTTGGAAGGCGTCAAAAATAGATTGACTCTTCTTGGCGGACTTTTCCTTGGAGCTGTGGCCATCATCCCCTCAGCCGTTGAGAGAGCTACAGGAGTGACAACCTTCCAAGGGCTAGGTGCCACCTCACTTCTGATTCTGGTTGGTGTCGCGATCGACACCGCCAAGCAAGTTCAGACCTACGTGATCTCCCAGCGCTACGAAGGACTTGTTCGCCAATAAGACACCACAACCAGTCAACCCAATTCCATGAAACAACGACTGCTTTTTTTAGGTCCACCCGGCGCTGGAAAAGGAACCCAAGCGGCACTTTTATGTGATCGTCATGGCTTACGTCACCTCTCCACAGGCGACCTCTTACGCGCCGAAGTCTCTGCTGGAAGCGAGCTTGGCAAAGAGGCTGAGAGCGTAATGAATCGTGGAGAGCTGGTGAGCGACTCACTCGTGCTGGCCATCGTGAAAGCGCAGCTCGGAGCACTGAATGGCCAGGGATGGCTGTTGGATGGATTCCCACGCAATGTTGCCCAGGCTGAGGCTCTCGATCCGCTGCTGCAGGAGCTCAACCAACCCATAGAAGCCGTGGTACTTCTTGAGCTCGATGATGCCGTGCTCATCGAACGCTTGCTCTCCAGGGGACGTGACGACGACAACGAAGCCGTGATCCGCAATCGGCTCGTGGTTTATGCAGACAAAACAGAGCCTTTGATTGAGCACTACCGTCAGCGCGGTCTACTGCAATCAGTGGAGGCAAATGGCAACATCGAAGCCATTACCGAGCGCATAGAAGGTGTTCTTGCCTAGGTCGCTGTGGTAAATTCGCTGTTTGGAATTTTGGAGAGCCACACCCCATGAAGGTGCGCGCCTCGGTCAAGAAAATGTGTGAAAAGTGCCGGGTGATTCGTCGCCACGGCCGGGTGATGGTGATCTGCCCAAACCCTAAGCACAAGCAACGCCAGGGATGATCCCTGGCTCCACACTCTGACCGCATCATTCGCCGCCTCAAGGCGGCAACTGTCCCCCCTCGATTATTTGCTCAGTGGCAAGGATTGCTGGTGTTGACATTCCCCGCGACAAGCGGATCGAAGTCGCACTTACTTACATCTACGGAATCGGCTCAACTCGGGCCAAGACCATCCTCACCAAAGCCGGAGTCAACCCTGACATCCGAGTGAAGGATCTCGAGGACAACGATGTGCAGAAATTGCGCAACGCCACTGAGGCCTTCACGATCGAGGGAGACCTGCGGCGCCAAGAGGGTATGGCCCTCAAGCGCCTGCAAGACATTGGTTGCCTGCGAGGCCGTCGTCATCGAATGAGCCTTCCAGTGCGCGGTCAACGCACCCGCACCAACGCCCGCACTCGCCGTGGCGCCAGGAAGACCGTGGCCGGCAAGAAGAAATAAGCCTGCCCGATTCCATCGGTCTCACTCTTCATTCATTACAGCCCTACCCCCCTCAGGCTCTAGCCCATGGCCAAGCCAGCAAAAAAATCAGGCCCCAAGAAGGCCAAACGCAACGTCCCCAATGGAGTTGCCCACATCCAAAGCACGTTCAACAACACGATCGTGTCCATTACTGACACCACCGGAGAAGTTATCTCCTGGTCATCAGCTGGAGCCAGTGGGTTTAAAGGGGCTCGTAAGGGCACACCTTTTGCTGCTCAGACCGCTGCAGAAGCTGCCGCTCGCCGCGCTCTTGAGCAAGGCATGCGCCAAATTGAAGTTCTTGTGCGTGGTCCCGGTTCCGGACGGGAAACAGCCATTCGCGCACTCCAAGTTGCTGGCCTAGAGATCACTCTGATCCGCGACGTCACTCCCTTACCCCACAACGGGTGCCGCCGCTCCAAGCGGCGTCGCGTCTGAAGATCTCAGCGAATTAGTCCAGGCCCACTTCACTCTCTCCGCTACAGCCCGTGTTGCAATACCAGATCGACCGTATCGAGCATCAGATCACAGATGATCGCTCCCAGACCGGTGTTTTTCTTATCGGTCCTTTGGAGCGTGGTCAAGCAACGACTCTCGGGAATTCTCTCCGAAGGATGCTCATGGGCAACCTCGAGGGAACAGCTGTCACTGCTGTCCGCATTGCCGGAGTTAATCACGAGTACGCCACCATTCCAGGTGTGCGAGAAGACGTGCTTGACATTCTTCTCAACTGCAAGCAGCTCACTGTCAACAGCCGTACAGACGAGCTGGAAATCGGTCGTCTGATCGTCTCTGGTCCTGCAACCGTTAAAGCAAAGGACTTGCAGTTCTCATC
>QCVQ01000056.1 GCA_003210315.1 Synechococcus sp. AG-686-F08 | reverse complement strand
CGGTGAACCGACTCAGCACATCGGGGCGATCCGGATGGTACGTAATACGCCTAAAGCCCTCGGCTTCGCACTGGGTGGTCAACATCCCACCACTGGCGTACAAACCCTCCAGCGAGGTGTTGGCCTGCGGGTCAATCCTGCACACCGTCGTGAGCTGAAACGGCACCTGCGGGGGTTGGTGAATCACCAGTCCTTCCGCGGTAAGGCTGTAGTCGCAAGGATTGAGTGCGTTGTGATCGATCGCGATCGACTGCAATAGCAAATCCACCCCTTGAAGCTGAAGCGCTTGGGGCTCCGATCCCAACACCGGCGTCAGCTCCATGCGGCATGTGACCTCAACGGAAACGGACCCGATCACCACATCCAAAGCAATGGATGGAATACGACAAGGGAAGGGTTTGTAATCCTTCAGCCGGATCGTCGGAGTCGTGGTGGAGGCGGAAGCCATGAGCAGGAGTATCTGCAACGATCTTGGCGTGCAGACGGTACCGGCGTGGAGGCACCCAGCCAGGAGCTGGTGTCTCCACTCTCACGACGTCTTGAAACGATTATTTGGCGGCTTTCGCTTTCTTCAACGCTTCTTCCACCTTGGTCTTGACATCGGCAGGAACCTTGTCAGGGCAGAACTGCATGGCACCAGTGATGATTTGAAATTCAGCGCCCGCAAATAGCTGCTCATTTGTCAGCTTTTTGTTACCTGTGGAGGCCACCATGCCGCCGTGCCGTCCATTAAGGAGTTGGACATAGGTTGCCGCAGCGATGCCCACAGCTTTCGGGAACTCAATCCCTGCCGTGCGGGCATTGCACACGTAGGACGACCCCATGCCGCGGTAGAGGAATACGTCTTCATTGCTGGCAGGCGACGTGGGCGCCTTGCCGGCCGACTGAGCCATCGCAGCAGGTCCTGCTAAGCAGAGAGGCAGCAGAAGCAATGGTGCCGACAGAGCAGAACGGAGTCGGTTAGAGGGACGCAAAGGATCAAACCGGAATACGCAGCCATGCTGCCGCATCTTTACCTATTCGGGCTAGGGGAGAGATGTCTAAATTTGACTCAATTTGATCCAAATCGGATCATTCTTAGAGCGGGATCGGAGCTGAAGCATCCTCCATCCGCGTTTCGTGGTGATGTTCAACGATCTCGAGCACGTTGTTTTGCCAGCTGTAAATCGCTCGAGAGCGATACCGGTCCTCATCGATCAGCCGGGTGTACTCCTGCACATCCCAGTCTCCATAGTGAGATTCAAACACCATCTCATGTTCATCCACCTGCCGAATCCGGGTGCGATGGGGGGTTGGCTCTAGATAGGCACGATTGCGTTGAAGTTGGTGGCCCATCAACGTGGCTTCCATGACGCCGGCCTTCTCGTAGCGGGGCTTCTGATCAAAAAAATCGGTGTCGCGTTCAGGCCACCAACTAAATCTGTAACGGGGCTCCCCGAATTGAAATTCAGAAAAGATCTCAACCCGGATCATCATATCCAGGAAAAACACCTCCTCATTGCTGAAGAGGTACTGACGCCTCGATCTCCAAAGGCCAAGGTTGCGCGCGAACCACCGTCTCAGATTGCTATCGAGATGCACGCGCTCAGAAGGTGGCGGCGCTCCGTTGGGTGGGTTTGAGCCTCGTTGTTCAAGCGGCAGAAGGGGCATGCCGACTCCTCGGTAACAACAGAGTGTTCTCCTTCTTCTAGCGGATCTGCGAGGCAGAGCAAAAACCCATAAGGTAAGCCTCAACATTGCGAAGCTCCCTCGGTGGATGGGATTGATCGCAATCCGCGCCAAAAACTGAGTTTGTTACTCGTTGCCGGTCGCCACCATCTGTCCAGCCGCGATCTTCGCGAGTTGGTGGAATTTCTGCAGAACGAAGATTGCGGGTTTGAGGTCAGCCTTCAAATCTCAGATCCAACTCAACAACCTGAGTTACTGGAACTCCACCGCTTGGTTGTCACACCCTCTTTGGTGAAGCTGCAACCACAACCAAAGCAAGTTTTTGCAGGAAGCAGCATCTTTCAGCAACTGCGCGGATGGTTGCCGCGCTGGCAGCAAGACGAGGTGGTAAGCGGCCTCGGTTTGAGCCTGAAGCCAACAGAGCTGGATGGCAGCAGAACCCAACGAGAGCTGCAGCTCGAAGATCAACTATTAGTTCTGCGTCAGGAAAACGAAACGTTGATTGACCGTCTGCAAGCTCAAGAGCGTTTGCTGAGGATGGTCGCCCATGAACTGCGTACGCCACTCACGGCTGCAACGTTGGCCGTGCAAAGCCAGGAATTAGGCCAGATCGATATCCATCGATTCAGGGATGTCCTGAAGCGACGCCTCGAGGAAATCGCCCTGCTTTCGAAGGATCTGTTGGAAGTGGGGAGCACGCGCTGGGAAGCATTGTTCAACCCTCAACGGCTCGATCTAGCCAGCGTTGCAGCTGAAGCGATACTCGAACTAGAAAAACTGTGGCTCGGTCGGGATGTAGCCATCCACACCGACATCCCTGCAGATCTCCCCAAAGTGTTTGCGGATCAGCGAAGGATGCGCCAAGTGCTTCTGAATTTGCTGGAAAACGCCCTGAAGTACACACCCAATGGAGGCTTGATCTCTTTGACCATGCTTCATCGCACCAGTCAATGGGTGCAG
>QCVQ01000055.1 GCA_003210315.1 Synechococcus sp. AG-686-F08 | reverse complement strand
ACCGCTCAAAGGGTGCCGATGACCTCGATGCCTGAGATCGTGGCCCTGTTTAACGGTTGTGGGGGAATGTCCTCCCTGCTGGTGGCGCTAGGGGTTGCACTTTTCCCTGTCATGGGAGCGGAAGGGGAATCTCGAATCGTTGAAGAGATTTCGATCGTGATCTCGCTCTTCGTTGGTTCGATCACCTTCACCGGTTCGATCGTGGCCATGGCCAAGCTTCAGGGCTGGTTGTCCACACCGCCATGGATGCAGAGCAAGGCGCGCCATGTCGTGAATATTGCCTTGGCGGTGGTGTCGTTGATCGCCGCGGTCGAGATGATCCGCAACGGTGGAAGCGGCCTATGGCTGCTGGTTGTGTCCTCTGCGCTGCTGGGAATCGGCGTCACCCTGCCGATCGGCGGAGCCGATATGCCAGTGGTGATTTCCCTTTTGAATAGCTATTCCGGCGTGGCTGCTGCTGCTGCTGGTTTCGTTGTGGGCAGTCAGCTGCTGATCGTGGCTGGCGCGATGGTGGGTGCTGCCGGTTTGATCCTCACCCAGGTGATGTGCAAAGGCATGAATCGCTCCTTGGTGTCGGTGCTGTTCGGCGGAGCTCTTGGCGCTTCATCCACCGCCTCAGGTGGTGGTGGCGAATACACCAATATCACTAGTTGCAGTGTTGAGGAGTGCGCCCTCACCCTTGAAGCGGCAGAGCGGGTGATTATCGTTCCCGGCTATGGCTTGGCTGTGGCCCAAGCCCAGCACACTCTGCGGGAAGTAACCCGCTCCCTAGAGGCCGCAGGGATTGAGGTGGCCTACGCGATTCACCCTGTGGCGGGCAGGATGCCCGGTCACATGAATGTGCTTCTTGCTGAGGCCGATGTGCCCTACGAGCAGCTCAAGGAGATGGATGTGATCAACCCTGAGTTCCCTGCCACCGATGTGGTGCTTGTGTTGGGTGCCAACGATGTGGTGAATCCCCAGGCCAAGACCGACCCCAATTCGCCGCTCTATGGCATGCCAGTGCTGGATGTTCAGCAGGCTCGCACCGTGTTTGTGGTGAAACGCGGCATGAGTGCTGGCTATTCCGGGATCAAAAATGACCTGTTTGAACTCGGCAACACCTCCATGGTGTTTGGCGATGCCAAGAAGGTGCTTGGAGATCTGCTGGGAGAACTCAAGGAGTTAGGCGTCGGTAAGAAATGATTCGCCTGTGAGCTGGCCTGATCCACACCCAGACCCCCAGCTGCTGCTGCAACTGGGGGTCTCTCCCTTTCAACAGCGTTTCCCCTGGTGGGGAGGCGACCTTCAAACCTTGAGGGATACGCTCCGTCCAGTGGATTTGCCGATCGATCAGGGGCAATCCTTGGAGATCGAAGTGCCTGCTCTAAAGAGCGGTGCCGCTGGCTCTGGTGCTTTGCTGGCTTTTTTGGATTGTCCACCAGCTCCTAAGGCCTTGGTGGTTGTGTTGCATGGGCTAGGAGGGTCGAGTCGTCGCGAAGGTGTGCGCAGGCTTGGTGTAGCCCTAGGAAGTGAGGGTTTTGCGGTGCTGCGCCTCAACATGCGCGGAGCTGATCCTGGTCGCCATCTGGCGGGTGGCACCTATGCGGCCCGGTGCAACAGCGACCTTCTTCCTGTGTTGCATCGGGCGCGACAGCTCTGCAGCACCCTGACCCCAGAAGGGACACCGCTGCCCTTGTTTGGCGCTGGGCTTTCCCTGGGGGGAACCATGCTTCTCAATGCTTGCCTGTCAACGTCAGCGGAACGGGTTGCCGCCGGACTCGACCCAGCACGCCAGCCTTTGGATGGATTGTTCTGCGCCAGCAGCCCCTTGGATCTGGCGGCTTGCAGTGCATCGATTGAACGTCCCCGCAATCGTGTGTACCAGCGCTGGTTGCTGCAGCGCTTGGTGCGTCAGACGCTGGCTGATCCCTTTGGTGTGAGCGATTTGGATCTTGGGCGAATGAGCGGTGCTGAGCAACCACGCACCATTCGTGCCTTCGATAGCACCGTTACCGCTCCGCGTTGGGGATTTGCGGACGTGGAGGCCTATTACCGGGAGGCTTCACCGCTCCAGTATTTGATCCAATCACCCCAGGGTTTGCCTCCCACCCTGATGCTTCAGGCTCTGGATGATCCATGGGTGCCCGCTCGCTCGGCCCTCGATCTTGGGGAGGCTGTCCCTACAGATGGGCCCATTCAATTGATCTTTACCCGCGAAGGCGGTCATAACGGCTTTCACGGACGCGCTGGATGTTGGTCCGATGCTCTTGCTGCGTCTTGGTTGCAAACGCTCAAGTAAACGTGCTGGTTTTCAAGACCCACTCTTCGATCGGTTGTCCTTGGATGATGTGTCGCTGAAGAATGCTGCTGATCCGTTCTGGCGTGACACCTCCGTACCAGGTGCCATCGGGCCAGACCAACAAGATTGGGCCTTGTTCACAGATGCGTAAACAATCGGCTTTGCTGCGCAGCACGATTCCTTCTGCCCGGCTGGGATTCTCAAGGTCCAATTCACGCACCTGGCGCTTGAGAGCATCCCAGCTTGCGGCACCGATCTCTGGATCACAGCACTTGGCTTTCGTGGGTGTGGCGCAGAGCAATAAGTGATGGCTAATTCGCTCGCTCATGCGGCCAGCGATGCGCTGCTCAAGCGCGTTGTGCCCCGGTTCACTTGCTCCCGCACAGCCTGGCGTGCCCACTGATCCACCGCCAACACATCATCCAGACAAGGG
>QCVQ01000054.1 GCA_003210315.1 Synechococcus sp. AG-686-F08 | reverse complement strand
GTCGTCGAGAACATGAGCGCTTTCATCCCACCTGATCAGCCCGATAAGAGCTATGCCCTATTTGGATCCGGAGGCGGGCAAACATTGGCGCAAGCTTTCGACGTTCCCCTTTTGGCCCAGATTCCGATGGAAATGGCCGTTCAAGAGGGAGGCGATCAAGGCCAGCCCATTAGCATCAGCCGTCCCGACTCCGCAAGTGCTCAGGCCTTCCAAGCGCTGGCGAAGACCCTTGGCAACAGCCTTCAAGTGATCAGCTGAGCATGGGAATGGGCCCCATGAGTCGTGAACACAGCCTGTTCAGTCTCAAACGGCGACGCAAAGGCTGGCGATTCAAGGAACCGGTGTTGTGGGGTGTCCCTCTCGCCATGGTGATGGTGGCAGGTCTCTTGATCGCAAGTACCCAGCGCCAAGCGGATTACGCCGACTGGTATCACCACTGGATCACGGCCGCTGTCGGCGTTGTGATTGCACTGGTCGTAGCCAGGCTTCCACTGCTTCGTTTGAAACCGTTGCTGATTCCGATCTATGCCATCACGGTGATCAGCCTGGTTGCCGTTCGCATGATCGGCACCACTGCATTGGGTGCTCAACGCTGGATCAGCATCGGCGGGGTGCATGTGCAACCGTCGGAATTTGCAAAATTGTCGGCCATTCTTTTGCTGGCGGCAGTGCTCGATCGGCACCCAGTCGAAAGACCCGTTGATCTGCTGCGTCCTTTAGGGATCATCTCGATTCCTTGGTTGCTGGTGTTCATCCAGCCCGACCTAGGAACATCACTCGTTTTTGGAGCGCTGCTTCTCACGATGCTCTATTGGTCGGGCATGCCGATTGAGTGGCTCGTGCTGCTGCTCTCACCGTTGGCAACGGCCTTGCTCGCTGGACTCTTCCCCTGGGGACTCGCTGCCTGGATCCCTTTAACGATGATCATTGCCTACCGATCATTGCCGTGGAAACGGGTGGCCCTCGCACTGGTGATGATCGTGCAATCTGCTGCGGCCCTCGTCACCCCTTGGATGTGGATGCACGGCTTGCAGGACTATCAGCGTGATCGCCTCGTGCTGTTTCTCGACCCAGCAAAAGATCCCCTCGGAGGCGGCTACCACCTGCTGCAAAGCACGGTTGGAATTGGATCGGGAGGCTTGTTCGGGATGGGGCTATTACAAGGGCAACTCACTAAATTGCGCTTTATTCCTGAACAGCACACCGACTTCATCTTCAGTGCTCTGGGTGAAGAGACTGGATTCTTAGGCACAATTTTGGTTGTTGTCGGATTTGCACTCTTGATGGGGCGCCTGCTTCAGGTGGCTGGGCAAAGCCGTTCTGATTTCGAATCGCTCGTGGTGATTGGCGTCGCCACCATGCTGATGTTTCAAGTTGTCGTGAACATCTTCATGACCATTGGCCTTGGTCCTGTCACTGGCATCCCCCTTCCTTTTATGAGTTACGGCCGAAGCGCAATGGTCGTGAATTTCTTAGCCCTAGGACTGTGTCTATCGGTATCGAGGCGCTCCAAACGGTCCCTGAACCGATGAGCCAATGATGTTGCTCCAGAGCATTCACCAACAGATGGCTCAGGGAGTGAGCTCGGGAGGCTCCGATGACTCGACGGCCCGGCGCATGTGGTGGGCTGCGTTGGAAACGCTTCAGGAAACACTCCTAAAGAACGAAGAAGCACCATCTGGAGTGTGGCTAGCGGCCCCGTTACCCGCGCTCTATTCACCCCAACTCTTGAACAGCCTGCAGGGATGGGTCTGGGCACCTCAGGCCCTCGGAGCTCTTACCTCGCCAACCACAAGCTTGCTCCCTCCAGACCTGTTAAGAGCTGGCCAGAGCCATGGAGAAGGAACCCACTCGTTACACACATCGACCTTCAGGCGCTTACCGCTTCACGAGGAGGACAGCCATGACCCACTCTTGGTGGTGATCACAGCCAAAGTGCAAATCGCCCTGGCCCTTCATGGAGGCCCAGGCCAACGTCAGCTGCTCATGCGCAGCGAGCCTGAAACCCTTGGCAGCGTGCTTGGCCTGATTGAACAGAGGCTGAGACTGGATGCCCCCGATCAAGCACTGGCTCTGCATCAAGCCCTAGAGGCGCTTGGCCCGCTTGAAAGCAGCAGTGCCCTAGGCCAAACGTTCTGGCCAAGCCTGGCCGCGCGACTCGCGAGCATGGCACCCACCGTGACGCTGCAGGCGTCGACATCAGCTCCCGTCCAGAGCAATCAGCAGCCACAAACGACGAGTGAACAGGGATCAGCGGCGAACAAGGCCGATGAAGAGTTGTCCTTGCTTGAGGCAATCGCCCACGAAGTGCGGACTCCTCTCTCAACGATTCGCACCCTGATCCGATCTTTGCTGCGGCGCAATGACTTGCCCGAGACCGCCATCAAGCGCCTTGAAATGATCGACACCGAATGCAGCGAACAAATTGACCGGTTCGGCCTGATCTTTCAGGCCGCAGAGCTACAACGCCAGCCAGAAGGCCCGTCTGTTCTGGCTCAAACCGATCTAGGCAGCATGATCAGCCTGTTAACGCCCTCCTGGGAACAGCAGTTAGGGCGACGGGGCATTGAGCTGACCCTTTCAATCGCCAGCAATCTTCCGTCCGTTCTGAGCGATCCAAGTCGCCTGGAACCGATGCTGGGAGGCTTGGTGGATCGTTGCAGTCGAGGCCTTCCCAGTGGAAGCCAGCTCATTCTCACCCTTCAACCCGCTGGAGCTCGTCTCAAGTTGCAACTGCACGGCCAAAGTCCTGCAGAACGTGGAGAAGGGCTCGCCAGTCCAGAACCAATCGCCCAACTTGGCCCCGTACTGAGCTGGAATCCAGACACCGGAAGTTTGCAACTCAGTCAGACCGCTACCAGGCGCTTACTGGCCCGACTAGGTGGCCGGCTCACCCAGAGACGAGATCGCGGTTTGACCGTGTTTTTCCCTTTAGCCCCGCATTGTTGACGGGTGTGAAGATTCCAGGCCAGAAGGGCGATCAGGCCCGAACCGCGATGCTAATTTTTTTGCATCACGGCATGCCGAATTTCGAGGACAGCTATGACAGCATCCGCCTTAACCGGTCAGCTCCCCCAGTACATCGGCAGCACCGGCGGCCTGCTTAATTCCGCTGAAACGGAAGAAAAGTACGCCATCACCTGGACCAGCAAGAGCGAGCAAGCTTTCGAGCTCCCCACAGGTGGAGCCGCGATGATGTCTTCC
>QCVQ01000053.1 GCA_003210315.1 Synechococcus sp. AG-686-F08 | reverse complement strand
CGCTAATTAAAGCGTGCTTTTAGATCAGGTTTAGGCGTTCTTCCTTCACACGAATGTGAATGCTGCTGCCTTCCTCATAAGCACCTGCAAGAATCGCTTTTGCAATCGGCGTTTCCAGTTCGCGCTGAATAGCTCGCTTGAGGGGCCTCGCACCATAAACGGGGTCATAGCCGGCGTTGGCTAACCAGTCAGTCGCTTCTTCGTTGATGTTGAGATCCAGCTTGCGCTCGCTGAGGCGTTGTCGTAATCGTTCCACCTGTAGGTCAACAATCAGGCGCAATTCATCGCGACGAAGACTGTGGAAAATGATGGTGTCATCGATTCGATTGAGGAATTCTGGGCGGAAGTGGCTACGTAGAGCGTCATTGACCCGGCTCTCCATCTCTTGGTGTTGGTCGTCATCACCTCCTAAGTCGAGGATGGACTGACTGCCAATGTTGCTCGTCAGAATGAGCACAGCATTGCTGAAATCAACAGTTCGTCCTTGTCCATCGGTGACACGACCATCATCGAGAATCTGGAGCATCACGTTGAAAACGTCCGGGTGGGCTTTTTCCACTTCATCGAACAAGATCACGGCGTAAGGCCTCCGCCGCACAGCTTCAGTGAGCTGTCCACCAGCCTCATATCCCACGTATCCAGGAGGTGCTCCGATCAATCGGCTCACTGTGTGTTTCTCCATGTACTCCGACATATCGATGCGAATCAAGGCATCTTCACTGTCAAATAGTTGCGCCGCCAATGCTTTTGATAGCTCTGTTTTGCCTACTCCGGTGGGCCCTAAAAACAAAAAGCTTGCGATGGGTTGATTGGGGTCGCTCAGTCCGGCTCTAGATCGCTGGATGGCGTCAGCTACTGCTGTTACGGCTTGGTGTTGTCCCACGACGCGTTGATGCAGTTGATCCTCGAGTTTGAGCAGTTTTTCCATCTCTGATTGCACGAGCTTCGTAACGGGAATACCTGTCCACTTCGCAATCACCTCAGCGATGTCGTCTTCGCTGACCTCCTCTCTCAGCAGTGATTTGTCTGCAGTGTCATCGGTTTCAGCCAATGCTTGTTCCTGCGCAAGCAATTGCTTCTGAAGTCCAGCGAGTGTTCCGTATTCCAACTCCGCAGCCTTGTTGAGGTCATAACTCCGCTTGGCTTGTTCAACTTGAAGCTGCACACGTTCGATGTCTTCTTTCAAAGCAGAGAGCTCATCAATGGCACCTTTTTCTTGCTGCCATTGAGCATTCAGGGTGCTCTGCTGTTCGGACAATTCAGCAAGTTCGCGTTCCAGTCGCTGCAGTCTCTCTTGACTTGCCGCATCAGACTCGCGTCCTAATGAGAGCTTCTCCATCTCCAGCTGCAGGATTTTGCGATCGATCTCGTCGATCTCCTCTGGTTTGGAGGTGATCTCCATTTTGAGCCTGGCGGCTGATTCATCCACAAGGTCGATTGCTTTGTCTGGAAGAAAGCGATCGGCGATGTAGCGACTGCTTAAAACGGCCGCTGCAACAAGCGCACTGTCAGCAATGCGGACGCCGTGGTGCACCTCATAGCGCTCTTTAAGGCCTCGCAGAATCGAAATTGTGTCTTCCACGGTGGGTTGATCGACCAGCACTTGCTGAAAGCGACGTTCAAGAGCGGGGTCTTTCTCGATGTGTTGCCTGTGTTCTTCCAGGGTCGTTGCACCGATGCAGCGCAGTTCCCCTCGCGCAAGCATGGGCTTCAACAGGTTGCTGGCGTCCATGGCACCACCGGTGGCACCTGCACCCACCACGGTGTGAATTTCATCGATGAACAAGACAATCTGACCTTCGGAGTTGGTGACCTCCTTGAGCACGGCTTTGAGTCGCTCCTCGAATTCACCGCGATATTTGGCTCCAGCGATCAGTGCTCCCATATCGAGAGCAATCAGTTGACGATTTTGCAGTGCTTGAGGTACATCGCCATTCACGATCCGTTGGGCCAGCCCTTCCACAATCGCTGTCTTGCCCACCCCTGGCTCACCAATCAGCACAGGATTGTTTTTGGTGCGGCGGCTGAGGATTTGAATGGTTCGCCGGATTTCTTCATCGCGACCAATAACTGGATCGAGCTTGCCGTCGCGGGCAGCGCTGGTCAGATCACGACCATATTTTTCAAGAGATTCGTAGGTTCCCTCAGGGTTTTGGTCGGTCACTTTCTGGCTGCCACGCACGGCATTAATGGCGGTTTTTAAACGTGAGGTATCGGTGCCAGCTTGGCTAAGAAGCTGACGGCCACAGCGGCCATCGTCGGCGAGGGCCAGCAGCAGATGCTCAATCGAAATAAAGCTATCGCCATAACTTTGTTTCAGCGTTTCAGCCCGATCGAGCAATGCATTGAGGCCTTTGCCAAGAAACACCGAGTCCGGAGCGTTGGTGAGTGATGGTTGCTGACTGAGATAGGCGTCCACAGCTGTCTTTAGAGCTGGTGGAGAAACTCCGGCCTTATCTAGGATTCGGCCCGCTAATCCGTCTTGGTCCAACAAAGCCCTCAGCAGGTGTTCGCTTTCAAGTTGTTGATGCCGGCGGTTCTGGGCTAGCTGTTGGGCTGAAGTGATCGTGGACCAGGCTTTTTCGGTGAATTGTTCTGCTGTGGGTTGCATTGCTTTTTCTACGTTTTATTGATTGGAACCGTATGTGGATGTTTCGTATTTGTAGAGCGGAGAACCGATCCAGATCGGTCGGTCTTTGCCCCAGTCTGCGGCTTACCGACCTGTACTTGTAGGGTCAGCCGATCCTTAACGACGACTGGGACGTAACAATGGCAACTAACCAAGCTTTGGTGTCAGAACTTGTTGAGCGTGTGCACGCCGTTTATGGAGCTCAGCTCAGTGATGTGGAACGCAAGTGTTGGACCGTAGTGCATGAGCATCACCATGGCGCCATGCCTACGGAATACGACATTCGCGAGATTGATGAGGACCTTTATCTGGCAGTGCTGGAGGCAGTTCGCAAGTGATTTTTAGTCATGTAAGGCAATCGATCGAGAGGTGTCACTGCACGCTCCCCAATGGGTTGCTTTCATTGCACTTTTTATATCCGTTTGTTTATATTGCCAAGATGCTAAACTCTAATCAAACCCATAAAAGTTTTCTCGCCTTTTCTTTGAATTAAATGATTAGCGTGAACAGCTTGATTGTTTGTAATGAGCTTGCTGTTTGATCTTGATTCGGCCTGCTAAGCCCTCCTGAGATTTGAGCCTAACGCCTTTCTCTTGGTCTCCAGAAGTTAATGAGACGATGGTATTTAAGCTTTTGAATATGTATGCAATAAACTCTTCCAGGCTTTTTGGCCCCGGAATAGAGGCGGTAATGCTGATGATTTAGGCCGTTTGATGTACTCCCTTCTTCCCTTTGAAGTGTTGGGAAAGCTTCGGACTTCAGCTTTGCTTGTTAAGGATTTAAATTGTGAGAGCCATTTGAAAA
>QCVQ01000052.1 GCA_003210315.1 Synechococcus sp. AG-686-F08 | reverse complement strand
GTTTGGGTTCACCATATGTTCTATTCCGGAACACCGCAGTGGATGCGAAACATTTTCATAGTGACCACCATGCTGATAGCTGTGCCAACTGGAGTCAAAGTCTTTGCTTGGCTTGGAACCCTTTGGGGAGGCAAAATCAGACTAAGCACACCCATGCTCTTTGTACTTGGTGGAATTATAAATTTCATCTTCGGAGGCATTACTGGGATCATGCTTGGTACAGCACCCATTGACATCCACGTAGGCAATACTTATTTCGTCGTTGCTCATTTTCACTACATCATTTTCAACACCATTGGCTTTGGAATTTTCGCAGGCATATACCACTGGTTCCCAAAATTTACGGGCCGCATGTATTACGAAGGACTGGGCAAAGTTCACTTTGTATTGACATTCATTGGAGCCACACTGAATTGGCTACCGTTGCACTGGGCTGGACTATTAGGCATGCCAAGACGGGTGGCTTCCTATGACCCCGAATTTGCCATCTGGAACGTGATTGCAAGCATTGGAGCCTTCATGCTTGGCGTGGCCTCCATCCCCTTCATTCTCAACATCGTGAGCTCCTGGGCCCGAGGTCCTAAAGCGCCTGCCAACCCCTGGAATGCCATTGGTCTGGAGTGGTTATTACCTTCACCACCTCCAGCCGAAAACTTCGAGGATGACGTTCCCACAGTCATCAGCGAGCCCTATGGCTACGGCTTGGGCAAGCCCTTAGTCGAAGACCAGGACTTCTATATCCGTCGCTCCATGGAGGCCTGAATCAATGACCACAACTAATCCTGACGTCCCCCTCAATCATCAACCGGGCCACATCAAACATGATGGCCATAATCTCACAGGTTTTATCATCTTCCTGTGTTCAGAAAGCATCATCTTTCTCGCCTTTTTCACTGGCTTTGCATTATTAAAGATCTCCGCTCCAGAGTGGCTCCCTGAAGGAGTGGAAGGGCTCGAAACACGCATGCCTTTGATCAACACAATCGTGCTGGTCAGTTCAAGCTTTGTAGCCTATTTTGCAGAACGCTATTTACATCAGAAAAATCTTTGGGGCTTTCGAGCCTTATGGTTTCTGACAATGGCGATGGGAACCTATTTCGTTTATGGACAATATGTGGAATGGTCCGAACTTCAGTTTGGACTAAGCAGCGGAGTCTTTGGCGGCACATTTTTTCTGCTCACGGGTTTTCACGGCCTGCATGTGATAACAGGCATTTTACTAATGGGATTGATGTTGCTTCGATCCTTCAGGCCCAATAACTATGAGAAAGGTGACATGGGTGTCACCTCAATCAGTCTTTTTTGGCATTTTGTAGATGTTATTTGGATCATTCTTTACCTGTTGATCTACGTCTGGCAACGCACGACCTAAACCATCTGATTTTTCAGATCGGCCTTCATTCTTTCAATCATGATCATCGACGACCGCCATTACGACGTGATCATCATCGGCAGTGGTGCCGGTGGTGGAACTCTTGCTGGTGCCCTGAGCCAACAGGGGCACTCCGTGCTCATGCTCGAGCGAGGAGAGGCCATGGCTCTCGAAGATCAAAATGTGGCCGATGTGGATCTGTTCCGCAAAGATCGCTATCACCCCAGGAATGAGCGCTGGTTTGGACCCGACGGTGATCCGTTTGCACCACAAACCACCTACTCGCTCGGCGGCAACACCAAGATCTGGGGCGCCGTTCTGGAGCGCATGCGCGAAAAGGATTTTGGTGAAGTCCCCTTGCAAGAAGGGATTTCACAGTCCTGGCCCATCAACTACGACCAGCTTTCCCCCTATTACACCGCAGCTGAAAAGCTTTACCGCGTCCACGGTCGCTCAGGAATCGACCCAACCGAACCAGCTCGCTCTGCCCCTTTTGAGCATGAGCCAAAACCACTGGTCCCCTTTCTTGAGCCCCTGCGAGAAGCTCTCAAACGTCAGGGATGTCAGCCCTATGACCTACCCCTGAGCTGGTCGACGAGCCAAGACGATCCGAGTGGAGATTCTCAGCTGTACGGCATTGACCAAGCTGATCCTTCCAAATTAGAAATTCGAACGCAAGCCACCGTGAAGCGGTTGCACGTGAATCCACTCGGCAGCTCCGTCAAAGGTGTTGAAGCTGATGTGGCAGGAGAAACATGGTTATTCAAAGCAGATCTCGTCGTGCTGGCCGCCGGAGCTATCAACTCTCCGGCCATCCTGCTGCGATCGCATTCCAGCCATCACCCCCGCGGACTCAACAACGGCTCCGACCAGGTCGGTCGCAACCTGATGAATCTGCAACTCACCTCGATCCTGCAGCTCGCGACCGAACGCAACGACGGCCGTTATGCGCGTTCACTCGGCATCAATGACTATTACTGGGGCGACAAAAACGTCTCTTTCCCGCTCGGCCACATTCAGGCCGCGGGAGGCGTCTTGCAGGACGCCCTGTTTGCGGAGTCACCACCGGTACTGTCCCTCGTCAGCAAGATGATTCCTGATTTTGGGCTGGAGCGACTGGCGTCCCGCTCGGTGGCTTGGTGGGCCATGTCTGAAGTCCTACCCGACACTCACAACAAGGTGTGGCTGAACAACGATCAGATCCGCATCAACTACATCCATAACAACCGTGAAGCCCATGATCGCTTGGTCTATCGCTGGATTGACACCCTCAAAGCGATTGAAGCCGACCCACTTACTCGGGTGGTAAGTACTGCGCCGACCCACCCCCGGGGCGAAGCGCCCTTAAGCGTTGTGGGCTACGCATGCGGGACCTGTCGCATGGGCACCGATGCAGCGGCCTCCGTGGTCGATGCCACAGGCAAGTGCCATGAACTCGACAATCTCTACATTGCCGACACGAGCGTCTTCCCAAGCTGTCCCAGTGTTGGACCAGGTCTGACCACCATCGCCTTAGCCCTGCGGCTAGCTGACACGCTCAGCCAGCGCATGACTTAAAGCAACCGAAGGACGAAAGGGATCAGGCCATCGTCACAAACTCCTCTGAAACCGTCGGATGCAGGGCCATGGTGCGATCAAAATCGGCCTTGGTCGCACCCATCCCCACAGCGATTGCAGCCATCTGGATAATTTCAGCGGCATGCTCACCAACCATGTGACATCCCAGCACCTTCTCGCTGCTGGCCTCCAAAACCAGCTTCAACAAGCAACGGGGGCCTTGTTTAGGCAAAGCCTGAGCCATGGAGCGAAAACGCGCACGATGAACCACAACCTGATCCGCACCGAACTTGGCGATTGCTTCCTCTTCCGATAAACCCACGGTGGCCAGCTCAGGCTGACTAAAAACAGCACTCGCCACTAAGTCGTACTGCACCTGCCTCGGAGTGCTTCCATACACGCTGTCCGCAAAGGCACGTCCCTCATCCACCGCGACTGGGGTAAGACAAATGCGATCGGTCACATCTCCAACAGCAAAAACATGAGCAAGATTGGTGGCTTGATCTGCGTCGACTGGAATACGTCGCCCCTCGACCAGCACGCCAGCAGCCTCGAGGCCTAGGCCTGAAAGGAATGGTTGACGACCTGTCGCCAAGAGGACCCCGCCACAGGGAAGTCGATCCCCGCTCTTGGTGACAACAGTTAAATCGTTCGGTTTGCCCTCAATCGCAGCAAGTCCTTGT
>QCVQ01000051.1 GCA_003210315.1 Synechococcus sp. AG-686-F08 | reverse complement strand
GTTCTCGCAGCACTGGTGAGTAGTCGTAAGCGTCACGGGAATAGCGATCTAAATCCGCTGGACTCGTGAGCAAACTGAGGTCGGCAATGGCTGCCAGCTCGTTGTGCAAAGCATCGAAAACCATGGCGCTTCAGGACTGGCTGGAAGTGAGGGGGTGCTGTAACTGAAAAAAGACTGCTGTGATGGAGGTGGTGGTGATGGTCCTCAGGTTGAATCCTGCACCCATACCCCACGCACCAACAACCGACGCTCCGGAGGTGTCGCCAAGGCTTCCGCCCAGCTGTGAACGGGAAGTTGCATCGCATCAGCCGGTGCACCCACCCGGATGACCCCGTCCCACTCCATCTCCATCAAGCGCGCGGCCGCCGTTGTGAAGGGCGAAAGACCCAAGCGCTCCCAGGGAGCCAGCTGGGCCTGAGCCAGGCTTGCTGCAATCAAAGCCAAAGGGTCAAAGTTGCCAGCCGGGAACCATGGATCCTGCACGTTGTCCCCGCCGACGGCCACACACACCCCAGCACGCTGCAACTGACGAATCGGCGCCAAGGGTCGCCGCAGAGGCGTAGCGAAATCTTGCCGACCGAGAAGCCAGCCATTGGTGAGGGGGAGAGCCACCACGCGAATGTTATGCAGCGCCATCCGTTCAGCAAGCCGCAGCAACGCAGAGGGTTTAAGGAGCGACAGGCTGCTGGCGTGGCTGCAGGTGATCGGCACTGAAGCGGTCATCCGCTTAAGGACGCGCATCAGCTGAAACAAGCCTGCTGCCGGCTCAGAACTGGCTTCATCGATGTGCAAATCGACCCCACATCCATGCCGGTCGGCCAGCGCTAAAAGGTGTTTCAGTGCCTGGCGGGGTGCACGACCAGAACAGGGCGGGGAGATCACTCCACCGAGCAGGCCGCCGGACGCTGCCACTCGAGCCGCCAACTGTTCCCCTTCTGAGGTGCCCCAATGCTCAACAGGAACCAGGGCAACCGGCTGAACCGTGACCCGATCTTGCCAACGGGAGGCTCCATCAAGAATGGCGTCCCAGCTGCACTGGGCCCCAGGACCAAGGCTGTCGATATGGGTGCGTACAGCGCGCAGACCATGGCGCCATATCAATTCCATGGCGCGCTCGAAGCGCTCTTGAACCACCTCTACGGTTCTGGTCTGATGTTCCCTGAGATTGGCCGCCATCGCTCCGGCATAGGTGCCACTGAGGTTGGGATAGCGGCTCCAGCTAAACGCCTTATCGAGGTGCGCGTGCGGTTCCAGCAAACGCGGAAGCAACATCTGATCCGGTTCCTCTGCCCCCTCAACGAGAGGCTGGACTTGCACAATCCGTCCGTCACGCCAGGACACCTTCAAGGCACATAGACCATCGGAGCGTGTGATCGGTGCTGGCGACCCAACCCGTTCATCACCCAGCTCAACCAGTCCCCTTGGAATCCAGGCACTGAGCGTGCCATCTCCAAAAAGAGGAATCATTTGATCTTGCCAGCGTCACTCTTGGATTGAAGGATGACAAATTGACCTGCGATTCCGAGAGTCGTGACCGAATACTCAGGAAGTCGAAAAGTGGGAAGTAAGTCCTGTCCACCCAGCTCAGTGGTGTACAAACTGGCCAAGCCAAGGTTGAGACGACTGCTGAATTGACCAGCGAGCTCCGCTAACGCTGGCTCTTGATCACGTATCAAGCGCGGGCAATCTTTCACCCAAAGCTGCAACACCAAAGGCAGTCCACCCCCACATAACTCGTCGCTGATCACGGAGACGAGTTGGCCGCCCGCATAGCTCTTGAAGTCCTCAGGGGAGGGATTGGTGAAGGCGAGTGCCACACCAGAGGCGGCCAGTGCCAAAACGGCGGCTACTGCATTGGCCGATGGCTTGCGGGAAGGACCGATGAGCGTCTCCTGAAGAAGTTTGGTGAATTGGTAGATTCTTACCCGACACGGCGGGTGTCGCCAAGTGGTTAAGGCAGCGGCTTGTGGTGCCGCCATCCGGGGGTTCGAATCCCCTCATCCGCCCTCAACGATTAAGAAAGACCTCGAGTAGGCCGTCTGCCTGGTTGCGGATGGGGTCGTCGCACGGAAGGCCTAAGGCATCTTCACAAGAGCGGATGGATCTTTGCGCCTCCTCGGTCGATAACCCTGCGGTATTGAGGGCAAGGGCTTGGACTTTCGGAGCAGGTCCTGAGCCTCGCGGCCGCGCGATCGCGGCAAGCGATTCACAAAGGCTGACGCACTCCTGCAGCGGAGGCAGGGGCACCTCAGGCAAACGCCCGATCGTGGTCTGAAGCGCCCGATGCACCATCAGCAATGCCGTTGGTTGACTGCCACGCATCAAGGGGAGGGTGGCAGTCGAACCTGGGTGACAGAGCGAACCCTGCCCTTCCACCACCAACAAATCCTGCTCTGACAACCCCGTCCCCGCCTCTAAAACAGCCGCTTCCACCGCACCAGCGGCGTAGTCCACCCGCACCGCATCCAAAGGAACGCCCCGGCCGCTGATCAGGATTCCAGCTTGCCCGGTTCCCACAAACCGACACACCGTCTTATGCCGTTCTGCTGCCGCTTGCAGCGCCAAACAAGCACTCATCTTTCCAACTGCCATGTCCGTCCCCACCGCTAAAACGCGCTTGCAGGAGAGCGCGGCAGCGCGAGCGTGACCCACCTGCACAGTCGGGGGCTCCCGGCGTAAATCCCAGATCCATTGCCCGGCATGACAGGCCGCCTTGAATTCGGGGTCCTCTCCTAACTGCGTGTGCAAGCCACTTGCCAGGTTTAACCCGGCCTGCAGCGCAGCCAAAGCATCCCGTCGCAGAGGGGCGGGCAGAACTCCACCGGAAGGAGCCAAGCCCACCACGGCGACTGCGGGGCGATGCGTCATGGCCGCAGCCAGATCGCGCACGATCGGCACAGGGCGATCAATCCCTGTGATCTCAACCAGGGAGCCCTGGGCATGATCAGGGTCAATGACAGCGGCAATCGGCCCCCGTCGATGTCGCAACAGTGCAAGGCCTGTCTTACCCGTGAGGGAGGTAAGACCACCGTGCTGAAGCAGCAGCACAGGCATCTGTTCAAACCCCTCTGGACAGTGGTTGTTCACTCCAATTCCATGGCGAATTAGCAAGACTTTTCAGCGACAACGCAAAAAAGCGGTGTTTGTGATCGCGATCATGCGCGGGTAATGCCGAGTCCAGCCGCAGCTGGTGCTCGCATTTGATCTCCTGACAAGGGAAGCCCCTGATAGGGGTCATCGACCAAATTGAGATGGCTGTCGAGATCAGGCCAGCGGATTAAGGGGAGCAGCTGGGCGGCCGCCCCATTCAGCAAGAGGCTGTCGGAATAACAGCCAATCATCAGATCCAGCTCCAACCGCTGAGCCACCTGAGCCATCAGCCAAGCCTCACTGAGCCCTCCACTTTTCAGCAACTTGAGATTCACCCCATCGACGTGAGGGGCAAGACGCAATACATCTTGCAGATCCCAACAACTCTCATCAGCCACAAGAGGCATGGCGCAATGGGGCTTGAGCGCCGCAAAGGCTGCCGCATCTCGATCAGGATCGAGAACTGCTGCCATGGGCTGCTCTAACAACACCACCCCTGCCTGATGCAGTACCCCCTGCATCGCCTTTGCCTCATCAAGACTCCAGCCACCGTTGGCATCCACTTGAAGCTCCATCGGCTTCTGCTGTTGTTGTGC
>QCVQ01000050.1 GCA_003210315.1 Synechococcus sp. AG-686-F08 | reverse complement strand
ACCCGAAGCACCAGAGAGTGACAATCCTGCTGCAGAACCATCAACAGACGCAGGTAGCGATGCCTGGATCAACCTCGCCCTGAACGAGCTGCAGCAGCGTCGCGATGCCTTGCAGCAAGACATCGAAAGCCTCAATCAACGCAAATTGCAGCTTGAACAGGAGATTGCAGGAAGCTTCGTGGGCCAATCCGATGCCATTGCTCGGCGGGTGAAGGGATTCCAGGAGTATCTGAGCGGTGCGCTTCAGGGCATGGCTCAGTCAGTCGAGCAGCTGGAGCTAGTGTCCCAGCCGGTTGTAGTGCAGCCGTCTCCCCTGGATCAACAGGCTCCTAGCACCCAAGAAGGGAGCAACATTGCAGATCCATCACCTGCGATTGCTGACACCTTCCGGCCCGACGAAGCGTTGATTCGCTCCAACCTTGAGCGTTTTGCCGAGCAACCCGACTTCTATGCCGATCCCTGGAAGCTGCGTCGCAGCCTCGACCACAGCGATATTGCCCTAGTTGAGGACTGGTTTTTCAACCAGGGCGGACGGGGAGCCCAGTCCAGTCGTGGGAATCGCCCACGCAACGTGTTGGTGGGTAGTGCCCTGATCGCCATTCTCAGCGATCTCTATGGCGATCAGTTCCAAACCCTGGTTCTGGCAGGACAGCCAGAGCGACTTGGCGAATGGCGGCGCGGCTTGCAAGATGCCCTCGGATTAGGCCGAGAAGATTTTGGTCCCAACAGCGGGATCGTGCTGTTTGAGCGTGGTGATGCCTTAGTTGAGCGGGCTGACCGCCTTGAGGAACGCGGCGAGGTGCCGCTGATCCTGATCGATGCCGCTGAGCGCGTCGTCGACATCCCCGTGCTTCAGTTTCCGCTGTGGATGGCCTTTGCGGCTGGACCTGGCGAGATCTACGACGACGACGACGAACTGCTCTGATGGGTTTCTTTTCTCTAATCCTCGGCTACCTACTCGGATCAATCCCCAGTGGCTGGCTTGCAGGACGCTGGCTCAAAGGCATTGATTTACGCGAACTCGGTTCAGGCTCCACGGGAGCCACCAATGTGCTGCGGCAAGTGGGCAAAGGTCCCGCCTTGGTCGTCTTTTTGATCGATGTTGGCAAAGGAGCCGCCGCTGTCTTGCTGGCCCGCGCTTTTGGCCAAAGTGATTGGATTCAGGTGCTAGCAGGACTGACCGCCTTGGCTGGCCATATCTGGCCTGTATGGCTGAATTTCAAGGGCGGCAAAGCAGTAGCAACAGGCTTCGGCATGTTTCTCGGTCTGGCCTGGCCCGTGGGGCTGGCCAGTTTTGGAGTGTTTTTGCTGACGCTTTGGCTCTTCCGCATCGTCTCGCTTTCCAGTGTGTTGGCCGCAGTCAGCCTGCCCCTCTTGATGATCCGCTTCTCAGGCATCGGTTCCTACATCCTGATAGCGCTTGTAGCCATGGGCCTGGTGCTCTGGCGGCATCGCAGCAACCTTTCAAGGATTCTCGAAGGCAGCGAGCCCAAAGTCGGCCAGCAGGATTGAAAATCCAGCTGAAAGGACAGTTCACGGATGCATGACTTACGTCGTCAACCCAGCGCAGCACTGCGCAAACGCACCAGTTGGATCCTCAGATTGCGTGATCGGCCGACCGATCACGAGCTGAGAGGCTCCGGCAGCGATCGCATCTGAAGGCGTCATGACTCGCACCTGATCTCCTACCGCACTGCCGTGAGGGCGAATACCTGGTGTCACCAGTGCGAATGGCTTGGAGTGCTGAGCTCTTAGAAAAGCCACTTCCAACGGTGAACACACGCAACCACCAACTCCCGCTTTTGCCGCCATTTGAGCCAGCTGTGAGACCCGATCGGCGATGCCTTGCTCGGTCGCCAGCTCCCTTTGCAGCCGTTGCTCTTCCCAGCTGGTGAGCACCGTGACCGCCAGAAGCGTCGGAGTAGCCAGTCCTGCACTCTGCGCCCCCTGCACCGCCGCGGCCTGCGCCGCCTGCAATGCCTCGCTGCCCGCACAGGCATGCACGGTGATCAGCTCAGCCCCCAGCGCTGCTGCCCGCCGGCAGGCCCCAGCCATCGTGGCCGGGATGTCGTGAAATTTGAGATCCAAAAACACCCGCAAGCCCTTGTCCCGCAGCTGCATCACGACCTCTGGCCCCGCCTGGACGTATAGCTCCAGCCCCACCTTCACCCAGCGCAATCCCTGCACCCGCGCACTGAAAGCAAGCGCTTGATCAGGGGCCATGCCGTCGAGGGCCACGATGATCCGTTCAGCTGATTCAGCCGAGGAAGAGGAAGCCACACACCGTCTCCGCACGGACCTCATCGTGATGGGTCATGAGCAACACCTCGGATTAAGCCGCCACTTGAAAACAATCGGCAGGCAAACCTTGTACACCCACATCGGCTTGAAACAAGCCACCAGCCAATGGCTCGACCTTGATTGCAGCAGGGTCCATCCCCCTTCTCGCGGTCGTGACAAACAACTGATCCAAGTTGGGGCCGCCAAAACAACAGGAGGTCACCTGACGACAAGGCAACTCCAGCCGTTCGAGCAGTTGGCCGCTGAATGGATCCCAGCGCGTCACCGCCCCACCACCAAACAGCGCGATCCAAAGCATTCCCTCGGCATCAATACACATGCCATCCGGAAGAGCATCCCAATCTTTTGGGATCTGGAGACAGATCGTGGGTTCTCCCGCAATCTCACCGGTACCGGTGAGAGGGAAGGCCATCACACGCAGCGTTGGCGAATCAATGAAATAGAGCGTTCCACGGTCTTGGCTCCAAGCCAGTCCGTTGGAAATCGTGAGCTGGCTGCGTTGGCACGTGATGCCTCCATCACCATCCAGCCGCCATAGAGCTCCTGCCCGCGGCTCGAAGTCGTAGGCCATCGTGCCTGCCCAAAAACGCCCCCAAGGATCACATTTACCGTCATTAAACCGATTACCAGGACGATCGACTTCAGGATCAGACAACAAAGTCACAGCCCCGCTATTCGGATCCATCCTCATAAACCCCGTTGCTGTGGCTAGAAGCAAATCTCCAACCGATGTGGGAACAACCGCACCCACATGGGCTGGAAGATGTAAAAAATCATTGTTGCCTGTTGCAGGATCAAAGAGGCCAATTTTCGCAGCCTCTATATCAACCCATAGGAGAACTTTTCCCTCAGTCCACCAACAGGGGCCCTCTGCCAATCCTGCCGCAATAGGCAATACACAACGAGATGTCAGCAATTCAATTCACAGCCCAAGTCGATGAGACATCAATACAAAACCGGCCTTTCTGTACGTTTTCTTCCCAAAATCACGCGCTCCACGACACCTTTTTTCTTGGAATAGTGAACTAATTTGTCGTCCTCAATTGTGTTTAAGCTCAAAACTCCAGCCTGGCGATAATCACGATCGAACGGCAAAGCCCATGACTTACCGCTTCGCATTACGTAAATAACAAAACGACGATCTTCACTGATGCAAAATCTCACCTTAACCTCATCAAACACGCCAACATCGCTTCCATATTCAGCCTTGCTGTAGTCACACTCCTGAGCTCGATCATATTCATCCTTAATCCCGGCATTGGCTGGTGCCGTTAGTCCCACACCAACCAAAAAGGTGAACAATGCTCCAAAGATTGAGCGTGAATACTTCATATCAATCATGTGTTTTCCGGTTTCGAACCGTGGCAGTCATAGCAGTACATCAAGGCACTAAACGCCTAAATGTCTTTTTACCGAGCTGAAGCACCTTCCCCTCCAATTCGGATGCCGAACCAAATTCCTGATTGGGATCGGTGATTTTTTCTCCCTCAAGGCGTGCTGCTCCCCCTTTAATTTGCCTGCGCGCTTCACTACTGCTGGCACACATACCCACTGCACTAAACAGATAGAACGCCTTGGCT
>QCVQ01000049.1 GCA_003210315.1 Synechococcus sp. AG-686-F08 | reverse complement strand
CTCCATGTTGGGCATTCCCCATCCAGGGTTTCCTGGCGAAATAAAAGTTCAATCCAACCCTCTGTCGGCTTGTCCCTAAGCACCTGATCTGATGACTCAGCTTTTCGCTGGTGTTGCAACCATTGTTCTGGCCATCATTCTTTATGGTCTGGGGCGAAAACCTAGTAAGCCACTCCTGAGTAGTACGGATGTCTCGGAGGTCGTAGCCCTGAATCGTGCTCAGGTGGAGCTGGTGCAGCAAGAGGGGGTTGAAGAAACCTCTGAGCATGCTCCCGTTATCGCCTGGCAGCCTCCTTCCACCTCTGCTGAAAGGCTTGCGATGCAGCAGTCCCTTCGCCGATCGATGGAAGCCGGGCCAGATCTACGCCTTCAGGCCATAAAGCTGGCGGGTCAATGGGGTCACCCGTCGGTCCTTCCCCTCTTGCGTCGAGGCCTGCATGATTCAGATAGTCAAGTGGTCGAGGCAGCCGCAGCAGCGATTGAAAAGCACCGTGGTGGGTTGAAGCCTGCTCCCGCTCAGCCTGTACGACCTCCGCGCAACGTGGCGCGGATGCGATAAATCGGTCTCCCTTGGCTTTCGTGGTAGGTGCGAATGAGCAACTCTGCCAAGAGCCCAAAGCAAAACAATTGAATCCCTGCCAACCCCAAAACCACGGCCAGCGTGAGTAGGGGGCGGTTGCCTATGTCGGCTCCTTGGATCTTGATCAGCAGTAGGTAACTGCTGGAAATCACGCTCAACGCAATCGCAATTAATCCAGCGAATCCGAATACATACATCGGACGCGTGAGGAATCGCTTCATGAACCACACCGTGAGAAGGTCCATGAGCACTCGAAATGTGCGATCAATGCCGTATTTGCTGCTGCCGTACTGCCTTGCCCGGTGATTCACTTTGACTTCAGTGATTCGTGCGCCTTCGATGAAAGCCAGTGCGGGCAGGAAGCGGTGAAGCTCTCCATACAGGCGCATGTCGGAGAGAACAGCCCGGTCATAGGCCTTTAGGGAACATCCATAGTCATGGAGCTTCACGCCTGTGACTCTGCCGATCAGTCGGTTGGCGATTCGCGACGGCAGCTTGCGTTGCAGTTCAGCGTCCTGTCGTTGATGACGCCAACCGCTCACGAGGTCATACCCCTCTCGCAGCTTCGCTAGGAGTAAGGGGATGTCGGCTGGATCATTCTGTAGATCCCCATCCAGGCTGACGATGATCCGGCCACGGGCTACATCAAAACCCGCTGCCATAGCAGCGGTTTGGCCGTAGTTTTTGCGAAGAAGCACGCCAACGAGCTCTGGGACCTCTTGGCTGACCTGTTCGAGCACTGCCGCCGTTTGATCAGACGATCCATCATTCACAAGCACCAGCTCGAAGCGCTCACCTGAGGGCCGTAGTGATGCGAGAAGTTGCTCCACCAATTCGGGCAGGCTCTCTTCTTCGTTGTAGAGCGGCACCACTACGGAGACGTCGAGACTGCTCTCCTCGTTTGCGGAAGCGATTGAGGGTGCTGCTGGGCTCAGAGACATCCAGATGTGGAGCGATGCGAGCAACTTAAGCCGGCATCGAGGGATCTCTTCAAGGAAGTGTTGTGCCGTCGTGGCAGCGCGTCACCCTGCCGGCTCCGCGAAGTTCGGATCGGTAGTGGCAGGCCACGGGGTGTTGGTCTGAGGGATGGATGCTGTCGATGCCAATCCCATTGCGGCCGTGCTCTTGGCCTGAACTGTGCATGTAGCGCCCTTGTCCCAGGTGAATGGCCACGTGGGTGCAGCGCTGTGCCGTACCGAAAAACAGCAAATCTCCAGGCCGCAGTAGTTGATCATTCCCAGGGCGAACCGCCACGGGGCTGCAAAACCGTTCTTGCTGGTAAGCATCTCGAGGTAACCAGATGCTTTGGCTGGCGAAGGCGGTTTGCACGAGGCCGGAACAATCGAGATCCGGGCCGATCGTGCCCCCCCATAGATAGGTATTGGGGATCTGGGCAGCGTTGTTCAACCAATGAAGCACCAACGCAAGGCGCTCTTGGATGCTTGCGGCGTCGAGTAGGCGAGGGCTCCAATTGCTGCGCACTAAAGCCTGACTGTTGAGGTCATCGATGGCCATCCAACAGGGATAACCATCCTCGATTAATGCTGTTCTGACGCGGCTTGCGCTCGGATGGGGATTGCTGAGAACTCGAAATCCCCTACCAGCACAGGCTTGCGTTGCCAACCCGCTGCCATGGCTGCGCGCATACCCTTGAACATCAGCACTCAAGGTCCAACAGCTTCCCTTGCGTAGCTGTTCAGGAGTGAGCGCTGTGCCTAGGGTCGGCATTGACTGATGCCAGGGCTATGGCGTTCTACCGTGCCGAGCCGGCGATGCAGGAGTACCTCGTCGGCTTGATTGATCGATTCGCTGACCAAGGCCGCCCTGGATTGCACGAGCAGATTGCCGTGAACTGGGTGCGCTACGACCCAGCCAACGTGTCGACGGGAAGCGGAATGGGTGCTGCCTGGGCTGACCAGAAACCGCTCTATCCAGCGAGCGTTGTGAAATTGGTCTACGCCGTTGCGGTGGAGGCTTGGCTGCAAAAGGGCCTTCTTCTCGAAACGGCGGAGTTACGACGTGCCGTTAATGACATGATTGCTCTGTCCAGCAACGATGCCACTGGATTAGTGGTGGACTTTCTTACAGGAACGTCCAGTGGACCAGACCTGCAGGGCGAATCCTGGGTGAGCTGGCAGCGTCAGCGTCAATTGGTGAATGAGTGGTTGTCAAACTTTGGTTGGGCTGAGTTTGAACGGGTGAACTGCTGCCAGAAAACCTGGGGAGATGGACCTTATGGGAGAGAGCATCGGTTTTATGGAGAGAACAACTGCAATCGCAATGCCTTAACAACAGCTGCAGTATCTCGGCTGTTTGAGGCGGTGATGACCGATGGTCTGCTTTCACCTCCGGCTTGCCACCGCTTGCGTTCAGCGCTCGCGCGTTCTTTAGATCAGGGTGAGAGGAGCGCTGATCCTGAAAATCAGGTGGATGGTTTTCTTGGGGAAGGCCTGCCAGAGAACAGCCGTCTTTGGAGTAAAGCGGGATGGATGAGTCAGGCCAGGCATGACGCCGCTTGGTGGAGTGAGCCTGAGGGCGCAACACAACTGTTGGTGGTGTTCAGCGTGGGTGTTGAACGTGCGAATGACAACCATTTGTTGCCAGGAATTGCTAGGGAATTAGCTGCTTTTCGCCAGGATTCTTGATGAATTGATTGCTTGGACTTATGTTGCTTTTGGCGGCGAGAGTTGTTGTCTTTCATTGAGACTTGAAGTGGAGATTTGTGCCGAGTGAGATAGAAATAGTTTTGTATACGTTGTATCTTTACCTTGGATTCAGTGCTCATTAAGTCCTTCGTCTCTAGCTGATTCATTCGGTTGTACGCTCATTGGAGTCGATGGGCGATAAGGCAGTCGACTCCGCTAGGATTTGAACAACAAAGCGTCTGAAAGATGAATGCTGGTAAGCAGCAGGTTGATGTTTCGCTTTTGATTCATAGCCATAGCTGTTGTGAAATTAGGCTTAAAGAGGTTTCTCTTCTTTGTGACCCCTGGTTGTTTGGGTCGTGCTATTGGAGGTCTTGGTGGAATTTCCCAAGGCCTGAAGGTCTTGAGAGCCTGTTGAAGGTTTGGAAGCAAAAGAAATTGGTTTTGATCTATATCACCCATCTGCATTGGGACCATTTTCATGGCCCAACCTTGAAAAGGCTTGCGAGTGAACTAGGGAATATAAGGTTCCTGATCCCAAAAACACCCGAATCTAGGCTTCACCAAGACCTTGCGCTGTTTGCAAAGTCAATTCCCATTGATCAGTTGATTCACGCTAAAAACCATAATTATTATCCGTTAATTTAGTCTCATTTCAGCAGGGTATTGCTTTCGCTGATTCAACGCTCGCGATTAAGGTCGGGCAAGATTGGATATGGAATATGAATGATTGTAAGCTCACAAATCATTCCCTAAAGCATCTCTCTTCGATTGCTGGGAGGCCAAAGTATGCCCTAAGAAGTCACTCCAGTGCCAACTGGAGGTCTTGTATCCGAGGAAAATCTTCTGAGGGTTTGGAGGTGATTCATGATAAGAGTTTGAAGAGCTATAGTTATGAATTTTTTCAGTCTTGCTATTCGACAGGGGCTTCA
>QCVQ01000048.1 GCA_003210315.1 Synechococcus sp. AG-686-F08 | reverse complement strand
CTGGAGATGGATGCCACGGTGGCCAGCCATTTCGATAGCTGCTTGGGCTGCTTCGCTTGCGTGACCGCCTGTCCATCCGGCGTGCGTTACGACCAGCTGATTGAAGCGACCCGCCCAAAGCTCAACCAACCTGAGTTCCGCAGCAGCTGGCAAACCAGTTTCCGGCAGCTGTTGCTGCTGGTGTTGCCCTACCCCAAC
The DNA here is from genome assembly GCA_003210315.1 of Synechococcus sp. AG-686-F08. Classification (GTDB taxonomy): domain Bacteria; phylum Cyanobacteriota; class Cyanobacteriia; order PCC-6307; family Cyanobiaceae; genus Synechococcus_C. The sequence continues at coordinate 4,241 of QCVQ01000048.1, read as the reverse complement.
CGCCTGCGCGCTCTTCTGCAGCCCTTGCGCGCCTATGCCGGCACGGAGCTACAGCGGTTCGCGCGCAGAACGGGGCTGTTACGGCTGCTGGGCCCGCAACTGGAGGCGATGGAAGCGCTGTTGCCTCCCTTATCTCCCGAGGGGTTTGCCGATCGTTTTCCGCTCGTGAGTCCGGCGCAAGGCGAGCGACGCGGGCGGGTGGGCTTGGTGCTGGGTTGCGTCCAACGTTGCTTTGATCCTGGGGTAAACGAGGCCACCGTCGCTGTCTTGCAAGCCAATGGCTTCGACGTGGTGATTCCAGCCGAACAAGGTTGCTGCGGGGCGGCGAGCCATCACCAAGGCCAACTCCAACAAACCCAGGAGCTGGCAAGCGCGTTGGTGCAGAGCTTTCGCAATGAAGCCCTGGATGCCGTGCTGGTGGCCGCCTCCGGTTGCGGGCACACCATGAAGGCCTATGGGGAGCTGCTCAATGGCGCAGCCAACTTCAGTGCGCCAGTGTTGGACGTGCATGAATTTCTGACGGATCGGGGGCTTTCCGAGTCGTTTCAACAAGCACTCACACCGCTGCCCTGCACGGTGGCGTATCACGACGCCTGCCACATGATCCATGGCCAGGGGATCGCAGCCCAACCCAGGGAGTTGCTGCGTGCCATTCCCCAACTTCAGCTCAAAGAAGCCACGGAAGCCGGCGTTTGTTGCGGGAGTGCCGGCATCTACAACCTGGTGCAACCGGACGAGGCCGCAGAACTCGGCCAACTCAAGGCCGATGACCTCAGCAGCACCGGAGCTGAGATTGTGGCCAGCGCCAACATCGGTTGCAGCCTGCAACTGAGGCGTCACCTCGGCCAAGACGGTCCCAAGGTGGAGCACCCCATGGAGCTGCTCGCCCGCTCCGCTGGTGTGGGGCCATTCCGCCCAACGCCGCATAAGGCCTAAAGCCCCTCGAGCCAACGCCATGCCTCGGTGAGGGTGCCTGGCTCACCGAGATTGCCTGGAAAGGTGATGACCGGCAGTGGATCTGGATCGCTGGGACCAGCGTTGGGGCGCACCAGCGACAACCCTGGCAAAAGCTGGCCCTCCAACTGAACAGCTTCGAGGCCAAGCCCCTCCACCAGGAGGGTGCCGGTGGTGATGCCCCCTTTGCTGATCAGGTAGCCAAGCCGCGGTGCCACCCCGGCCAGCAAACGGGCCATCAAGGATGCCAGTTCCATTCCAAAGCGCAGCCGCCGCGCAGCCGCCGCTGCACCAGCTCCGAACTCCAATTCACCCCGACTGGAAAACAGCACCGGCGTTAGCCCCGCCTCCAAGGCTCGCTCCAACTGACTGCGCCATTCACCCTCCAGATCGTGCAGGAGGAAATCCGGAGATCCCCCCTCCAGCACCCTGGCGATACGGGCCACCGGCAGCTCAATCCCGCGGCAACGCTCGCTAGCCAGCAAAGATTTCAGCTGTTGATCCGCCAAGGTCACATGGGAGCCCACCACCACCAACCCAGGCAGCGGCTGACCGTGCAGATCACGGCGGCGCAAACCCACCAGGCCGCGGGCATCAAGGGGCTGAGGACCCAAGGGCAGTGGTCCTGAATCCACAAGGCCATTGAGAAAGCTTGCGGCGGAACGGAACAAGAAACGCTTGCGCCCCTGCAGCCTGCGGATTGCGACGCCAAGCTCCCGCAGCTGCTCAGGACAGGTCGCATCAACCACAACAGATTGGTTGTGCTCAAGCGCCTCAAGACACTCCAAAAGATCTGCAGAGCGCTCTGCTTCCAGCAGCGCCAATGGAATTCGCACGACTGCATCTGCAGCGATCTGGCCAGCGCTCTTCTCCTCGAGCCACTCCGCCAGATCACTGGTGCCGTAACCAAACAGGCGATCTTGGGCAAACGCTGTGGTGTGCACCGGCTCTCCATGCAGAAGATGCACCCCATTCACAGTGGTGCGCCCCCCTTCAAAGAATGCAGGCACGTGCAAGGTGGCATGCAGCGCAGCGAAGTGCTTCTCCCAGGCCTGTGCCAGCACCTGGGGTTCGAGCACGCCGTGACCGCGCAGGGTGGAATCACCGCGGCTCACCAGCAGCAGGTCATGGTCTTGGAGGCCTTCAGCGGCCATCGCCACCACCAGAGCATCCACAATGTCGCGGTTGCGGGATGCCGCGGCCTCAGGGGTGAGAGCCCGCGTGTTTGCCAACACAAACATCAAGGGCGAGGGATGCCTCAACCCCTGACGCAAGGCCGCTTGATCCCAACGCAACAGCAGCGGGCAGCTGTGCACCGTCTGAGAACCGGTGGGATCGTCGTCGATTACGACAATCTTCATGGCACGATCGGTTGATGTATTGATCTGGCCTGTTCGCTCACGTGCCTGAACAAGGGTTGTCCTCCACAGCGGTACTAGCACCCAATTCTGTTGAGGAGCTTGGCCAACTCATTGCCGACCTGCATGCCGAAGGACGGCCCTGGGTGCCCTCCGGCATGGGAAGCCGGCTGCATTGGGGCCCTCCTCTCGCTGCTGATTCGGGGCCAGTGCTGAGCATGCGCCACCTGTCTGGGGTCGTGGATCATGCGGTGGATGACCTCACGATCACCGTGGATGCGGGCATGCCCCTGGCCGACCTGCAGACGGCCCTGGCAGAACATCAGCAATGGCTTCCGCTCAACTGGCCCTGGGGCAGCACCATCGCCTCACCGCCATCGGCAGGCACGATCGGTGGGCTCGTCGCCCGAGGGCTATCCGGAGGTTTACGCCAACGGCACATGGGCGTGCGCGACCAGATCATTGGCATCAGCTTGATCCGCAGCGATGGGGTGAGTGCCCGTGCCGGCGGCCGGGTGGTGAAAAACGTGGCGGGCTACGACCTGATGCGCCTGCTCTGCGGCAGTTGGGGCAGCCTCGCCTTGATCAGCGGGCTCACGTTGCGCGTGCAACCGATTCGTGAACCCCGCGCTCAGCTGGTCCTGGAGGGTGAGATCAGCCAGCTCGAAGCGTTCCGAGCCGAGGTGGTGGGCAGCAGCTTCACCCCCGAGTGGATCGATTGGCAGCTCCGCCCGGACCAGGGCACAAAGATCCTGCTGGGCGTGGCCAGCATCAGTGATGCTGCGGTCGTCGACCAGCTCAACCGACTCGAGAGGCTCGCTGCCCAGCAGGGGCTGAGCAGCGAACGCATGCCATGGGACAACCTCATACCGGAAGGGTTTGCCAGCGAAGGCTCTGCCTCAGGCGAAGAGCCGCTCTGGCTGCTGCGCCTTTGTCTGCCCCCCGCCCAACTCCAGCAGTTGTTTAGCTCGCGCGAAGGCACTGCTCTAAAAGGCTGGCATTGGCAGCTCGCCGCTGGTGCCGGCAGCGGTGAGGCCTGGCAGCCCAACGGTTCTCCCGCACCGGAGTATCAAATCGAAGCCCTAAGGCGACGGGTGATCGCGTTAGGAGGGCAGCTCAGCGTGCTGATCCAACCTGGAACCCAGCCAGGAGCTCTACCGGCCTGGCTGGATGCCCCATCCCGCCCTCTCATTGAAGCCGTGAAGCGTCAGTTTGACCCCAAACAACAGCTCTCAAGAGGACGGTTGCCTGGGGTAGCCGCGCCTTTCAACTCACCGCATAGCGGCAGTTGAGCTGAAGGCTCTCGCCAGGAGCGAGTTCTAGCTTGCCGTCCCCACTAATCAGGGACTGACGAGGACCTGTCCAGGGCTCGAGGCAGACCATCGCACGAGGAGGCTCGGTCCAGACCACCGTGAGATCCATAGGCGCTTGATGCTGCAGCTGCAAACGCGTGCCCGCAGCCTCATCCACCAGGGTGACCGGTCCAGCAGGGCGGGTGAGAAAATCCACCCCCTCAGGCAATCGGCTGAGTTGGCCTACGGTTTCAGCCTCTGACATCACGAGGTGGTTCAGGCATTGGGGTGCCAAGCCTTCAAGCCTGGTGCGACTGAGATCCGTCACGTTGAAATAGGGATGGAGACCAAAACTGAACGGCATCGACTCGCCGCCCTCATTGGCATTCGCAATCGTGATGGTGATCTCCAGGGCACCATTCACCGGCCGCACCGCCATCTCCACAATGAAGCGGAACGGATAGTCCGCACGAGTCTCGTCCGTATCGGTTAAGCACAAACGCACGCCGCTTTGGTCATCGAGCAGCTCCAGCTGCCAGGGCAAGCCGCGCGCAAAGCCATGCTGCTTGAGGGTGGCGTCACCGCTCTTCAAAGGCAGCCTGTCGCCGGGAAGGTTTCCGCAGATGGGAAAGAGCAC
>QCVQ01000047.1 GCA_003210315.1 Synechococcus sp. AG-686-F08 | reverse complement strand
CCACTCAATCAATGACATGACTAATTCAACTCAAACCCGATTCGGCTTCAGCAACTTTGCTGAAACCTGGAATGGCCGCTTAGCAATGCTGGGCTTTGTTATTGGCTTGGGCACCGAACTGCTGACTGGTCAAGGGATCCTCAGTCAAATAGGTCTTTGACCCGGTTCGAGCCGGGAGACGCTCATCACGACTTGGAGCAATCGCAATAACTTCGATCAATTTCAAGATTAAGCAGGATTTAAACAACCCCATGGATCAAGCCGAAATCAACAACTGGAAAACCATCGCAGCAAAGATGGAATCGAGTGGAGACACCGAAAGCTGGTTTTATCTCCGTGCGCGAGCCATTGCTGATGGAAAACAGGACCCAATGCCAAATGTCTCTGAATTGATGTCTGAGTCGGCTTGATCAACACCTATGAGCTGCTGGCCTGATTGGTTGTTGACTTCTAAAGGCTGGGTTTTCGAACCTGTTTGGTGGGGGCAATGAAGAACGAGTAATACCGCATCGGTTCATTCAGACAGTTGTCTTCCAATACCGCCGTATCCCCCTAGAAAACAGAACCACCCAGGTCCCCCTCTGCCTCGTTTCAGATACGTCGGTTGTGATCACGGCGATGGATGCAGTTCTGTTGTCCAGGTTGCTGCTTAAGCGGCTGGGGCGATGTAGTCAGTTGATTGCGAATCAACAGCAAATCGCGCTGATGAAAACTTTGTTGCCCAGCTACGCAGCACTCATTTTACCGAGGTTGAGGTTCATGCAATGAATTGGGTTGGTCGAAATGGGGAGAGCTGAAAGAAGGATGTCACTCCCTTAATCGTGGTCAAGAACCACAAGTGCAACCACAAGCTCCAGCAGCGTCATGGCAAGGCTCATTATTGGGGTGACCGTTTGCACAGGAATCAGAACAAAAGCTCTGGCCATTTCTGGAAATTGCAGAAGAGCTGCTCACTTCACAAGTGCAACTGAGGCAGGCACACTTAACAACAGTCGCTGTCATTGACCTATTACGTATAGGATATTTCTAACAGCAGACAATCATGCCGTAACCCAAAATTGAATGAATGTTACATAATTGCGTAAAAGTGAAAATGATTCTCTCTTCTAGCTAATAAAACTTGAGAATGATTATTGTTTTTAATGATGAGATCTCCGCATTGGCTGCGTGCATTATTGGATTGGAATGATCTGACTAGCTAGTGCGGATAAGTCCAAAATCAGCTTTCAATGGGGTTTTCAAGAAGCAGGCATACCCGCTCCTTCGGGACGAGGGCCCTTGAGCCGCATAAGCCAAAACACTTAGGTACTACTTGTTCTGCAATGTTTAATTTGCTTGAAAAGAAAAACCATCGTATCAATCATCACAGTCGAGAGAGCGAGATGAGGGCCTTCAAGGATGAACACAAGTTCAAATCAATCACAGAACGATGGCAGGCAGTAGATGCTTACTTTGAATGCATCACAAGTTGCGACCTCAGCGATGGAGTTTGTGTAACGATGTGCATGGCCAAACATCTTGAGCCTGGAATTGAGCCAGAAGACGCACGAAGAAGCGATTAAAAGAACAAATATTCATTTGATCATTTCGTCGCTCTTGTTTCCTCTGTAGAAGAAGAGGGCAACTTCTTTAATCACCTCGGTGGTCGTTTCTAACCTTCTATCAGTTGATCCTTCATTGGATCTACCAAGAGGTCAAGACGTACTGAGTCGCCTAATGAGGTCATCGTCAATAAAAAGTGGGACAACAAATGCCCAGTTAAATGTGCTTTGCCGCTGACATCACGTCGATTTTTGTCAGCATCTATTGCTGCATTGATTTCGAGGCTTGCACGTAGGCAAATGTTCTCAATCTGTAAAGATGTCATCTCAGCTCCTGATCGATCAAGTGTGAACGAGCACAAACAAAGATGCATCAGTTGGTATACCTACCAGCCAGCCAATGTGTGTACTTCAGTACAAAACAGATTCCGAGAGGTCCCTCGCAAATCGTAAGTTTATGCATAAGAAGACATTGCTTGATCATTTCTACGATCTTGCCACTGTTTGAATTCACTGGCTATTTATCTCTTTAAATATTGCCTAATTACACCTGAATGCCAATTGATGCCTAGTGCTTATTAATACTTAGCCCCGCCGCAAGCGGGGTGTTTGTTGAACCATTGCTATGACCGCTGCATTGGTACCTGTCTCATATCAGAAGAGCCAATGGTCTCCAATGGTTTGTATTGCGTGAATCAGTAGATAGTGTGACTTCTCTTTTTTGTTGCTATCACTTAAAGAAGACGGTTGGTCTCGGTGGAAAAATCAGAGAAAAGCGCACTGGTGAAGATTGCTTTGCTGGCATTTGGTTGGCCCTTGGCCCTCAATCATTTTTATGAGGGCAACGCCGGAAATGGTTTGATCGCCATCATCGGGACGTGGATCGCCTGGGTTTCGATTTTTGGAATCGTTCTATGGATTTTCCCCTACTTCAATGCTGTTTTCAAAGCCTTGAGGGAGTTTGAGGGGAAGTCACCTCAGGTTGAGGAAAGGCCCTCTTTAGATCCCAAACGTCGATGATTGTGGTGCTGCACTAAGGGATAGGGAATGCCCATGGGTGGCGAGCCCGGCAATGACAAAAAGCATTTTCAGGTCTGTCACAGCCTAACCCTGCTAGATCACCAAGATCAGCTCACTGCTTTCACTCACTTTCAGCAAAGTCTTGGTGAACCACCAGGCGATGGGATTGGTGCGAAGTGATGTCACAGTCCCATTGGGACGTTGTGCTCAATTGATCGACGTTTGATCTAGCGATTGTGCTATCAATGGATCACGCCAAAGTGCCCGATAAAGAGCCCACTGAGCGAGCAAAGATAACCTTTTTTTCAATGAACCGAAAAACACTGCCTTCAGAGCGAACCACCGTAGCTTCGAGTCGAAACGTGTCATCGACAACCAAAAAGCAACCAGAATTAATCACCTGGGAAGAGCTGATTGGTAAACGCTAGATATGGTGTCCTGTGTGGCGTTCAAGAGCTGCATATGGTGCTAGCAAGCTGATGACCATCAACTCTATTCAGAAATGTGAGTTGTTCTTGCCTTGTCCAACTGGGATCTGTGCCGGGTTCCAGCTGGTGTCGATCGTGGGTCGATGTCCACGAATTTCGGCTTCACAATCCCTTGGAGCATCCACCCGCTGTTGCTGATCCAGAAGAGGATTTCCTGAGCAACGGCAGGTGGAGTGAGTCAAAACGCAATCAAGACCTTGTCAGATTGCTCAGTCTGTGGAGGCAGCTGCTTGCACTCCAGGCCACATGGCCGCGAACTCAGCGTCAGAAACAACAGGCGTTACTTCGAACTCGAGGCCAAAGCCCTTGATCCAAGGAGCGAGATGGGCCCACACCTTGCCGATGTCGCTTGCAACAGCAATCGCCATTCCTGTTCCACCGATGGGCTCACAGACTCGATATTTGAGTTCAAATCCATCGAAGCAATCTCCAGGACCTCCAGCGTTGATGTATTCAGCAAATGGCGTGCAGGCATCCCAAGACCCTTCAACTGTTGGGAAATTCCAGATGATTAAGTAGTGCTGCATTGAGCCCAATCAAATCTTTCTTATACCAGTGCGTCAAATTAGTGACTGTTACCGATCAGACAGAGTTGATTTATGGCCGAGTCCGCGACAATCAGCTGAAAGGAATTGAAGAGTAGTATTTGCGTCTGCTTGAAGCGAAATCACTTGTGAGACCAGCCCATATCTGCCTTTCAATTGCCTCTTTTCTTACATTGATGGGAGTGATGTTTCCCTTTCCTGTTGTCGCTTACGACCTTGGATCAAAGACCAAAGCAGAGGCACTAGAGAAAGCAGCAGAACTTGGTTGTGTGGGTGCCTATGAATGGCAGGGGGTGTGGATGCCTTGTGAAGAGGATAACGAAGGACCTGATGACGATCACAGCGGTCATGACCACAGTCACGACCATGATCACTAACAGCTTTCTGGTCCTTTGTTGCAGGATTTGTTTGGGTTGAAGATGATCTCCAGAATCCAGGCGAGAGGCAGTTGCTGAGAACTCCTGACTGGTAGTTTTGCCTAAGAATAAAAATCCGATACGTAAACTGAAATCTCCAGGCCATCAACCTTTGAGCGAATCCACTAGTCGTGCTGAAACAGCACAATTTTTTGCCTACTTAGTCACCCTCGCCTATGGCGAAAAGGATGAACCGACGCTCGCTCAGGTCGTGTTCCTGAGTGACAAAGAGGCTGAAGACGTGAGGACGGTCGCCAAAGCTCTGCTGGAGAAGGCCAAAAACACAGCTCCAGATATTCCAAGGTTCGACTGGTCAACTCTTAAGGTGCAAGGAAGCAAAACCTTGAACGACAAGGAGCTGACGAGGTTGGTGGACGCGGCGTTACAAGGTCAAGTTGGTGTCGGTCGAGTGTCTGGGTTGAAACTCTCCTCAGATTGACGACTGCCCTAAGTCGTGTGCCGCAAGAAGGACAACGGAAAAATTATTTGTTTTTTTGCTTTGCGGTATTAAAGACTGGCTCGTCTACTGAATGGCAGTCACCACTCATCTCAACTTCGGTTGCTATTGCCCATGCAATAAAGTTTATTTTTGACTGTAATGTACCTATCGGATCAATTTCTATTTCTAGG
>QCVQ01000046.1 GCA_003210315.1 Synechococcus sp. AG-686-F08 | reverse complement strand
GCAACGATCCCAACTGGACCTATCTGCAGATGCTTTTGCCCCAGCCTGAGATTGTCTGTATGGAGGCGCTCCAGCAGCGCTGGGGCGATGATCTCGTCTGGCATCTCGAGGCCGTGCGCCAGCAGGGGGCCTTTCGTTTGGCGGCTTTGCCGGTGGTTTATTGGAGAGGGGCGAAGGCTCTCCAGGACTTAATCGACGACTGTCTTGCCAAGGGAGCGTTTGTGTTTAACCCCCATGTGCTCACGGTTGAGGGAGGAGGCCTTGGTGTGATTGATGGCGATCAGGTGGCAGCGAAGCATCGCCACGATCCTGATGGCCTGCTCAATCCAGGAAAGCTGGGTGGCTTTCCTGCGTGATTAGCACTCCAGGCTGTCGCGGGTGGAGACACCGCTACTGGAATTGACGCCATCAGCGTCCTGACACAGTCGGCGTTGGTCTTCCCGATCCAATAAGGCATTCGTGAAATCTGCACCCTCGATGTCAGCACCGGCAAAGCTGCTCCCGGAAGCGATAACACCAATGAGTAAGGCGTCGCGAAGATCCGTTTTGGAGAAATCGGCACGATCCATCAGGGCATCACTTAAGTCGGCGCCATGGAAATTTGCTTCCGAAAATTCTGCTTGGGTAAAAATCGTGCCTTGCAGGTTGGCGTCGCTGAAATCTGCACCTTTACCGGTGGCTCCTGCAAAGGATGTGTTGAAAAGGTTTTGCCCGTGGAAATCACCGCCGCTCTGGTTGGTCAGTGTGTAATCCACTCGCTCCTGAAACAAGGCTCGATCTTGTAGCCCTACACCCTTGGAGGTATCGAGAGCGATCACAGGGAAAGGTAGAGCTGTCATGAGCGCCAGCAGAGCAAGGGCGAGCAGGGAGCGCAGAGTCTGGTTGCCCATGACGGGTGCATCGAAAGCTGACCTCACTTTGCCTTCAGTCCGGACGCTTTGAATAGAACGCTGCTCTTTCACGTGCTTTTGAGGTTTGAGTGGAGCTCTTTATCCCTTGGGCTCTTTCAGGACTCCTTCTCCCAATAACGATCCAATTAAATACAAGGAGCCTGCAACCAAAGGGGTTGATATCGGTCTGTGGGCGTCGTTCTTGAACAGCTTGATGAGCACATCCTCCACGCATGCGGCGCTCCTCAATTGGGATGCATGCGTTGGACAGATCTCGCTCAATTGGTCGGCTGTCCAGCTGACATGCCCAGGCACCGGCACGATCCAGGCTTCGTCGTTTGGCTTCAACAAAATCTTGAGCATCTCCGGTGCTTGCTTATGTCCCTGAATGCCAAGAATCCAAATCTGCTGTTGCCCTGTCTCGCTCCAGTCACAACGCTCGAGCGCGAGCTGCTGAGCGGCGTCGGGGTTGTGGGCTCCATCCACACGCACAGAATGATGCTTCCAGTGCAGTGTTTGAAGCCTTCCAGGCCAACGGGCTTGGGCCAGCCCTCGCCGGATCTGTTCCTCTGTGATCGAGCGGCCAAGGGCATTCATGCGCCGCAGCGCCGCACAGGCCACGGCTCCGTTTCTCCGTTGCAGGTGTCCAGAGAGCCCCAGCTCCCACTCGTCTGTGAGGGGCTCCACCCACTCCAGCGTTGCACCCATCTCTTGGCTGCGGGCCACTAAGACTTGGCTCACCTCCTCGTGTTGAGGGGCGCTGATGACATGGGCTCCTGGGCTGATCACTGCTGCTTTTTCGTTGCTGATGGCGGTTAAGGAGTGCCCGAGATGCTCGCAGTGATCCATTCCGATCGAGCCGATAGCGATGAGAGGCCGGTTGGGATGGGCCGTTGTCGCATCGAGCCGCCCTCCAAGGCCTGCCTCCAAAACGAGCCAATCCAGGGCGCTGGCGTCGAAATGGACCAAGGCCGCGGTGATGAGTTGTTCGAACGGCGTCAGGTTGTGCTGCTGCGCCAACGGTTGAAGTTGTTGCAGGCGTTGGCGTAATTGAGCGAGCTCGATCTGCTGCTGGTTCACGCAAATCCGTTCACACCAACTCCTGAGATGGGGAGAGGTGGTGAGGCCAGAGCGCAGACCTGCTGCCGTGAGGCCGCTGTGAATCATGCAGGCGATCGAGCCTTTGCCATTGGTGCCCACCACCTGAACAGCGGGAACATCAGCGCAGGGGCTATCCAGATCAGCAAGAGCCCTCTGCATGCGCTCAAGGGATAGATCCATTCCCCGCTGCTCAAAGGGAGAGAGCAGGTCCGCCAACTCATCAAGGGGATCCACCTTTGAGCGGGTCACGCGTTCAGCAGTTCCAGCGTGCGTTCAAGGCGGGAAAGCAGCTCGTTCACCTCTCGGCGATCGATCACCAGAGGAGGAACCATACGCACCACTTTGGTGCCGGCAGGCACGAGTAAGAGTTTTTGAGCCAGGGCTGCTTTCACCACGTCAGCAGCATTGAGATCGCAGTCTTCTCGCAGCACCAAACCCTGGAGTAAGCCCCAACCTCGGGCTTCCTCGAGTTGTTGAGGGAAGCGTTGAATGAGACGTTTAAGCCCTGCTTTTAATTGCTCACCCCGTTCTGACACGTTGCGGAGCAACTGTCTCCGTTCCAATTCGCGGGCGACGGTCAGACCAGCGCGACAAGCGAATGGATTGCCGCCGAACGTGCTGGCGTGATCTCCGGGTGCGAATAAATCGGCGTGTTGGGTTGTCAGCAGGGCACCGATCGCATGGCCGCCACCGAGCCCTTTGGCCAATGTCATCACATCTGGTTGGACATTCAGTTGCTCGTAGCCCCAGAGCCGGCCGCTGCGACCCATGCCCACTTGAACTTCGTCAAAGATCAACAGGATGTTGCGTTCATCGCAGTGGCGACGAATGGCACGGAACACATCGGGATCGCCTGGATTCACGCCGCCTTCGCCTTGGAGCGGCTCGATCAACACAGCACAAACGCGAGGGCCATTGGCTTCGAGGCGGTTTAGGAGCTGCTCAAAGCTATGGATGTCGTTGTACGTGAAGGTCTCAAAGCCCTCCACGATCGGCTCAAACCCCACGTGATAGCGAGGTTGTCCAGTGGCACTCACCGCGGCCAGTGTGCGGCCATGGAAGCTTGCGGCCGCCGTCAAGATCACCGGCCGTTCGATTCCCCGCCGTTGATGGCCATGTTTGCGGGCCAATTTGATGGCTGCTTCATTGGCTTCTGCACCGGAATTGCAGAAGAACACACTGTCGGCGCAGCTGTGATTCACGAGCCAACGGGCTAGCTCTTCCTGCTCAGGAATCTCGTAAAGATTGGAGACGTGTTGCAGGCGGCTGAGCTGATCCCTGAGCGCTCGCCGCATGGCGCGGTTGCTATGGCCGAGGGTGCAGGTGGCAATTCCAGCTACGGCATCGAGGTAGCGATGCCCTTTGTGGTCACGGACCCAGCAACCTTTTCCACCCACCAGGGTGAGCGGGTAGCGGTTGTAGGTCCCCATCACAGCAGTGGATGGCGACTCAGTGATGCCAGTGCTTTTGGGAGATGCTTCTGCCATTTCGCCCGACTGTTGACCAGTGGCTTCGTTCTTCTATTGAAGCTGACCGACCTTGATGGCGATGGTCATCCCGATTGGGGCATACAGGTGGTCGGACTTGAACCGACAAGGGTTTCCCCGCCGCATTTTGAGTGCGGTGCGTCTACCAATTCCGCCACACCTGCTCGTTCGCGTCATCTGACGCTCAAGACCCTTCCATAGATGGAAAGCTCTCTTAATACCCTACACGCTTTGTGTCTGGCCCAGTCAGTGGTTTCAGGGTATTCGATGTGGCCAACCTTGAAACCCAAGGACCGCGTGATCGTGCGACCCCTGAATCAACAGTCGGAGCTCCCCCCTATCGGCGCCATCATCGTTTGCATCCACCCCCATCAGCCTTCATGCCGGGTGATCAAACGCCTGAGCGCTGTAACAGACAATCAGCTCAACATCCTGGGTGACTGCCCCGATGCCAGCACAGACAGCCGGCATTGGGGGAGCATCTCTCGAGCGTGCTTAATCGGAGAAGTTGTGGCACTCGCCGCAACGCCGTCAGAACAAAACTGACGATGTTTTCTGGAGCCAAATCGCTCCCGTCACGATCGAAAGCCCACCAGTGCAACCCACCAAAACAGGAAGGAAGCGAGCGCTACTGCGCATCGTGAGCAAAGACAGTGTGCTCACCACAGCGAGCATGGCGCCCATCGATCCGCACAAATAAGCAACGAGATAAAGAACAGCTCCGTGGACCGGCAGCGCAAGCGCTGGGATCACCGCCAACAAATGCCCGGCACCCGCCAATCCATGGAGCAATCCAAGGCCCGATGCCGCGTGCGCATGGCGGCGATGGTTGTTCTGACCGCGAAGATGCAGATGGAGATGGCGATGCAAGGACGAACCATCGTGGTGATGGTCATGGGTATGCAACTCCAAACCAAACGCAGTTCGAATGGCGAGAGCGCCAATCACAAGCAACGACACCCCCACCAAAAATTCAGCCCATGCCGACATGCTTTCGGCATGGATCAAGTCTTTAAAAAAAATCGCTACAACGCCAAGCACCACCACCCCTAGGGAATGACCGCCGCCCCAAGCCATTCCTGACTTCATGGCTTGCAACGGACGCCTGAGTGAAAAGGGGGCCATCGCGACCAGATGATCAGCACCACCAACAACGTGCACAGCACCCGCCGCGAAGCCCGTCAGAACACTGATCAGCAAGTCGCGATCCCAAGATTCAGCAATTCTGCCGGACCGAGATCAAGGCCAACCGATTCACGGGTTGTTGGTGCGGATCCGAACGTCATAACCTCTCTCCTAACCATGGATCAAT
>QCVQ01000045.1 GCA_003210315.1 Synechococcus sp. AG-686-F08 | reverse complement strand
GCCGTCCAGGTGGCATGAAGGTTGAAACCTTCGAGCACCTCCAGGAGCGTCTCCCAGAACGCATCGTTGAGAAAGCCATCAAAGGGATGCTTCCTCACAACGCCTTGGGCCGTCAGTTGTTCCGCAAACTCAAGGTTTACAAGGGCACCGAGCATCCTCATGCCGCCCAACAACCCACGACCCTCCAGCTTGACCCTGCCGCTTCCGCACAATGAGTAGCTCTAACAACACCGTCGTTTATTGGGGCACAGGTCGCCGTAAGACCTCTGTTGCTCGTGTTCGCTTGGTTCCCGGCAATGGCAAGGTCACCATTAATGGACGCCCTGGCGACAACTACCTGAATTACAACCCTGCCTATCTGACAGCGGTAAAAGCACCTTTGCAAACACTGGGGCTTAGTACCGAGTACGACGTCCTCGTCAATGTGCGTGGTGGAGGCCTCACAGGCCAAGCTGACGCGATCAAGCAAGGAGCTGCTCGCGCACTCTGCGAACTTTCTGTTGATAATCGCAAGCCACTCAAAACCGAAGGTCATCTCAGCCGAGATCCCCGTGCGAAGGAACGTCGCAAGTACGGACTCAAGAAGGCTCGTAAAGCGCCTCAGTTCTCCAAGCGCTGATTTTCAACTCATCACCCACTTTTTTGTTTGCCATGCCTAAACCCGACATTCACCCAACCTGGTATCCGGACGCGAAGGTCATTTGCAACGGCGAGGTTGTGATGACCACTGGCTCCACTCAGCCTGAAATCAATGTCGATGTATGGAGTGGAAACCATCCATTCTTTACAGGCACGCAGAAGATTCTCGACACCGAAGGGCGTGTGGATCGTTTCATGCGTAAGTACGGCATGGGAAGTGTTGACAACGCCTCGTCTGACACGAAGGCCGCAAAAGACGAGACTTCTAAAGAGTCCTGATTGGTTGTTGCGCCCACAAGCTCCCGGGATCCGGTAGCCCACCTCCTTTCGCAGATTTTGTCTGCGCTTGGAGGTTTTTTAATTACTGCTGCCTGAGGGGATGGACACAACAACTCTGATCAGTCGCCTGGAAGCGGCCAGCAGCAGCTTCCACAATTTGGAGCGACAGTTAGCCGATCCAGATGTGGCAGCTGATCCACAGCGCCTGGAAACAATTGCTCGAGAGCGTTCACGTCTTGAACCGCTGGTCCTCGATTACGCCAGCCTTCAGAAAGTCGAAGCCGAGAAGGTTCAAGCCAAAAGCCTGCTCAAAGAAAGCCGTGGCGATGCCGCCATGGAGGAGTTGGCCCAACAGGAACTCCAAGAACTCGATCGCCACCATGCCGATTTGATTCAAAGGATCACCTTGGCTTTGTTGCCAAAGGATCCCAGAGACGAACGCAGCGTGATGCTGGAAATCCGAGCTGGTGCTGGTGGAGATGAAGCCTGTCTTTGGGCTGGAGATTTAGCGCGAATGTATGAACGCTTCAGCAGTCGGCGGGGATGGAGCGTCAAACCAGTCAGCGCGAATGAAGCCGACTTAGGTGGCTACAAAGAATTGATCCTTTCAGTGAAAGGGGATGCCGTCTTCAGCGAACTGAAATTTGAAGCGGGAGTCCATCGGGTGCAGCGGGTGCCCTCAACAGAATCCCAAGGGCGCGTTCACACTTCAACCGCCACGGTGGCCGTGATGCCAGAGGCTGACCCTGTTGAAGTGCAGATCGACCCCCGTGATTTGGACATCAGCACCGCCAGGTCGGGCGGTGCTGGTGGCCAGAACGTCAACAAAGTCGAAACGGCCGTTGACCTCATGCACAAACCAACCGGAATCAGGGTGTTTTGCACCCAAGAGCGCTCGCAAATGCAAAACCGCGAACGCGCCTTAGAGATTCTGCGCGCCAAGCTCTATGAACGCCAACTGGCTGAGGCGAATGCGAGCGAAAGATCGGCTAGGCGTGCCCAAGTAGGCACAGGGGATCGAAGCGAAAAAATCCGCACCTACAACGCCAAAGACAACCGGATGACAGATCACCGTCTCGGCCGCAACTTCAGCCTCGATCCTGTTCTGGAGGGGCAAATGGATGATGTCATTGATGCCTGCATCGCTGAAGAACAACGAGCCAAACTCGCCGATCTCAGCGAACAGCCTGATTAAACAGAGATCGACTAGGCGCCGATCACATACTTAGCCCATTCGAGATAGCGACCAGAATCGATCTGTCGTACAGCCTCAAAACTGAGACTGCTGTGCGGACGCCGTGGCACACGATTTAAGGGCATCCCAGCCTCCTCAGGAGTGCGACTTCCCTTCCTTACATTGCAGCTCAAGCAAGCGGTGGTGATGTTGTCCCAACTGTCACCTCCACCCCGACTCCGGGGCATGACGTGGTCGATGGAGAGCTGTTCAGTGCGCGAGCCGCAGTATTGACAGCAATGGTTATCCCTCTGAAACACGTTGCGACGCGTTAAGGGAAGCTGGCGAAAAGGCACCCTTACGAACTGAACAAGACGGATCACAGTCGGCAGATGCGTGCCTTGACGGATCAACTTGCTTTGGTCATGTTCCAATCCTTCCGCCTTCCCTTTCATCAACATCACCATGGCTCTCCGCCAGGTGGTGATGTTCAGTGGCTCGTAGGAGGCGTTGAGAACGAGAACTTGGCCCATGCAAGCCCCCTCAATTACCGCCATGCTATCGAGAATCACAGGGACATCACTGTGATCTTCACTACCCTGCTCGCATGCGAGACCAGATCGCCGACGACCGAAACGCCCCCTGGATTTACAAACCAGGGGAAGCCAACCCTCGCCAGCGCGCCTGGCTAGAGGTGTCGGATTCAGCGATCGAAGCCAATGCCCGCTCCCTTAAACGCCATCTAGGTCCTACCTGCGATCTGATGGCTGTCGTCAAGGCAGACGGTTATGGCCACGGAGCAGAAACTGTGGCCAAAGCCTCTGTCCGTGGTGGAGCCACGAGCTTTGGGGTCGCAACACTCCAGGAGGGGATTGACCTAAGGAATGCAGGGCTCGATCAGCCGGTGCTTGTGTTGGGTCATCTCTCCCAACCCGATGACCTCAGGGCCTGCCTGCAATGGCGTCTGATGCCAACCCTCAGCAGCATGCGTGAGGCCTTGCTCTGTCAAAACCTTGCAGACAGCAGTGGTCGACGTTTCCCCGTTCAACTCAAAGTAGACACGGGGATGACCCGCCTTGGATGTGACTGGAAGGATGGCAAGCGTCTGGCCCATGCCATCCAGCAGCTGGATCAGCTCAACCTCTCTGGCATCTACAGCCATTTGGCCTTGGCGGATGGAGAACGAGACGGACATGCAGCCCAAGTGACCAAGCTCCAAGAAGACCGCTTCGAGAGCATCACACGCGAATTAAACAGCCCAACATTGAAACGGCATCTCGCAAACTCAGCAGGAACCCTGCGGGATCCAGGCCTTCACCACGATCTAGTGCGCGTGGGGTTAGCTCTTTATGGACACTGCCCTAGCGAACATCTCGATGGGATTCTCAACCTGGAGCCTGCGATGAGCGTTAAGGCCAAAGTGAGCCTGATCCGCGAAGTCCCTGCAGGGGTTGGGGTCAGCTATGGGCACCGCTTTGTCACCCAGCGACCCAGTCGCCTGGCCGTTGTCAGCATCGGCTATGCCGATGGAGTGAGCCGCTGCCTTTCAGGACGCATCCACGCCCTACATGCTGGCCACTCTCTGCCTCAGGTAGGAGCCATCACCATGGATCAGCTGATCCTCGATGCAACGGATCACCAGGGCTTGGACAGCGGTGATGTTGTGACTCTGCTAGGCCGTGATGAAGAACAAACCATCAGCCCTAGATCCTGGGCGGAACTTGCGGATTCAATCCCCTGGGAAGTGCTCTGCAGTTTCAAACATCGCTTACCTCGCCTAGTGATCTGAGCATTTGGCAGACCTCTTGGTACGATGGTTTTGCTGCTGGAGAGGTGGCTGAGTGGTTGAAAGCGGCTCCCTGCTAAGGAGTTACAGGAGGCAACTTCTGTCGAGGGTTCGAATCCCTCCCTCTCCGTTTTAAACAAGTCATGACCTCAACTTGTCTTCGCTGTGAATGCACGCGTCGAAGCAAGAGAGATATGAGGCTGAAGATCTCACGCCAATATGGTGGGATACTAGTTCGGACGAACGATTCGCATCATTAAAAATGAACGACAGGTGGCCTATTTAGACTGTTTAATTGGTCAAGAAGAGACGCTGTTATCGGACGGAGCCTTTGTAGCCATCTGACGCGAAAACCTTGAACGCCAAAGCCAATAGGTCAAGGCATTCTCGATAGCGCCTGAGCCAAGTCACAAAAAATCTCGGCCGCAATACATTACTCAATGGCACAGCCCCTCCGCTCTCATAAGCACAGCAAAGAAGGCCAAAAACTTCATGCCTCTTCTCTCCTGGATCAATATAAATTTCTAACAACTTGGAAACACCTAACGAATTCCAATGAGATTTCGCACAGACATCATTGAGGACAAAAGCTGAGACCTTAAAAACAATCAGTCGCTTGCGCATAACTAAATGATCTAAAGGAATCACTTTTTTTTGCCCTGAAATCGAGGCAGACCCAATGGCTAACTCCGCACTCCACGATCTCAAGGTGTATCCATTTCCCCAAATACCAACGCAGTGGCAGAGGCGTGGAACGAATCACCCCAGAAAAATAGCGATTAACCAACGACCATTTAACGCGAGCGCTAATCTCTTTGTCATAATGAGTTGAAAGCGAACCATCTAAAAGATTTTGATAATCTTTCAACAACACTTCCCTATCTGATACAGCGATTGCCTCCCGAAAAGAATCATTCTTCGACAGCAAAGAGGCATTGACAAT
>QCVQ01000044.1 GCA_003210315.1 Synechococcus sp. AG-686-F08 | reverse complement strand
GACCAGATCGATCGCGTACTTAACAACAACAGCAGAGCTCATCAGCGGTTCTCCTTGCGTGCGGGCTTACGGCTGAACATGGCCAGCATTCGATCGGTGACCAAAAAACCTCCAACGACATTGAAAAGCGCGAAACCGAGGGACACAGAACCCAAGGCCAATAACGGGGTATTGCCATCATTTCCCGCCTTGATGATCAAGGTGAGCGCAGCTAAAACCGTGATTCCCGAGATGGCATTAGCGCCACTCATCAAGGGGGTATGCAAAGTGGGAGGCACTTTGCCAATCAGTTCAAGACCGAGAAGGCTGCCGAGCAGCAGTACCCAGAGAGCCTCACTTAAAAAAGACATCAGTTGGAACCTCCAGGAGTAAGAACATCGCCACGGCGAATGCTGCCGTCATGAGCGATCAGACAACCAGCGATGAGCTCGTCTTCGGTGTCGAGCGTGAGCTGGCCGTCTTGAAGGGTGGGCTGCAGCAAAGCCAAAAGATTGCGGGCGTACAACGAACTGGCGTGATTCGGAACGCTGCAGGGAAGCTCGTTCGCACCAATCAGCTTCACGCCTTTGCGGTTCACCGTTTGGGACGGAACGGTATCAGCACAGTTACCGCCTTGAGCAACGGCCAGGTCAACCACCACCGATCCGGGGCGCATGCGATCAAGCATGTCCTCACTGATTAAGCGTGGGGCTCGTTTACCCGGAACTTGAGCTGTACAAATCGCCACGTCAGCCTGGGCGAGTTGGTCAGACAGCTGTTGACGCTGCGCGGCCAGGAACGCATCCGAGGCTTGCTTGGCGTACCCCCCCGATTCGGCGGGCTTGTCGTCCATCTCTGGGGGATCGATGAAGCGAGCTCCAAGAGACTCCACCTGCTCTTTCACAGCAGGGCGAATGTCGCTCACATACACAACTGCCCCCAAACGGCGAGCGGTTGCCACCGCCTGAAGACCTGCAACACCAGCACCCAGCACGACGACCCTGGCGGGCTGCACGGTGCCGGCTGCGGTCATCAGCATCGGGAAGTAGCGATCCAAGGCTGCAGCACCAAGCAACACAGCCTTGTAGCCAGCGATGTTCGCCTGGGACGAAAGCACATCAGCAGACTGGGCACGACTGATCCGGGGAAGAAGCTCAAGGGCCATGGCTGAAAGACCACAACCCTTTAAGGCTTCCGCTAGCTCGGGATTTCCGTAGGGGGACAGCATCCCCACCACCAGGGCACCCCGTCGCAAGCGACTGAGCGATGCCGGACTTGGGCTTTGAACACAAAGCAAAACGTCGGCCTGACCCCAGGCTTGTGCCTCTCCTGGAGCAACCAAATCGGCTCCAGCACTGGCGTACGTTTCGTCAAGAAAACCGGAGGAGACTCCGGAACCACGCTCTACAGCAACAGAGCAGCCGAGGGCAATGAATTTTTTAAGGGTCTCGGGTGAAGCTGCTACACGGGTTTCAGCCGCTGCGCTTTCAATCGGGATAAGGAGTCTGGGCAAGTTCGTTGTGCCGCCACCCAGCTGAGATTACGGGGTCATGGCTCCCGAAACGCATCTTTTCTGTAGAAGCTGACTTAGTGAAGCAGCTGTGGCTAATCAGGGGATTCTGTCTATAAGCGCATGGGTCTCTCTGCAATCGAATGTCCCGATGGCATGTGCCATAGCCATCACGGCGGGCATGCCGTGAATCGCCACACCATGGAAGAACTTCTTGCCGAACACGGCCGGGAATGGTGCGAGCGACTCGCGGAACGGATCTACGAAATGTCGGTGGACACGTTCTCTCAATCGGTGATGCCCAGCCTGCACGCAGCGGGCTGGCAACGACGCCACTTGGATTGGGAGTTCAAATTGCAAGACAAGCAGTCCGATACAGAGGCCGAGCCCGATCGAACCCTCGTGGATGGAATGATCAACGCCACCGAAAGCTTCCTGCGCAGCAGCGAAGTGCATCGTTTATTCATTCAAGAACTCGTCCAGGGAACCTTTGACGAAGCTTCAGACGATCATTTGCGTAGCCAGGCCGTGCGTCAGCTGATCGAAGACGAAATCCTGACCCTGATTCAAGACCAAAAAACGGCCATGTTGGAGCGTGTTGTCTCCCAACTCACCGGTGCTGCTGGCGGCGATGAGCAAAGGGCTCAAACAGCCGCAGAAGAGGGATTAATGGAAGTAGAGCGCTTGCTCTACAACCACAGCGAATCCCTTTGATCCTGGGTCTAGCTTGCGGTTAATACAGCGGAAGCAGCTCTTGCTCAACCGCCTGCACCAGGGGCCATTGCCTCTGGTGCTGCAACCAACGCAGCCGCAGGATCAAGGGATCGATATCGCATTCAAGGGGCCAACAATGCTCGAGCTGTTGGCGCTGATCAGGATTGGATGGGTAGCGCGGACGGCTTTTGGCCATGGCGGCAGGGGGCCGGAAACCCCAAGGGCTAATGGCTGGAAGCTAAGGGTGGCATCAACGGATGGAATGGTTAGAAAGACCTAACTTTCGCGGCTGACCGATCGCACGTCCTTCGTTTCAGCTCCCAAGAGACGGCCCAAGAGGCAGGATCCAGCCGCGTCAGTGGCAACAGCAACTCGTTCAGCTGCTGCGCAGACGACTGGATCCAGAAGCAAGTCACGGGCGCGACGTCCTGATCCATGCAGGACCGGGTGCGGGCAAGACCCTGGGGGCCTTGCTCGGCTTCCAAGCCATGCAGCAAGAGGGGAAGTTGAAATGCTTTTTGGTGCTGTGCCACCGCACATCCATTCTCAGCCAATGGCGCACAGCCGCCGAACGGCTGGGGCTACGCCTTGAGCACTGGAATGAATCGACGCCCAACATCCAGAGCCAAACCCTCCAGAACGCCGATGGTTGGCTCGTGACCTACCAAGGGGCAGCGAGTCAGCTCGACAGGCTCCAGCAGGCGCTCGAGCCATGGGCTGGTGATCAACTTTTAGCGATTGCGGACGAAGCCCATCACCTGGGCGTGGACCCAGACGAGCCAGATGGTCCCGTCTGGGGGCGCACGTTTCTAGAGCTGAGCAGCCAGGCTCGACTCAGGCTGGGGCTCACAGGAACCCCATTTCGAGCCGACAATCTTGCCTTTTGTGCCGCGAGACGGATCCGAATCCAGGAGGGGGGTCAGCTGGTAGAGCAGATCAGCCCAGACCTCTGCGTTGAGCCCCGAGAGCTGATTGCAGCTGGCGACGTACGACCGCTGGAATTTCGCTTCCAAGATGGTTGGGTGGAGCACAGTCGTGCTGGGAAGCCTGATCGCGACGTGTCGCCTCTGTCTGAGGAGGTGCGTGAAAGCTGGAGAGCACGCAATTTGCGCAGGGCGATCCGACTCTCCGATAGCAGCAGCATTGCTCAGCAACTTTTGATCAGGGCCAGACGCAAGCTGGAGCAGGTGCGTGAACAACACCCCGGCGCTGGCGGTCTCGTGATCGCCAAAGACATTGCTCACGCTCGATCGATCAGCTCTTTATTGAGGGAACAGGGTGATCGGGTGGACCTCGTGCATTCGCAAGATCCAGAGGCAGCCCAACGACTCAGCCGCTTTCAAGAGGGTGGTGCCGACTGGCTTGTCAGCATCGACATGTGCGCCGAAGGCTTCGACGCCCCAAGGTTGCGTGTTGTCGCTTATCTCACCACAGTCGTAACCCGCAGTCGCTTTGTGCAGGGCATTACCCGCGCTGTTCGGATGTGCAGCACCAGGGCAGCCACTGAAACGGTGCCAAGAGACCCTTCTTATGTATTTGCTCCAGCGGACCCCTTGCTGATGAGCTACGCGCGCAGTTGGTCTCTCTCAGAGCCTTATCGGATTCAAGCCCAACAACAGGAAGGTGATTCCGATGACCCGCTGCAGTCGAGCGCAGGGAGAGGTCCAAGCCTGCCCTTAGAGGCCGTGAATGATGGAGCTGGTGCCGTGATTCGACTCAGAACACCCGAGTTACCCAATTTTTTGCATCAATGAAAACTTCTCTGCAGAAAAAAAAATGCGACGTTGTGCGAAATCACACACGATGTTGGTCCTCCAACAGGCAATGTGGTCTCTATCTGGGAGTCAGTCATGGATCCAGCACTTGAACGCCGAGTCAGTGTTGCCACCTGCTGGGCAACAACCAGAATCAATGCCCTGGACAAAGCTGAGCGCTACGAAGACAGCTATGCATTGACCCAAGAATTCAGGGAATGGATCACATGTATCGGGGAAAGTCCGGAACTTTTTGCTGAATCCGTAATGAGCGTTGGAAAAATTTCAGAGAAACGTCAAAGCTTTGACCTTGAAGAGGGCGCCGAAGATTCAGTTGAAATCTGAATAAATTATTAAATCTTGGTTTTGCGATACATCTTTTGCTCGAAATTTCACAGCGTGAAGCACTAAAAGCACAGCGATCGCCAAGAGAGTCCGTTTAGATTCAACTCATACTCAATACGCATAAGCCATGGGCGTGAGCGAGAACTTAGTCATCGTCGGATCCGGCCCGGCTGGGTATACGGCAGCCATTTATGCAGCCAGAGCCAACCTCAATCCGCTGCTCATTACGGGATTTCAGCGCGGAGGCATCCCTGGTGGCCAACTGATGACCACCACGCATGTTGAAAATTTCCCAGGTTTTCCTGATGGGGTTCTTGGCCCCGATTTGATGGATCTCATGAAGGCGCAGGCGGAGCGCTGGGGGACGCATCTGCTCGAAGCCGATGCGGACGTGATTGACCTGAGCGAACGTCCTTATCGAATTCAGGCCGAAGGCAAGACAATCCATACCCAATCCATCATCATCGCCACTGGCGCGAGCGCCAACCGCTTAGGCCTACCCAACGAAGAACGCTTCTGGAGCCAGGGAATCAGTGCATGCGCCATTTGCGATGGCGCAACGCCCCAGTTCCGTAAAGAGGCGTTGGCTGTGGTGGGAGGCGGAGATTCCGCTTGCGAAGAAGCGGTTTATCTCACCAAGTACGGCAGTCACGTGCACCTATTGGTGCGTTCAGACCGCTTAAGAGCCAGTGCGGCCATGGCTGATCGGGTTGAAGCCAATCCCCAAATCACGGTGCACTGGAACACCGAGGTGGTGGACGTTGAAGGCACGGATTGGATGCACGGCCTCCGACTTCGCAACCGAGATAGCGGCAAGGAGGAAACCTTGGCCGTGCGTGGAATGTTTTATGCCATTGGTCACACGCCCAACACCGAATTATTGAAAGACCAACTGGATTGTGATCGCAGCGGTTATCTCGTCACCCAACCCGGCAGACCAGAGACGTCCCTGGAAGGTGTGTTTGCAGCGGGTGATGTCGCCGATGCGGAATGGCGCCAAGGGATTACGGCTGCAGGCAGTGGCTGCCAAGCGGCCCTCGCCGCAGAGCGCTGGTTAAGCCATCACGACTTGGCCACCCTGGTGAGTCGTGATGTTGTTGAACCGCAGAAGGCAAATGCGCCACAAGCCATCGAGGCGACCACAGAAGCCACCTATGACTCCAGCGCTGAATGGCAGAAGGGCAGTTATGCGCTCCGCAAGCTCTATCACGACAGCAACAAACCCCTGCTGGTGATCTACAGCTCCCCAAGCTGCGGTCCTTGTCATGTGTTGAAGCCGCAGCTCAAACGGGTGTTGTCAGAACTGAATGGACAAGCACAAGGCGTCGAAATTGACATCGAAGCCGATCAAGACATTGCAGAACAGGCTGGTGTCAACGGCACCCCAACGGTCCAGCTGTTTTATGACAAGTCTCTGCAGCAGCAGTGGCGCGGGGTGAAACAGCGCAGTGAATTTAAAAGTGCGATCGAGGCCCTTCTAAAGGGCTAGTCACTGAAAACCCAGTGACTTAACGGCGGCGTGGGCCACCAGGTCGGTTACCGCCTGGACGTCCACCCGGCGCACCAGCATTGCGCTCTCGATAGGTAATCCGACCACGGGTCAAGTCGTAGGGACTGATTTCCACCAAAACCTTGTCACCTGCGAGCAATTTGATGCGGAATTTTGTGAGCTTTCCGGCGGCACGGCACAGGCACTGGTGACCAGCGGGCTGCTCCAGGGTTACGAGGTAAAACCCGTTCCCCTGCTCTTTTTCAATCACACCCGAAGTCTCAATCATGCGCCAAGGTCAACGTCGTCATTGACACCAGTTTAGGAGGCCACCTTCAAGACTTTTCCACCATTGCCCCTTCACTCTCTTTAGGGTCAGCTTTGCTCTTCACAGCTACTTGATGCTCCCGCCGCTTTCTCTCGACCTGGGCCTTTTGCTTATTTCTATCGGCGCTGTGAATCTCTGGCGTAACCGTCAAAATGCGAATTAGCTTGTTGGAACGTTCTGCAGTTTTTCTGTGTCTGAATCAGCTCTGATTGCTTTCACATCCCTGGTTCAATCCGATTCTCAGCTGCGGGAACAGGTTCGCCAGGCATCCTCACCAGCCCACGTTGTGGATCTTGCTTCTGAAAAAGGGCATATTTTCGACCAAGCCACACTCATGAAAATGCAAGCCGAGAAAACCCAGCATCTTCATGACGACCACCTCAACGGGGCTTCCAGCTGGGGCGAAGCACTTTTGCTCTGCTTTGGAGCTCACAACTGACCCTTCTGCTTCAC
>QCVQ01000043.1 GCA_003210315.1 Synechococcus sp. AG-686-F08 | reverse complement strand
TGGCTGGCTGATGCAGATTTAACCCGCTTGGATGCGTTGTTGCTGGGCCCTGGGGTTGGAGTGGTCGAGGCGCAGTGGGATGCCTGGGCAGAACCCTTGGTTTCGTTTCAAGGGTTACTCGTGCTGGATGCGGATGGGCTCAACGCCTTGGCCGCCTCGAAGCAAGGCTGGCGCTGGCTTTGTCGGCGTGAGTTCCCAACCTGGATTACCCCGCATCGCAGTGAATTCGCGAGGCTTTTCCCTGATTGCAACGGCCGCGAACCGCTGGAGAGCGCGCAATGGGCAGCAGCAGAGAGCGGAGCGGTTGTGCTGCTTAAGGGAGCTCACTCATTGATTGCCGATCCGAATGGTGTGGTGCATCAACTCGTTGATACCTCTGTGCAGGCGGCTCGTACGGGCCTGGGTGATCTGTTGGCTGGATTTGCCGTTGGCTGGGGGGCGCGTTGCCTGGCCTGTGGAGAGGAGCCGCGGGGAACCGCTCTTGCTGCTGCGGCTTTGTTGCATGCCGAGGCGTCAAGAACGCGTGAAAATGCCAGTAGTGCCAGTGAGATTGCCAAAACCCTTGCTGAGCTCACCCGTCGGATTAGTGGGAATTAATTATTAAAAAATCGAAGAAGTTTCTGAATGCACACAATTCAAAACGTGCAAATGTGTCGTTTTCCTTTCACGAATCTGAAGGGTTGCTGAAAACATTTGGGTTTATCGTTTTTTCATAGGAAAGTCTCTGCACGCCCAAGAGACGAGTTGACATGGTTTCCTCAACAGCTCGGACCTCCGAGACTCAGAGACGCAGAAGCAGTGATCCCATTAGTTGGTACCTGGCGACGATTGGCCGAATACCTCTATTGACTGCTGCTGAAGAAATTGAGCTTGGCAATCAGGTCCAGAAGTTCATGGAGCTGACCCAGGATGGATCGGTCTCTCCCGACAGCGAAGAGTTCAGCTCCAAAGATCGCCGCATGATCCGCGTTGGCCAACGCGCCAAGCAGCGGATGATGAAGGCCAATCTCCGCCTTGTGGTGAGTGTTGCCAAGAAATATCAAGGGAAAGGCCTTGAGCTTCTCGATCTCATTCAAGAGGGATCTCTTGGCTTGGAACGGGCCGTCGAAAAGTTTGATCCAACCCGCGGATACAAGTTTTCGACCTACGCCTTTTGGTGGATTCGTCAGAGCATGACCCGTGCAATTGCTTGTCAGTCGCGCACCATTCGTTTGCCGGTGCACTTGAGCGAGCGGCTCACCACCATCCGCAAGGTGAGTTTGGATCTCGCTCACAAGCTCGGGGCGATGCCCAGCCGTCTCGAGATTTCAGAAGCTTTGGACATGCCTGTAGAGGAGCTCGACTCCTTGCTGCGCCAAGCGCTCACCACCAGCAGTCTTGATGCTCCCGTGAATGGAGAGGATGGTCGCAGCTTCCTTGGTGATTTGATTGCTGATTCTTCTGCGGAAGAACCACTCGACAAGGTTGAGCAGCGCATTCACCATGAACAACTCGGCCGCTGGTTGAGTCATCTCAGTGAGCAGGAGCAACATGTGCTCACCTTGCGTTTTGGTTTAAACGGCAACGAACGCCACACCCTGGCTCAAATTGGCCGTTTGCTCGATGTCTCACGTGAGCGGGTGCGTCAGGTGGAATTGAAGTCACTGCGCAAGTTGCGCAATCTCACCCGTCGGATGTCTCCAACGTTCTGATGGATCGATGAGCTGCTGGTCATCAACGGATTTCATCACTTTTTGATGGATGTCTGGAAACTGAAACTGGGAGTCTTGTGGGGCTTCAGTTCCCATTGGCCTATGGCGCTAGTACGAACGTTTAACAACAAGGTGATTCATTTCTGCCTTCATCTCTGAGACGTGACACTTGACCGAACCCAAACAGCCGAACAAGCCCAGGGCGCTCACCTATACGGAAATGATGAACGGTGGCAAGCAACAAATAGATGAGGCAACACATCAGAGTGAGCTTGAGCTTCAGCGCCGAAAAGATCAACAGGAGCGCTCAATCGAACACTTGGAGCAGTCCTTCAACACTGAAACCGGTCAAACTTCAGGTGGCAATGGGATCTGATGAGTGCGCTTCCTTGCCTTGTTGTCTCAGCATTTCTTGCCTATCTGATCGCCCAGTTCCAAAAGAGACGCTCCTCCAGCAAAAGCACCACGGCTTGGCGAGACGCTTCAGAGCTTGTTTTTGACAGAAACCTGAGGTTTCACATCAAACTGGAATACGAAACTGGAGCTGCACCCAGTAACTCGGAGGGCTATGCAGAATCGAGAGACTCTCTTGTTAGCCATTTGGCTTCCCATCTGTTGATGTTGGCTAATAGGCGGCTGGAGAACGAGCCGTCTAGGCATGAGGCTGAGGAGTTAGTGCTTCAGCACTGTGATCTTGATGACGACCTTATGGAAGGGATGTGGATTTCAAGGTTCAGTTGAAAGAGAATGCTGTTGTGATGAGAAATGAACTGCCCTGCCGCATCTGCTCAATGCCTGTCCCGCTACCTCCGCAGTTCAGGCGGGTCAAAACTGCTATTTGCCCTAGTTGTGCTCATGAAGGGTTGGACAAAATCGTGACCATCCGGCTCTTCAAAGAGCAGATCGTTGATTCGGTCACGTCGTACTTCCTATAGGTATTCGTCAGTCAATCTTGTTGCGTCAATGCAAGATGTGATTATTTGCTGATTGCATTTAGTGCTTAAAATGTTGAGTAGGTAAATCCTAAATCTGGCTTATATGGCCTTTCCTCTTTCCCCTTGCATTCATTTTTGACTAATTGAATCCACTGCGCATCGTCGATCTTTGCCATCACTCTTGCCTCGCTCTCTAGTCGTCTTTGCTTTGGGTGGTAGCTATGTACGTTGATTGCATCACGTTGTGGTAAGCGAGCTGCGATTTGCTGATCATCAAGATAAGGCACTCCATTGCGGCAACGGTGTTGAACTGCATGCCATCCTTCATGCTTAAGGGTGTCTATTAATTCAACAAGATCACCATTGTGAAACCCCTGGCACATCACAACTAATTCGTTCGTAATTCGGTAATAGCCATATAGATTTCTGCCTTTACACCCCCAAGTTTTAGAATTGTTTGACCAAAGAATTGACCTTTTCCCAAGCACGTGTTGGATTGTTTCTCCTAGCCTGTCTAGCCTCGGACTGTTGAGATGGTGAGGAGTCTTAGACATCGTTTTGATTTCGCGTCCATGGTCCCTCGCTGCTTGTTTAATCTTTGTCGTGTCTGTGGTGTGGCCTTTGATGCATGAAAAGAAATTTGCTTCTTGCTTGCATTTTTGGATGCTTGGGGAAGCGACTTTAAAAGCATTTTTCCCAAGCTTCATCAATCCAGAGATGCAGCGTTTCTTTGCTGAAGGTTCTTCAGGATTTCCTGTTTTCAGGTTTGTCCCGCAAACCATTTCTGCGTAGCTTTGAACTTGTGCCTGCATTGAAGCGTCCGCAGTCATCGTTGAGGCAACCGCCGATAGGCCCAGTGCTACGAAAAGAAGAGTGCGCATCAGACAACCAATCAAGCTATCTCCATCCACTGTTAGTCACTACGAAGCTGGTTGATGCGTTCGTTTGATTTCAATCAAAACTATTGAAGAGCTTTGAAAGCTAGTGGCCATCCCTCTCGTTTATCACGAGGCTTACAGCGCGCCTCTGCCGTCTAGCCATCGCTTTCCGATGGGGTTAGGGCATTTGTATCAAGTGATAGCAAGGGGTTTCAGGGTGTGTTGTGATCCTGAATCACAACGCGGTTGACAACGCAGGATCAACTCCAAAGTGTGATCAGCACTAACAAGAGATGCCTAATATGTTCTTGGTTAGTGATAACGGCAGTAGAGCCTAATCGTGATTGTGAAATTCTTCAGCGCCGCTCAATTGACTATTTTCTTAGCAGATATATCTATGATGTTTTCAATAGCTCTTTAATTGATACCCTCAATGGAATTTGATTCTTGTAATATGTATGAGATAAAAATATTTATGTGGACGGTATTGCATGTGTGGCTCAGCTGCTTTGGCTGGAGAATCGCGACGTAAGTATTATTATTTTTGAGCTGAATAGTTGGTCGTTTTCCTGCTTTTAAGGTAAAGTTGATGGAAGCAAAGTAATCCTCTAGGCATTACTTTACTTCGAAGCAATTGTAGCTCTTCCATCCTTTGCGGTACTTTGATTTCTCGGCAATCCATTTTTCTCCTGCGGATTCGCATCCTTCCAAGGTCAACATCCATGCGTCTAGATACTCCATAGTGTCTTTGTCCCAAACCCCTTCCTTGAGTACCATTACGACGCCTGCAGATGGCGTGCTCTGAGCATTCGCTTGGAATGGAATGAAAGGAATGGCAAAGGAAATTGCAAAAAAAGCTGCAGCAATTGATTTCACTGGTAAAAAACAATTCTTGAACATTCTTATTGTAGCCTGTATTTGGTAATTGCGTCATCTGTCTTGTTGAAATCTTGTTTCAAGATGAATTTTTCTGGGAAGATTTATTGCTTATTTGCAAGTCATTCTTTTTAAGCTGCGCTCAGTTTTTTGATCGTAATCAGAAAGTATCGCCAATGCTGGAAAGTTAATGGTCCTCCCCCTCGTTTATCACCAGGCCTACAGCGCGCCTCTGCCGTCGAGTCATCGCTTTCCGATGGCGAAGTTCAGGATGTTGTTTGAGGTCCTCAAGGCGTCGGGTTTGGCCGAATCCGCTCAGGTTCGTACTCCTCTTCCCGTTCCTCGCCGCTGGCTCGAAACAGTGCATCAGCGGCACTATCACGAGGCGTTTGCGCGAGGCACCCTTGATCGGCAAGCCCAGCGCAGGATTGGTCTTCCTGCCACCACACCCTTGGTGCAACGCACTTGGTTAGCGGTGGGGGGAACGTTGCTTACGGCCAGGTTGGCTCTTGAGCACGGTGTGGCCTGCCATCTCGCTGGTGGCACGCACCATGCCTTCCCCGATTACGGCAGCGGCTTTTGCATTTTCAATGACATTGCCGTTTCAACCAGGGTCTTGCTGGAGGAGGGGCGCCTGACCCGCTTGATGATTGTGGATTTGGATGTGCATCAAGGCGATGCCACTGCACTGATCTTTGCCGATGACCCACGGGTCTTCACCTTTTCTGCTCATGCAGCCTCGAATTTTCCGTCTCGAAAGCAGCGCAGCGATTGCGATGTTCCACTTGAAGATGGTGTTGAGGATCAGGCTTATGTGACTGCCATTGGCGAGGCGCTTCCCTCACTTTTAGACAGCTTCAAGCCCGAACTGGTGCTGTACAACGCTGGTGTGGATCCCCATCGCGAGGATCGCTTGGGCCGGCTTTGCCTGTCCGATCTGGGACTTTTGCAACGCGATCATCTCGTGTTTGATGCCTGCCTTCGTCGTCAGATTCCAGTGGCCAGTGTGATTGGAGGTGGCTATGACGCCCTCGATCCTTTGGTGAAGCGACATGCCCTGGTGTTCAGGGCAGCGGCCGACCAGGCGAGATTGCATGGCCTTTAAGACGAAAAACTCAGTCTTCCGCCCAGATGTAGCGCGTCAGCTCTGAGCCATCTGGCTCGGGTGCATTGAGCGCAAAGTCCACGCAGTCCTGGACCTCAGCATCGATTTCTTTCTCGATCGCACGCAGCTCATCAGCACTGACCAAACCATCGGAGACGAGATCGCGCTCAAAGGCTTTGAGGGGATCGCGCTTGGCCCAGAATTGCTTTTCTTCTTCGGCGCGGAGTTCATCAGGGTCGGCCAAGGAGTGGCCTCTGAAGCGATAGGTGAGGCATTCAAGAACCGTTGGACCTTCGCCAGCTCGTGCCCGTTCGATGGCCCGTTCGGCAGCGGCGCGAACGGCGAGCACATCCATGCCATCCACCTCTTCCCCAGCCATGCCGAAGGCAGCAGCTTTGCGCCAGATTTCCGGATCGCTGGTGGCGCGGTCATGGGCCATACCGATCGCCCATTTGTTGTTCTCCACCACAAACAGGATGGGAAGCTTCCAGAGCTGGGCCATGTTGAGGCATTCAAAGAATTGCCCGTTGTTGCAGGTTCCGTCTCCGAAAAAGGCTGCGGTGACGGAGTCGCTACTGGAATCCCCCATGGCATCACGCTTGTAGCGGCTCGTGAAGGCAGCGCCTAGGGCAACAGGAATTCCCTCGCCGATAAAGGCGAATCCACCCAGCATGTGATGGGGCTTCGAGAACAGGTGCATTGAGCCGCCACGCCCCTTGCTGCAGCCGGTTTCCTTGCCAAACAGCTCACTCATCACTTCGCGGGCTGGGACGCCTGCGCTCAAAGCATGCACGTGATCGCGGTAGGTGCTGCAAAACCAGTCGTGCTGACGCTTCATGGCGCCGATCACGCCAGTACTCACCGCCTCTTGGCCGTTGTACAGGTGAACGAAGCCAAACATTTTCCCGCGGTAATACATCTCCGCGCACTTGTCTTCGAAACGCCGACCCAGGGTCATGTCCCGATAAAGCCTCAGGCCTGTTTCGCGGTCAACGCTGGCTCTTTTGGTCGTCACGAGAGACGACAAACGCTCGGCGTGAGCTCCAACAGGGGATGCCCCATTTGCAAGCTTGTGATCGATGCCTGCCGCTGCGCCTACTGCGATGTCCTGACTCATGGCACCACCTATTTGAAGAGAACTTTAAGGGGCCGTGTTGAGGCGATGGGCAAAACCCCTTTCACTGCCTAAAGTTTCACTGCTAATTAGCGCAACGCTGGTGGAATTGCCCATCGA
This sequence comes from Synechococcus sp. AG-686-F08, assembly GCA_003210315.1. Lineage (GTDB taxonomy): Bacteria > Cyanobacteriota > Cyanobacteriia > PCC-6307 > Cyanobiaceae > Synechococcus_C. The sequence continues at coordinate 241 of QCVQ01000043.1, read as the reverse complement.
TCATTTCCGCCTGTTGGGCGTCAGCCCTTCTGCTGAAACCGAGTCGGTGTTGCGGACGCTGCAGTTGCGTCTCGATCGCTGCCCGGATCAGGGTTTCACCCATGAGGTCCTGATGCAGAGGGCTGAATTGTTGCGGCTTTCTGCCGACCTCCTAAGCGATGCGGCGCGACGACATGATTACGAGAGCACCCTGCTCAAATTGGGTCGGGATCATCCGGAAGAGACTGCAGGCCTAGAAATG
>QCVQ01000042.1 GCA_003210315.1 Synechococcus sp. AG-686-F08 | reverse complement strand
AATGATTCGTCTAGACGAAGGGCGATCTCGAAGGCCTCTATAGCATCATGATTATTGCCAATTGCAAGAAAGCAGATTGCAAGATTGAATGGAATAAACTTGTTCTCTGATTGATCAATATTTAGCTTTTCGTATTCAGTTATTGCTTCTTTAAATTTCCCAAGATTTTGATATGCTTGTGCCAAAAGAAGTGAGCATTGATCATTTGGTTTAAGCACTGATGACTTTATGAGTGATTCAGCAGCTGCTGCTGCCTCCCCTTCCTCTAGAAGAAGTAGTCCTAAATTAAGGAGCGAGTTGCTGGCTTGTGGATTAACTTCTAATTCCTTCTGGTAGTACTCAATAGCTTGCTCTGGCTTGCTTCTATTTTGACAGATGATTCCGAGAATTTCATTGACAGCTGGAGCATTTATGTTGATTGTTAGAGCTTGTTCTGCAGAAGATGCGGCTTGATCGAGATCTCCCAATGCCAGAAAGCTTGTTGCTACCCCCACGTATGCCTGGATCAGTTTTGGATCTGCTTGAATCGCTCGCTTGAATAGGTCGACAGCTTCTTGGTGATTGCCGCCCTGTCTCTTGAGGTTGGCAAGGTTATTAATGGCAGGCGCATAATTGTTATTTATTTTTAGTGCTTTTTCATACCATCCAAATGCAGCATCCTGATTGCCAAGATTCAAGGATATATTGCCAATATCATTGACAGTTTCAGGATCGCTGCCATCAAGTTGATGCGCATTAACCAGGTACAGATGTGCCTTTTCGAATTGCCCTAAAGCAAGTAGTGATTTTCCTGCGTACTTATAGGCATGGGTCTCTTTTGGATTGGTCTGCAGAGCATTTTGGCAAGCCTGCAAGCATTCTTGATGACGACCAGCGACTGAGAGCTCTTGGATCGTCATCAGATTTGTCACGTCATCAATGGTCGTACTAACAGGATTTTACTAGTGGTTTAAAGCCATCTTCCAAGCCAGCTCAGAACCTCTCTCAAGTGCTCTCCATCCTTGCTTTATTCCACTCCCACAACAATCAGGCTTCAGTACGCAATGGAGCCCTCGAGAGTGCAGCTTCTTGGCCTCACCGACGCTATTAATGCGGCCTGCAAGTACATCACACCCGAATCATCATCAGCGCTTCTCTGGCCCTGTCGGCCAATGCGGGTCATCTTCTTGGTGGCGCATACAGGAGGTATTGGCGTCTTTTATCGGAAGAGTCAGCACATCACTCCTGAGCTTTGTAAAAACACTCTCCAGAACCCTTTCCCTCAAGTGTGGTCTTCCGTTTATCCAGTAGCCCCTTATCTACTAATTGATCAAGAGTATCTTGAGCGGCCTTCTCGGCATCTTTCACTTGGCTGAACTCTACCTCGAGCTTCTGTCGAAGTTTCCGTGAATACACCTTGCGGCAATCCTTCTCCCATATATGGTTGACGGCACGGAGCACCTTGCTCTGGCGTTCGTTGAGTTGATTTTTCTGTTTTTCGCGCCGATCCTGGGCGTTAGCTTGATAGACAGAGCAGCAATAGCTAACCGTATTGATCGTGACGAAAGGTCTTTGAAAGGGATCTCTTTTGCGAGTCATTGTTAAAAAAGGGTCTGCATTTTGCTGCCGATGAAAAAACGACTCTTCTTGTTTTTATTGCTGCTTCATTAGGATTTGCCTCCGTAGCTCACGCCGAATCAGCGAAGAGTTTGCTGAATACATTGCCTAAATCTTTACGGGAAAATTCTCAAACAATATTTAGTGCCAACACTGTTGGGCAACTATCCCTCAACAGTCAATACAAGAAAAACAGCTTAGAAAATCTCTTGTCTACCATTCGTGTCGACCTCACAAAAGCTGGATATTGCGAAGAACCTATTCGAACTAATGTTACCCGTGGGACATTTTCGGCGACCTGGGCTCCTCCAAAGGGAACAACCGTAGATGGCACTTCAACAGGAAACTATGCGGTTCTTACAACTCAAGCTGTAATGCTTGATCAATCAACAATCAATTTGAATACTAGCTTTCGCGATGTACTAGCTGTAGATCAAGCTGTTACCACAAGCTGTTACGAGGATTCATCCAAAAAAATAGACAATTCCGGCAAAAGCACCGATACTCCTGCCAAGACTTCACCATTAAAGCCTTCCATCAATATCAGGTTTTTCTGATTTGCTTTGAAGAAGAACCTATTATCATTCAATATCGATTGAGTGATTGAGAATTTTAATGGCACAGTTTTGCATGTGGCGTACAGCCTGGTAGCATTGTTATCGGTATCAATCTCCCGACTGAATATTCATTAGTCCCGCCACGAGCGGGGTTTTTGTTGCAGCGGACAACGGCTCAGCAACCAGTGTGATGAGTTCTACCTTTACCACCATCAATAGCAGCGAGGGCAACAGCATCCAGCTGGACATCCTTGAACTCGTCTTCAACATCAATGGTTTTGATTAGCTCCGAGACCTCAGCCTGAGTCAGATCAAGACGGTGGCTGCCAGCCAGCGCAATGATGCTGTTGATGCCTGCTTCTGGGTTGCCAACAAACTGTTGATACAGCTCTACTTTTTGCTCCATTGGCATGGAATCAGAGAGCTGCTTAAAGCGTTCCAGCTTGTTCATTAGACGGACCTGCCGAATAACCACTTGCGCATTGGACGCATGCCAGGGCAACGGCTCAGCAGCCACCGCCTCTACCGTACCCACCACCCGTAATAGCAGCGAGGGCGATGGCATCCAGTTCGATGTCATCAAATCCTTCGTCGTCATCCATCTCCCGCAGGAAACCTTTCACTTCTTCCGCCGTGAGAGTGACGCCCTTTTCTGCAGCTAGCTCCACCATCCTTTGAAAGGAAGCTTCTGGGTCTGAAGTGAATAGCTTGAACAGGTCTGCTTGAACCTCAGGAGAGACCGAGGCACGTAGAGCTTTGAAGCCTTCGAGGGTTGTCATCGCTCAGCAGGGTTGGCTCCTATGACCACCAGCAATAGCAGCGAGGGCAATGGCATCGAGTTCGATGTCATCAAATTCTTCGTCATCATCCATTGCTCTCAGGAAGCCTCTGACCTCCTCGCTTGACACCGTCAGTCCCTTCTCGCCTGCGATCTCCACCATTCGGCTCATAGCAGCATCAGGGTCTTTGCTCATCAGCTGGAATAGTTCTGATTGCACCTCAGGTGCGACAGACGTTCTTACCTGCTTAAACTGCTCCAGGGTGGTCATTGTCAATGCCTGTTCAGCCCATCCATTCTCGCCCGCTTTCTGGGATCTGACCTGCAAGGAAAAAGCAGGGGCGTTAAGTGTCGCTATCAATCTCCCGACATAATATTTACTAGCCCCGCCACGAGCGGGGTGTTTTTATTGCAGCGGGGAAGACTTCAAGCTACGAGTATTCGATTTTGCACCTATTTGATCAGTGACCCGTAGCCTCAAGTAAGCGCTTTGGGGCAGTTGGATCAATAGGAAGACCCTGGGGATTAAGCAGCCCGAGTTGAACAAGCAGTCCGGCTTGATCCCAGTAGATGTGCTCATAGGAAACCTTTTCATCTTGGAGTCCCACAATGACAACAACAGCCATCGTCACTTTCCGCCCTGTTGGTTCCACACTGGGGAGTAGATGACCAATTTTTTGGGTATGGGTGAATTTGATGACTACTTCATCCACTAGGCGTTTTCCATCAATAGTGCGTGAAATTGGAACAAACTCTGCATCTGGCGGGAAGAACTGACCTATGAGTTGTTCTGCGTAAAACTTACGAACACCTTCTTGACCAACACCACCTGATCCGGACCCAAGGTTGATTAAGTGAGGGTTCGCAACCATTGTTTCCATGGTGGCGTCTAAATCAGCGGCAAGCTCTGCCTGCATATGTGCGTCAAATAGTTCAGATGCATTGGTGTGCGTATCCTTCATCGTTATTTTTCCTCTTCATTGACTGTAGGGACTAAACAATGTCGCGCAGAATTTCACAGTGACAACTGCAGTGCCACGAGCGGGGGTTTTTATTGCAGCGGGGAATGCTTTCAGCAGTTGCCCCTAACCAATGACCCTCGACACCCAGATGACCCTGGCTCTGCTGCAAGCGCTAATGACGCTGATGGCTGCAAGCTTCTGCTAGCACTCGGCATCGAGGAGCTTGGCGGTCGGCCCAATCCATATCCCCTGTAGATGAAAATGAATATTTCAATCAACCGCTAACTAGTCAACGAAATCCAAGGGTTAATCGAGGACACTGTTGGCTACTTGTGCAATGAGCACATGATTTCAGGCGAACTTGTTTGGACATGCTCGAATGTTTGTGGCAGGCAAGGTCGCGGAATTAGAGAACGGCCTCACCGTTGGTCGCGAGCAAAAGCTTTTCAAAAAGAAGTCAGCGTAAGCATCCAACTCAGATCGCTAGCTTGATTGGTGATGAACGGGCCAGGTCTCTCCGAGTGGATGTTCGTCAGATGCCGAACGCCAAAGAAAAAGGCCAACACATTTAGTGTCAGCCTCACCGTGCGTACCCGTATGTAGTGTGATGAGTTACTAGGCTTTTGTCAACGTCAACCACGCTTGACATGTTTTCTGCTCATAATCAGCGGGTTCCACTCACTGCTTTCGTTTCGACACTTGCTTTGCTTGTCTTCAGTGGTGAAGTTTTTGCCGACGCTATCAACAATCCCCATCACCAAATGAAAAGACAGCAACAGCTTCAGCAGGAATCCAACAGCTACGGATTGATGTGGGAGGAAAATATTCGTCAGGAGCTGGAGGCTGAAATCAATACAGAGAAAGCTATTGAAGATTATTACAACAGATCTAATTGAATCTATGCCGTTACTGGATGCCCGGTGACTTCGAACTGGTGAAATAGCCAGATATAGATCAGCTAACAAATGCATGCAGGCCGATCAATCAACTGAATAATTGTGAATGTTTAGACCTTCTTCGTCGAGCAGATCCTCTTTGAATCTATTCAAAACATTGTTAACAGCTTCATCTAGAAAAAGTGCCTTGCAGAAAGGGGGAAGATTTTCATCTTCAACGCATCCTGCATAGTAGTCGAGTATTGAGTGCTTATTTGAAGAGTTTTCTACAGCGTAGATGCAAAGCTCTTTGTATCTGCAGGCGAGAAAGTGTTTGTTATCTCTTTGGGCTTTAAGGCGAAATGTCTGGATTCCTAAGCCGATGATAATTAAAATGGCAATAACAAGCATACGTTTTTATTCGATTCGTCTAAGCCTATTCCCGAGAAAGATCGGGCATCACTTGCCCCCATTAATCTACACACAATGAATGGATGATCTAGCTTTCTTGTCTAGAGACAAGCGTGAGTGACTAATAGGTAGCACTTGTGCGCGGCAAGGTTCGACTTAGCGCATTAATTTGAAAAATCTCTATTGACATAAGTTTGCGATTTCTGTCGCTCTTGAATAATGACACTCAAGAAATTCATCGCATTAGGGCCGCTGGCTGCTCTAGGAATACAACATATTAACTCTCACTCTGGAGGACTTGATACGACTGGTCGTCACAGCAATAGGAAAACTTTCGCCCATCATTGCTATCGAACTGGGGATAGAACATCACTTACATGTATTGGAGTGACGGTGACACCAGCTTTTGCTGAGCTGGTGTCAGATCAAGTCAGCTGCACTCCAGTGCCGAAGCTCCCAGCATCATCAGAGCTGCCAGCGCAATCGCAGTGGATTGATGCTGTATCAGTTGTGCCCTGCACTAGGCCCAGGCTTGAGCACACTATTTTCACTATTGGAGGTTTTGCTATGGAAAGCAATGCGCGATTTGGCCGATGGTAAGAACTCCTCAGGGCGCCTCTAGCCAGAAGCTCGACCCTCATCTTTCCTGTCGTGATGGGTTGAGCCATGCATGAACGAGCGAGTTAGGCCGTCTTTCCACCAGGCAAGCGGTCTTCTTCTTTGCGTTTCAGGAGCGTAAGCATAAGCATCACTCTCAAGACAATGCTCACGGTGGGTAAGTGTTTCTACTTAGAACTCATTCAGTCGCCTCAAGGGAATGTTTGTTGCGCTCGGCCTTTTTCTCGTTGTTGGAGTGGGGCTCTTTGCCCTTTCGATAGGGGAGTGATGCTCAATGTTCGTGGTGGAGCTCACGAGCCCTGAAATTGCAGGACTGACAGCTTGACTCGATTCGTGCGGGGGGACGGTCATCACGACTGCTCTCAGTCGCGGGAACATCGCCCTATTTCCAGAATTATTTGGATTGAAATATTTCTATGGATCAAGCTGAAATCAACAACTGGAAAACAATTGCAGAAAAAATGGAAGCGAGTGGAGATACCGAAAGTTGGTTTTATCTCCGTGCCCGAGCCATTGCTGATGGGAAGCAGGACCCGATGCCAACCGTCTCTGAATTAATGCCTAAATCGGTTTAATAGATTTCATGAGCTGTTGGACTGACTGGTTATGGACCTCTGAAGGCTGGATGTTCGAACCTGCTTGGTGGGGCCAGTGAAGGCCAACGTACCCTCCACAAGCGGGTTTTTGTGTTGGAGGGGAATGTTTTAAGCAATCTCCGTGAAACAATTTCCGTCATATTCAGATTCCCCCTGCTTTCCGGCAGCAGCTCCATCTCTTCACGGCTCTTCAATGCCGATTGCAGGCAAAACATTCTGAGTCAGAGGAGTAGTAAGGTTAAACTAAAAATCAAGCAGAAAGAGCATGAAGTCGTCATTTTCCTAGGTCCTATTGTTTTCAATAGTATCGATTGGGGATGCTTCGACAAGGGCAAAAGCTTTTCCGACACATCCAGCTTATTCAGCCAACAGGCTTGAAATTTTTGATGGGGATAAGACCGAAACAAGAGGTTGCAATGGATATGCTGGCCCTTTGAAAAATCCTAAACCATCAATAAACTGTGCGCAGTCAGTAAAAAATATTTATGCACGCTGGAATTTTGGGAATTCAACTGCTATGGGCAGGGTTTTTGTCTCGAAGAATGGTTCTATTGGGTCGTATCCATACACTCGTAATCCACAAATCAACAGTTGGCTTTCTTGGAAGACGGAAGATACTGCGTCAGTTTTGATTCAATTTAATATTGAATCAAGTGGTTGGGAGGCAGGTATTGGCTATGGCGAGCTCTATTCAATTTCGGAAGATGGAGTGAGGCTATGGAGTATTCCTGTCTACGTTGGAGAAGGATGCTGATTTAATTGAGCAAAAAAGTGACCTCCGATAGTGAAGGCTCTTTTATTGCTGATGCTTTCATGTTTCGTTCCGAAACTAATAGTAAGGCAACGGCATCCCCCGGCCCGCTGAAGGGGACAGTTGGCAGATGACGACTGTTTTTTATGATTGTTGAAAAATGAGTATGTATCTCTACTGACACTCTTCAATTCATTTGTCATCTTTGTATTGAAGCCACGACTGGGGAGTTTCGGTTTCTTAGGAAAAGGAGCGGTCTTGAGAATAGGATCGTTCTTTTTTTTATGCTTAAGGGGGGGTGAGACGATCGATGCCTGGTCGGATTATTCGATAGCTTCCGCTGCTTCATCCCCTCCCAGCTCTTCGATCCCAGGCGTCAGCCAAGACTTGAAATCATCAACGTCATTCGTTCGAACTTCCATAAGCAGCTGCCGAAGTAGAGCAAGCGTCATCTCTATGTCGATGTTTCTTATTCAGTGGCAACTGCATCAAGTATTCCCTGCTTCAAAAAAACCCCACCTATTGGTGGGGTTTGGTGGCTGTTGAGGGGGATGGTTTGAGAGTGATTTGCTGCTGAGATCAGTAGTGATATCGAGGCCGTGGCTGGTGGTAAGCGGGCTGTTGGTAGACAGGCTGTGGATAGGCAGTGCGCTGATAGGAGGTTTGCTGCACGTGTCCGTATCCGGCTTGGTGGTAGACGGGCTGAATAGCGGGTGGATAGGTATTGCTCACGGTGCGATAGCCGTAGGGGCTCTGCTGTTGCTGCCTCTGTTGGCTGCTGTTGATGATGTGATCGATGAGTCCACCACCGAGTCCGATGAGTTGGGACTGTGTGGAATGGCGGCGGTCGCGGCGAGCCTCGTCCGAGGCCCAATCGCGGTGATCTTCGCAGCTGCGTCCTCTGACAAACCCACCACCACCTGCATTTCCTCCGCCCATTGCAAAGGAATCACAGCCACCGGCTTCTCCGAAAGTGTTGAAGGGGTTGGCTTGGGCAGCGTTACCTGAAACGGAGAGAAGGGAGAGTCCAGCGGCGAGGGAAGCAGCGGTGATCGAGAAGGCTTTGATGGAAGTCATCGTTGAAAGAGGAGTGAGTGGTTGGGGTGTTGTTTCCCCCGATGAACACACCATCTCCGGATTCAATGGCTGACGTGATGACCCAGCTCAAGCGGTGCTGTGATCTTGCTCACAGGTCTCCTAAAGCAATGCAGCCCGTGTCGGTCTTTTAGCTGCTAGTTATTGATGATTTGACTCCGTTAAGCTGCATCGATAACGAGTTCATGCCCACACTGATTCTCTAACTTGTGCGATAGCAAAGGATATTAAGCTGGTGGGAAATGCCAGTAGAAAGAGCT
>QCVQ01000041.1 GCA_003210315.1 Synechococcus sp. AG-686-F08 | reverse complement strand
CCGTGCGACTGGTGAGGCTGTTGGTGAAGCGCAGGGAAGACATCAGGCCTAGGAACAGGAGTCAAATAGCGGTTGATGCCTGCCTGCGCAGATCAAAAACCAGTACTGGATGGTAGATCCGAGCTGGTGTTGTCCCTTTGAATGCGCTGGGCATAATCGCTAGAGCTGTGTTGAGCTCAGAGCATTGACATTCCACCTCAGACGGATGGATCTGGTTGCGTGGCTGGACGTATTGCCTTGTTCTGATCGAATCGCTTTAAGGCACCCCACCGATTCCTCGGGGTAGTGCGATCGCGCACATGGGAAAAGTAGATTTAGAGGGTGCCTCGTGCGAATAAATGCCTTGAGATTGATTGAAAAATTAAATGCTTGAACGCTAGGATTAAGGCGACCCACATGATTGTCAGCACATTGTTGTTGCTCATAGGGAATAGGCAGAAATATTGATTGTGAATCCAAGGCTTAGGGGTAAATTGTGCTACTGCTGAGGCAACAGTTTATGTCAGTGAGCTGGTTGGTTCGGAGTGCTGAATCAAGCGTTGCTAACTTTTAGATAGGAAATGAGTTGCCGGGAGGAAGCTTCAATGTCAGTTGCGATTTTCGCATTGATGTTTACTTGTTTTGTTGATGTGATGGGGCAAGGCCTTGCCTTTCCTATCTTTGCTGCTTTGTTGATGCAGCCGAATGGTGGCTTTCTTCAGGCTGGCGTTTCTCAATCACAGGGTGCTCTCCTTTATGGAATTGCAATTGGAACGTTCTTTCTGACCTGGTTTTTCGGATCGCTTTATATTTCACGGCTGTCAGACAGTATTGGACGCAAGCCTGGAATCCTTATTTGTTTGGTTGGCGCGATTGTTGGCTATGCAATCGCAGCTGTGGCACTAATTTCTCATAATTACACCCTATTGGTGCTCTCTAGGGGGATTACCGGTTTTACGGCTGGGGCTCAGCCCATTGCTGCTGCTGCGATGATTGACCTTGCTAAAAGTGATCGTGAAAGCTCACGAAATTTAGGATTGGCTACCGTTGGGATGAGTTTTGGCCTTGTGGTGGGTCCCATCATTGGTGGACTGTTTTCCGATAAGGATCTTCTTGGTGCTCTCGCCTCCTCACACTTGCCATTTCTGATTGGTGGTTTGTTGTGCATTGTGGGATTGCTACTTGTCTTCTTTGGATTTGAGGATGTGAAGACGGAGGTGAGTCCCATGGAAGCGAATCCATTGGTGGTGTTTAGGTTGCTGACTGATGCTCTTAATCGAGAGTCGGTTCGGCGTGTCTCCTCGGCATTCTTTCCATACATGCTTTGTGTTTTGGGTCTCTATGTGTTTGTTTCAGCCAATCTTTCAACCCGGTTTGGCTATGGCGCGACAGGCTCAAGTGTTGGAATGTTTTTGATGGGTGTTGGACTGATTGCATCGAGCAGCTTTCTTGTTGAGCCCCTCAATGCTCGATTTTCGAAACGCACCATCATGGCCAGCTGCACCCTGCTGTTTTGTGGATGCGTGGCTGCGTTTCTACTCGTTCCTTCAGGGCCCTTGGCCTTGGCAATCATGCTGCCTTCCGGCCTCATGCATGGGATTGGTTACCCAACCATGCTTACAGGATTTTCCGAATCGGTGTCCAAAGAAGAGCAGGGATGGGTGATGGGTTTTGCTATCTCACTGTTTACATTGGCTGCCGCAATTGTTTCCTTCTTTGGCGGTCAATTAATCGCTTCGATTGGAGCGCAAGCACCGTTTCAATTTTCGATTGTTTGCGGTGGCGTTGCACTCTTGGTATTAGCCCTGAGCTGGAAACACTCCCCTTATTTGAACAAAGTCATGTCATGAGCAATCGCAATGGTGGATGGTTTTTGTTTACTTGCACTCCATCCAGTTGGCTCCGCTTCCGGTTTCAACCTCTAAGGGAACAGACAGCTGGATCGCATTTTTCATGGTGTGCACCACGAGTTGCTCAACAACGGCAAGTGCCTCCGGTTCCGCTTCCAGAACAAGTTCGTCATGCACTTGTAAAAGAAGCCTGGCTGGCAGATTTTTATTTTCAAGTTCTGCTTGAAGTTGCACCATCGCCAGCTTGATGATGTCGGCACTCGAGCCCTGAATCGGAGCATTGGCCGCGGCTCGAAGTTGCTGCGCTTCCATTCCGCCGCGTCGCGCCACATCCAAATTGATCTCAAGAGGATCCATGCCACTGAGGCGGCCGAGCCCATTGCGGTCGAAGTGGAAAGGGCGCCTGCGTCCCAAAATTGTTTCCACATAACCCTGACTCAGGGCTAGTCGTTCCTGAAGTTCTAGAAAAGCGAACACCTTGGGATAGCGCTGCTTGTATTTGCTCAAAAACTCTTTGGCTTCGCTCTGGCTGACGCCGGTTTCGCGCGCAAAGCGCTGGGCGCCCATGCCGTAAATCACGCCGAAATTGATCGTTTTGCCTAAGCGTCGTTCGTCGGCCGACACCTCGTCTTTGTCGAGGAGCAATCGCGCCGTTAGAGCATGAACGTCGTCACCGTCGCGATAAGCCTGAAGCAGCACTTCTTCGCCAGATAGGTGCGTAAGAATGCGCAGCTCGATTTGCGAATAGTCGGCACTGAGGAGTGTCCAGCCGTCTTGGGGCAAAAAGGCCTTGCGAATTTGCCTGGAATATTCCGTGCGTACAGGAATGTTTTGCAGGTTGGGATTGCTGCTGCTGAGCCGGCCTGTGGCGGTGACCGCCTGGTTGAAATCGGTGTGAACCCGTCCGGTTTCAGCTTCCACCAGTTGGGGCAAAGCATCCACATACGTGCTCTTTAATTTGCTCAGCACCCGATGTTCAAGCACGAGGGGTACCACGGGGTGATCGTGTTCCAGCCTTTCGAGCACGGTGGCATCGGTGCTGTAACCCGTTTTGGTTCGCCGTGACTTTTTGCGGTCCAGCCCGAGGGTGTTGAACAGCAAGTCACCCAGTTGTTTGGGGGATGCGAGGTTGAAATCAAGCTCTGCAGCCTCTTTTGCACTCGTTTCCAGCCGTTCCAGGTTCGCTCCGATTTCGGAGGAGAGCGCTTCTAGATAGGGCACATCGATGCGAATCCCGGTGGCTTCCATCACGGCCAGCACGGGTTCTAAGGGCAACTCCACCTTGCTGAGTAAGTCGGGAAGTTGCGGGCCTAATGCCTCTAGTTGCTGGTTGAGATCGATGGCGAGTTTGCGGGTGAGATGCACATCCATGCCGCAGTACTGAGCTGCTTGTTCCAGGGGCACCTCAGAGAAATTGCTGGCTTTGCCGTCCTTGGCTTTTCCCACCAGATCACTAAACAGGGTGGGACTGATGCCGTAATCCCTCTGGGCCATCACATCCAGGCCATGTTTTGCTGCCGCATCCCTGAGGTAATCAGCCAGCAGGGTGTCCATCACCACACCGGCAAGCGGTAGGCCATGTCGCAACAGAATCAAGCGGTCGTATTTGGCGTTTTGGAGGGCTTTGGGGTGCTCGCCACTGGCGAGCCAAGGGGCAAAGGCTTGGAGCACCGTTTCCAGAGGCAATTGCTCTGGTGTCGGATCGCCTTGATGACTCACCGGGATGTAGGCCAGATCAGCAGCATTAGGTCCCCAACAAACGCCAATGCCGACGAGCTGAGCGCGGAATGGATTGAGATCGGTGGTTTCCGTGTCGAGAGCAACGGGGGCTTGCGGATCACGGCAGTTCATTAACTGCGTGAGCAGAGCCTTGAGTTGATCAAGGGTTTGAATGATTCCGGGTTGTAAGACCGGTTGGGTTTGGCTGGCAGCAGCGGCGGATCTCCCTTCGGCTCCTGATGATTCAGCTGCGGCTTTTGTTTTGGATCCAGCCTTGATGGTGCGTGGCTCCTCTGCTGTGGCGAGGAGGTGGGCATTGGCCGCCAATCCACCACTGGAAAAGGTGGCCACAAAATTGGGAACCTGACGGATCAGGCTGTTGAGCTCGAGCTCTTGCAAACGCTGACTCAGGCCATCACCATCAACGCTGCCCAGGTCCAGCTCGGGCTCCTCTGGTAGCGGAATGTCCACCAGAATTTCAGCCAGGTGTCGGGACAGGTAGGCATTATCTTTGTCGTTGGCAAGTTTGCCTTTCAGCGCTCCTTTGATCGCGCCCCGACTCGCTTTTGGGCCTTCCTCTTCCACTTCGGCAAGGGCCCGATACACCCCATCGAGATCGTCGTTGTCCTTCAGCAGGCTGATCGCTGTTTTTGGACCCACCCCCTTCACGCCAGGAATGTTGTCGGAGCTGTCTCCGGTGAGAGCCTTGAGGTCCACCACCTTGGTGGGAGCTACGCCGAGCTTGGCTTGCACGCCGGCTTCATCGATCAAGGTGGGGCCACTGCTTTTGGCGTAGGGCCCACCGCCCATATAAAGGACAGCGATGTTGCGGCTGTCGTCCACCAGTTGAAAGAGGTCGCGATCGCCGCTCAAAATGCGCACGCTCCATCCATCAGCCGCTGCGCGATTGGCCAACGTGCCGAGCACGTCGTCGGCTTCAAAGCCCGGGGCTAGGCAGAGGGGAAGTTGAAGCTGCGTTTTCAGAATCTCTTGGAGCTGCCCTAAATCTTGGAAGAAGTGAGCGGGTGCGACGTCGCGATGGGCTTTGTAGTTGGGGTCGGCCTTATGGCGGAAGGTGGGTTCAGCTGTATCGAAGGCGATCGTCACACTGTTGGGCTTCAGCCCTTTGCAGTTATCGAGCAGGGCCTTGAGGAATCCATAGGTGACGCTCGTAGGAATTCCCTCTTTGGTGGCCAGTCCACCCTCACCGCCTTTGCTGAACGCGTAAAAACTACGGAATGCCAGTGAGTGTCCGTCCACCAGCAGGAGCAGGGGTTGATCGGAGGTGGAGCTCATGGGTTTCGGCAGGGGTGGGCTGGATTAGTCGCGCTGTTTCGCCCAGGGCGGCAAGTCGATGAACACCCGGGTTCCCGGTTTCACTCCCGAGAGAATCGCACTCTGGCTGCCGCCGCTGGAGCCCAGTTCGATCGGTTGGAATGTGGGTTGGTCGTTCTTGCCCACCAGCAAAACCCCTGGTTTGCCATCTTCCGTCACGATCGCCACGGTTGGTACCAGGGTGCTCGCTGCGGTGCGTCCGGTTTGAAAGTTCATGTCTGCGGTCATGCCGATGCGCAGGATGGGAGGCGGATTCAGAAGGGTGAGTTCCACCTCAAACGAGATCACGTTGTTGGTTTTCTCGGCGCGTGGTGCAATGTCGCGCACTTCAGCGGCAAAGCTTTGGTCCGGGAATGCGTCAACGCGGACGTTGGCGACCTGGCCGAGTTTGATACGGCCGATATCACTCTCTGGCACTTTTGCTGTGACTTCAAGGCCCTGGGAGAGCTCAACGATCGAAGAGCTGGTGGCGCCTGCTGAGGAGGATGCTGCGGTGGTAGGCGTCACGAAGGAGCCTGGTTCGGCATAGCGCTCTGTGATCAACCCGCTGAAAGGAGCCCTGATTAACAGCTCACCACCTTCGATATCGCGTTGTTGGATTCTTTCCTGGGCCGCTTCAAAGGTGGCTTTGCTGCTGAGGTAACGGGCTCGGTAATCATCCAGATCTGCTGCGCTGATTACACCACTGGCGAATAACGACTGACGTCGTTTGTAGTCAGAAGCTTTGGCGTCGTAGTCGGCTTTGGCTTGACGTGCCAAAGCCATAAGTTCATCCAAGCGGTCTTGAAAGTCACCTCGATCCATGCGGGCGAGCACCTGCCCCTTCTCAACGCGGACCCCTTCATCAACGAGCAAGGCTTCGAGCAAGCCCTGCCGTCTTGGACTCACGTTGACGCGGCGAATCGCTTCTAATTCGCCACTAGCAGTGATCACGCCAGGAAGCGAGCCACGGGAGGCCTCAACGGTGTAATCGGATAGGTCGCGACCCCCGCTGCGATTGCTGTTCATCATCCAAAACAGACTTCCTCCGCCCACAACAACGGCCACCACACCGGCGATGACTAAGCGTTTGCGACGGCGTCGATTTCCACTGAGGCGAGTGAGAGAGGTCAAGTCATGGTCCTTGGCGAGTAATGGGGTTTGCCGTTGTTGGCTGACCATGACAGCGCCTGTATCAGAACTTCACACATAGTCTCGCCTGTGCGTTGGTGAATTGACGCGCCAATTGAAAATTTGCACGATACAGTAACGCTGCCGATACGTAATCGTGTGTTTCATGGGGTTGTTGGGCGCAGGAGCGGTTGAGGGTCGGTGGATAGATTTGCCCACATGCTTAAAGCTGGAATCGTCGGATTGCCCAACGTCGGCAAATCCACCTTGTTCAATGCCCTAGTGGCTAACGCGCAGGCTCAGGCTGCGAACTTTCCGTTCTGCACGATTGAGCCAAATGTGGGAACGGTGGCGGTTCCCGATGACCGCCTCCAGAAGCTGTCTGACCTCAGCAAGAGCAAAGAGCTGATCCCTACAAGGATGGAGTTCGTTGATATCGCCGGTTTGGTGAAGGGTGCCAGTCAAGGCGAAGGCTTGGGCAATAAATTCCTCTCCAATATTCGTGAGGTCGACGCGATTGTTCACGTGGTGCGTTGCTTTGAAGACGATGACGTCATTCACGTGTCTGGATCGGTGGGGCCTGCTCGCGATGCAGAGGTGATCAATCTTGAACTTGGCTTGGCCGATCTTTCTCAGATCGAAAAGCGGCGTGAGCGGCTGAAGAAGCAAATGCGTACGAGTAAGGAAGCGCAGGTCGAAGATGAGGTGCTTGCGCGCATCCAAGAGGTGCTCGAAGCCGGTGGTGCAGCGCGCAGCATCGAGCTGAGCGATGAAGAAGCCCTGATGATCAAGCCGCTTGGACTGCTCACTGCCAAGCCAATCATTTATGCCACCAATGTGAGCGAAGACGACTTGGCTGCGGGCAATGGCTACTGCGAAGAGGTTGCGACCCTTGCAGAGAAAGAAGGTGCTGAGTCCGTGCGCATTTCAGCGCAGGTGGAGGCCGAGTTGGTTGAGTTGGGCGAAGAAGAATGTGCTGATTATTTGCAGGGTCTTGGTGTGAGTGAAGGAGGCTTGCGTAGTCTCATTCGTGCCACCTATCGTTTATTAGGCTTGCGGACTTATTTCACAACTGGTGAAAAAGAAACGCGGGCTTGGACATTCCGTGCCGGGATGACTGCACCGCAAACGGCAGGGGTGATTCACACTGATTTTGAGCGTGGATTTATCCGTGCACAAACCATCGGTTGGGAGAAGTTGCTGGAGGCCGGCTCACTTCCTGAAGCTCGAAATAAGGGATGGTTGCGCAGTGAAGGGAAGGACTATCTCGTAGAAGAAGGAGATGTCATGGAATTTCTATTCAATGTTTAAGTAATTCTCAATAGATGGATCTCTGGCCAAGGAGAATAATGATCAGCCTTGGAGATGGGAATAAAAAGAGCAAGGCAGGTTGATCTTTATTGTTGTCGCATTAAAAAAGTCTAAAGGTGAGAATAGTCAGGTTTGCGGTTTTTTAGCATTGTAATGACATGTTTTCCAGTTAACGACCTAAGGATTCCTGATGACTTCTTCGCTGACAAATCTTTCCGCCTTTACGCTTTCATCTAACGGGTCGCCTTATCCTCTCCCGAATTTTGATTTTGCCTATGCTGCAGGTCCTGATGGTAGGCAATTCCTCCAGGAAGATATCACGCAGTATTATCAAGCTAATCCCAATGAAGTCTTAAATATTTTTCAGGATATTTTTGCGCTGAACCGAGAGACGGATCCCCTGTTTATTGTGGGTCAGGATTTGGTTGGTTTTACTGAGGCTGGAGGCCCTGCTACTGCTGCTTATCCAAATCTTTATTATTATGAGAGCCGAATTGGAAGATTTCCAGGCGCGCTGGAAGCGAATCTTTCTTTCCAAGCATTGAAGAATTATATTTTCCAGCAGGCTCATGCTGTCAATGTTGAATTTTCAAACTCTGAGAAATTTTTTGATTGAGAAAGGCTTTGATGCTGTGATTGCAAGATATGCGTCAGTGTTGCAAGATGGTAATTTAATGAATACTGGGTCTAATTTGAGTGGATCTGGAGTTGGAAAAGATTATGTTGATGTATGGACCGATATAGCAGGGCTTGATGCTAAGGCCTTTTATAACGTTGCCGGATCATTTCCGACATTGTCTGAGAACGCAGAGGGAAATGTAGTTTCTGAGGAGCGCTTTGATATTTATAGTCAGATTTATAAAAAAGCTATGGAACAGGGGTCTGACTATTTAAGTTTTTATAAGGGGAACGGTGGAAATGCGATTAGTGATTTCAATGTTTATTCTCCTCCGACAGCGAATTTTGATATTACGACGAGCTCTCCTCCGACTGTTTTGCAGACTCTATTGACTGACTTTAAAAGGCTTCTTGTATCGGGCGTTTATTGCGGAACGTTTGCTGATGGTGGATTAAAAATTGAATCTGGGGTTCGGTCTCTTCTGAGTGCTGGTATTGATGCGAATCCCTTATTCACAGGGCAGGGTTATGGGTATTCTTCGAATGGATCGCCGACGTCTGCGCTCGGCTTGAATGAGCAGAGCATTCTGGAACGAATCCCGGGGTATGAGTTCACAGCATTCAATACATTTGTGAATCAGTATGCATCACCGACGACGACGATTCATTCGACCCCAGCGGCTCAAGCAGCCAATGGGGTAAACCCCTTAAATGATGGCTTTGTGAGTGGCAATGGTTTCTTCCCAGAGGGGAGTGCTGCTCTCACCTATGACGCATTCTCTGACTGGAAGATCGAAGTGGTTACGCCTAG
>QCVQ01000040.1 GCA_003210315.1 Synechococcus sp. AG-686-F08 | reverse complement strand
GTTCTGGAAACTCTGTTTGTGCCTGAGCCTGTGATCTCAGTTGCGGTAGAGCCCAAAACAAAAGGCGACATGGAGAAACTCTCCAAGGCGCTGGTGTCTTTGGCAGAAGAAGACCCCACCTTCCGTGTTCGTACGGACCAGGAAACCGGTCAGACCGTGATTGCGGGCATGGGCGAACTTCACCTTGAGATTTTGGTGGATCGCATGCTGCGCGAATTCAAAGTGGAAGCCAATATCGGTGCTCCTCAGGTGTCCTACCGAGAAACCATTCGTGGTTCCTCTAAAGGAGAAGGGAAATTCTCAAGGCAGACTGGTGGTAAGGGCCAATACGGTCACGTCGTGATCGAGATGGAGCCTGGCGAACCTGAATCTGGATTCGAATTCATCAATAAAGTTGTTGGTGGCACCGTTCCGAAGGAATACATCAAGCCAGCTGAACAAGGCATGAAGGAGACCTGCGAGTCCGGCGTGATTGCTGGCTATCCCTTGATCGATGTCAAATGCACGATTGTCGATGGGTCTTACCACGATGTGGACTCGTCGGAGATGGCATTTAAGATCGCTGGCTCCATGGCCTTCAAGGATGCGGTCAAGAAGTGCAATCCTGTGCTTCTTGAGCCGATGATGAAGGTCGAAGTCGAAGTCCCCGAGGATTTCCTCGGTTCGGTCATCGGCGACCTTTCCTCCCGCAGGGGACAGGTCGAGGGCCAATCCGTCGACGATGGAACGTCTAAAGTTTCATCCAAGGTGCCCTTGGCCGAGATGTTCGGCTATGCCACCGAACTCCGATCCATGACCCAGGGTCGGGGTATTTTCTCGATGGAGTTCAGTCACTACGAGGATGTTCCTCGCAATGTGGCCGAGGCCATCATCTCCAAGAATCAGGGCAATTCCTGATCTCTACACTTCCTTAATTCACCCCTAGATTCTTTACCAAAATGGCTCGCGAGAAGTTCGAAAGGAACAAGCCCCACGTCAACATCGGCACCATCGGCCACGTTGACCACGGCAAAACCACCCTCACCGCTGCGATCACAAACGTGCTCGCCAAGAAAGGAATGGCTGAGGTTCAAGACTATGCCGATATTGACGGAGCTCCTGAGGAGCGCGAGCGCGGCATCACCATCAATACTGCTCACGTTGAGTACGAAACAGATAAGCGTCACTACGCCCACGTTGACTGCCCTGGTCACGCGGACTACGTGAAAAACATGATTACGGGTGCAGCGCAGATGGACGGCGCCATCCTCGTATGTGCAGCCACCGATGGCCCCATGGCCCAAACCAAAGAGCACATCCTGCTCGCCAAGCAAGTTGGCGTTCCCGCCTTGGTTGTCGCACTCAATAAGTGCGACATGGTCGATGACGAAGAGATCATCGAACTCGTCGAGATGGAAATCCGTGAGTTGCTGTCCAGCTACGACTTTCCCGGCGACGATATTCCTGTCGTTCAAGTTTCCGGCCTTAAAGCCATTGAGGGCGAAGCTGAATGGGAAGCCAAAATTGAAGAATTGATGGCTGCGGTGGATGCAAGCATCCCCGAACCAGAGCGTGAAGTAGATAAGCCATTCCTGATGGCAATCGAAGACGTGTTCTCCATCACTGGACGTGGCACCGTCGCAACAGGACGTATCGAGCGCGGCATCGTCAAAGTTGGCGAAGAAGTCGAAATCGTTGGAATCAGAGATCCCCGCAAAACCACCGTTACTGGTGTGGAGATGTTCCGCAAACTGCTCGACGAGGGCATGGCCGGCGACAACGTGGGGCTCCTGCTTCGCGGGATCCAGAAAGAAGATATCGAGCGCGGCATGGTGCTCGTGAAGCCAGGCTCCATCACTCCTCACACCAAGTTTGAGGGCCAGGTTTACGTGCTCAAGAAAGAAGAAGGTGGTCGCCACACTCCTTTCTTTGCTGGCTATCGCCCGCAGTTCTACATCCGTACCACCGACGTGACGGGCCAGATCACCGCGTTCACCGCGGAAGATGGCACCAACGTTGAAATGGTCATGCCTGGAGACAACATCCAGATGACTGGTGAGTTGATCTGCCCCGTTGCCATGGAGATGGGCATGCGTTTCGCTATTCGTGAAGGCGGTCGCACCATCGGAGCTGGCGTGGTCTCCAAGATCATCGAATGATCGAATGCTCAATCCTTGTAAGAGGGCAGCCTGACCGCGGTGAGGCCGTCCCTTACAGTTCTTGAGTGGGAAGAGCTTCGATGCTTGAAGCTCTTCCTTTCCGAACCTAGACAATCCAACCTCTCAGTCTCTTCTAGAGGCTTTCTTGCGCTTCCATGTCCACCGCAATCGCTCAGCAAAAGATCCGCATTCGTCTCAAGGCGTTTGATCGCCGCATGCTGGATCTCTCTTGCGACAAAATTATTGAAACTGCCGACAACACGGCAGCGACGGCCATCGGTCCTATCCCGCTACCAACGAAGCGAAAAATCTATTGCGTTCTGCGCTCGCCCCACGTGGATAAGGATTCACGCGAGCACTTTGAAACGCGGACCCATCGACGCATCATCGATATTTATAGCCCTTCTGCCAAGACCATCGATGCTCTCATGAAGCTCGACCTTCCCAGTGGAGTGGACATCGAGGTCAAGCTCTGATCGGCGCCCCATCCAACGATCAACTGCCTAGTATTTCGCTCTTCGCTTAAATCCTGCGTGGTTGATCTGTCCGTCAGAGAACTCCCTCTGTTTCCTCTGCCGGATGTGGTCCTCTTCCCAAGTGACGTTCTGCCACTGCATATCTTCGAGTCGCGCTACCGAATGATGTTGCAGAGCGTCTTAGAAACAGATCGCCGTTTTGGTGTGGTGCGTTGGGATCCAAATCAACAGACGATGGCCGCTGTTGGCTGTTGTGCTGAAGTCATCCAGCATCAAACCGGAGACGATGGTCGCAGCAACATCGTGACCCTCGGACAACAGAGATTTCGGGTGCTCAACGTCACCAGAGAGACACCCTTCCGCTCGGCCATGGTCAGCTGGATCGAGGATGAACCCGTCGACAACACCAGCGAATTGGAGTCCTTAGCGGCAACAGTGACGCAAGCCTTGAAAGATGTTGTTGAACTGACGGGCAAACTCACCGACTCCAAATCCACACTGCCTGACGACCTTCCAGACCTTCCTCGCGAACTCTCCTTTTGGATTGGAGCGCATTTAGGAGGACCGGTCGCTGAGCAACAGCAGGATCTTCTAGAGCTCACCAGCACACGCACGCGTCTAGAGCAGGAGTTCGAAATGCTGGACGAGACCCGTCGTCAGCTCGCTGCTCGCACCGTTTTACGCGACACGCTCTCAGAGACCGATCCGAGCAACGGTTAATGCCTTCACCGACTTTCCTCATACCAACCGCAGCTGGATTGCTGCTCTTGGCTTGCGCCTACCAGCTCTGGAATCGTCGCAATCGCGCCTACCACTCCAGTGAAAGCGTTGCTGCCGCATACGACGCCTGGACCGATGATCAGTTGCTGGAATCCCTTTGGGGTGAGCATGTCCATCTTGGGCATTACGGATCCCCACCCCAGCCTCGAGATTTCAGGCAGGCCAAAGCCGACTTCGTTCATGAGTTAGTTCGCTGGAGTGGCTTCGATCAATTACCACCAGGATCTCGTGTTTTAGATGTGGGTTGCGGTATCGGGGGAAGCGCCAGGATCCTCTCCCGTGACTACGGTTTAGACGTGTTGGGCATCAGCATCAGCCCGGCTCAGGTCAACAGAGCCACTCACCTCACGCCAGATACGCTGCCCTGTCGTTTCGCCGTGATGGATGCCCTCAACCTGCAACTTGAGGATCAAAGCTTTGACGCGGTTTGGACGGTCGAGGCCGGTCCGCACATGCCAGACAAGCAGCGGTTTGCCGACGAACTCTTGCGAGTCCTAAAACCTGGCGGTCGCCTGGCCGTTGCTGACTGGAATCGTCGTGATCCTGTGGATGGTGCCCTTGATCGGCGCGAACGCTGGGTGATGCATCAATTGCTCACCCAATGGGCCCATCCTGAATTCGCCAGCATCCGAGGCTTTCGCCAGAACCTTGAAAACAGCCCTCATCAACGCGGCACGATCAGTACCGATGATTGGACAGAGGCCACCTTGCCCTCTTGGAATGAGTCCATCTTTGAGGGCATCCGCAGGCCCAATGCCATCCTCCGTCTTGGCCCCAAGGCAGTTCTGCAGGGCTTACGTGAAACACCAACGCTGCTATTGATGCGTTGGGCTTTTGCCAGGGGGATGATGCAATTTGGGGTGTTTAAAACGGATCACTCCAACACTGAACTGGGATAGGCACCGAAGTGAAGAAGGTGTTCACATAGCGGCTGAAGACTTTTGGTTAGCTGATCAAGTACCGCAGACGTCGCTTGCCCCGGCAATTCCACATCTACAAAAACACATATTCACCAAGCTCACGCTTTGAAGGACGCGATTCAATCCGACTCATATTGAGTCCGAGCTGGGCGATCGCTGCCAAGGCCTCGATCAACGCCC
This sequence comes from Synechococcus sp. AG-686-F08, assembly GCA_003210315.1. Lineage (GTDB taxonomy): Bacteria > Cyanobacteriota > Cyanobacteriia > PCC-6307 > Cyanobiaceae > Synechococcus_C. The sequence goes on along the minus strand of QCVQ01000040.1, from coordinate 4,931 downwards.
CAGGAGCGTTTTGATGCAGTGAGAAGGCAAGGCTGGCCACATCTCCTTCGCAACTCACCTCACCGTTCTGAAGCAACAAAAAGCGGGTGCGGTTCCCAGGAACATCATTCACTGGATAGGCCAACTCTTCGAGTCCCTGCTGGCCCGCTAACGAGCGATCGGCAATCGCAGCTCTGAAGTGACTGCCTCGCACCATCCTGGCCGCTTCAGCGGTGGAGCTGGCAGGAAGTTGCACCGCCTGCGGTAGATGACGCGCCAACCAACCACTGCATTGGGCAAGAGCCTGAGGATGGGACAGGACTTCCGAAATGCCGTCAAGAGACCCGCTGCTCAGCAGCGCATGACGAATCGGAAGAACGACAGCGCGACGAATTCTCAAGTTCGAATAAGACCAGAGAGCGTCAAGGATTGCCGTGACCCCACCTTCAACGGAGTTCTCCACAGGCACCACGGCCGATTCGCAGCGACCATCGGCCACATGTTCCACCACAGAACGAAGCCCCGAACAAGCCACCAGCTCTGGATTCTCGATGGCCTCAAGTTTCATGAGGCTGCGAGCAGCCCGCTCCCCATAGGTCCCCTCCGGCCCGAGAAAAGCCACACGCATCGGCATCGGATCAAGACACACATCGATCGATAGGATCATGCCGCGTCAGGACACGATCATGCCCCTGGCCTTTCGAGCCAGTCAGCATCTCGATCTACCCATCGCAGATGAGACAGAACGTCTGCGGGCTTATTTGCATGAGCACGACCGCGTTGTCAAAGCATTGCTCGACCCCAACCAGCTCACAGCCTTGGCACCGGGTCGCTACCGCTACACCGTGACAACGCTGCATGTCTTCCAACTGCATGTAAAGCCAGTGGTGTCGCTAGAAGTTGATGAACTGAGCGGACAGCTGCGTATCCGTGCTCTCGATGCGGACCTCGAGGGCTTGGGGTTAGTGGATGATTTTCAACTGAGCCTTGAAGCCTTGCTTGAGGCGACTCCAAGGGGACTGCAAGGGGAGGCCATGCTGAGCGTGGAAGTCAGCCAGCCTCCTCTCCTACGCCTGATTCCCAAGCGTGTGTTGGAAAGCACCGGAGAATCCATCCTGAATGGAATCCTGCTCACAATCAAAGGCAGAGTCGGACGTCAGCTCGTGGCTGATTTCCAGTCTTGGGCCAAGGATTTAGATCCCCCTCCGGCCAGCGGATCCGCCCTACACAGTGGCGAATAGCTTTCTCAAAAACGAGTGTCGGTGCAGGGGAGTCGGGCCAGAAGCCAGGAGCGCTGCTCGATGTTGAGCCGTTCCATAACCAGCATGTCGCTCAAGCCCGTAGCCCGGGAATCGGTGGGAAAGCCGCCGAATCAAAGCGTCGCGAGCCTCTTTCGCCAACACACTCGCAGCGGCTATGGCGGCATGGCTGCTATCGCCACGCACGATCGTGCGTTGAGAGCCCTCCCACAAACGCAAGGGAAGCACTCCATCCACTAGGACCAGCTGAGGCCGGCTGGGCAGACGCTGAAGAGCACACAACATGGCCTGCTCCGTCGCGCTGCGAATCCCGTCGTGATCAATGGCCCGCGCAGAACTTTGACCCAACCCCCAAGCATGAGCATGGGCCTCAATCAACGGCACCAATGCAGCGCGACGACGCGGTGTTAAGGCCTTGCTATCGGTGAGACCAGCCGCTTGTAAATGCGCTGCGGCTTGATCGCTTAAGACAACGGCCGCCGCAAAGACGGGCCCAAACAAACAGCCACGACCTACTTCGTCCACCCCAGCGATGCCAAGGCCATCGCTGGCATTCATCGGACCTGACACCGCTCGTTAGTCGTTATCAGACGTGGATGCAGACGAGCGACGGCGACGGCGACCAGGCCTTGATTCGGAGGTGTCAGCAGGCTCAGCAATGACTTCTGGCTCAGCACTAACGACCGGTTCAGAGATGGAGACAGAGGCAGGTTCAGCAACAGAAACAGCGACAGGCTCAGGTGACATCACCGGCACTGGGGTCTCAATCAAAGGGGTGATCTCTACAAGCAACGGCTGTGAGGGGTCGTCTTGCTCTGAAGGAGTGACGACTGTCGTGGGGCCTGCATCGTCTCCGCCAGCTGATGCAGCGGGACGGCCCGAACCAGTGCCTGTGCTGCGACCATTTCCCCTGGGCCCACGGCGGCGGCGGCGGCCTGAGTTAGCCGACATTTGCTGTCGCGCCTGCTCGAGAACCTGCTCTGCGTCTTCGCCGGGACGAACAATGCGCACCATCAGGTTGTCCAGCTCCGGCTGAGACTCCAGCAGTAAAGCTGGATTCAGACCCAGCCATCCATAAACCTGCTCTTCGTCTTCATCCATTGGAACCGCGACCAGCTCAGGGTCCTGACGTCGACTGACGCTTGCAGGCTCAATGGCAGCAGACGTAGCCGCGCCGCTGGCAATCTCGACCTCCTCCAAAGGCGCATCACCGCTGTCAGCAGGACCAGAAGCCGTTACAACTTTCCCTCGGCCACCGCGACGACGTCGGGCATTCGAGGCCTCTCCTGCCTGAGGGACTTCAGCCCGAGCTGATGCTGCAGATCGCACCAGCCCTGTAGCCGTGGCCAGGGGTTGCATCAGATCCTTGCCAGGCAGAACTGCAACGTGGCCAAGCCCCCCGCAACTGGGGCAGGCTCGCCCGAACAACTCATAAATATTTTGCCCCTGACGCTTACGCGTCAGCTCAACAAGACCAAGCTCCGTGAGCTGCGCAATTTGGGGCCGGGCTGCATCATCACGAATCGCGCCGGTGAAGTGTTCCAGCAACTGCAACTGATCACGACGGGAATCCATGTCGATGAAGTCGACAATGATCACCCCACCAATGTTGCGCAAACGCAACTGCCTCGCGATCTCAATGGCCGCCTCACAGTTGGTCCAGAGCACCGTTTCTCTGGCATTCGCTGAGCGGGTGAACGAGCCAGAGTTGACATCAATCACCGTGAGGGCCTCGGTGGGCTCGATGATCACGTAGCCACCGGAGGGGAGATCAACCCTCGGTTTGAGAGCATCACGAATGGCCCCATTGACTTTGTAGTCCTCGAGTAGCTCAGAAGGCTCGGGATGGGCTTCCACCACAACGTGACTTCCCTCGTCTCCGAGGAAAGAACGCACCCGTTCCACAGCCGCGGGGGACTCCACCACCACACGGTCCAAATCCAAGCCGGTGTGATCGCGAAGAATGCGATGAATAAAGTCCTCATCGCGGTTGAGAAGCACCGGAGGCGATGCCGTCTCAGCAGCTTTTTGAATCGCCTCCCATTGACGTAAGAGCGATTCGAGATCGTCGATCAGCAATTCTTCGCTGATTCCATCCGCTTCCGTACGAATCAGCAGCCCAGCACCTGGAGGCTTCACCAGCACACCAAGGGCACGCAAACGGTTCCGCTCTCCTTCTGAACCAATGCGCCTGGAGATATTGACCCCCTGACCACTGGGTTGAAGAACGAGGTAACGACCTGGCAGGGCCAGATTGCCCGTCAAGCGAGGACCTTTTGTACCCGTGGGCTCCTTCATCACCTGAACCAGCACTTTTTGGCGTGGTTCCAGCAGTTCAGTAATACCAGCGGCGCCTTTTCTAAGGCGCAAAGGACCTAAGTCGGTGACATGAATAAAACCATTTTTTTCGCTTTCACCAATGTTGACGAAAGCAGCATCAATCCCCGGGAGAACATTTTCAACCGTCCCTAAATAGACGTCACCGATCTGGTAACGCCCTTGGGCAACGATTAATTCATCGACGCACTCATCTGTGAGAACTGCGGCAATACGCAGTTGCTCAGCAATAACAATTTGTTGGGGCATAAACAATGACTGACGATGCCCGTCAGGATTGGAGCCCGATCAACAGCCAGCCGGCATGTCGCACGGGGTTGGAATGAATTCAAGTGACCGATTCGGCCTAAGTATTCGGAGTGAATTACTCCTCTGATTTGGAGCTCGACTGCAACGCCTAGGCGTTGTTTGAAACAGGAGGCTCTGGCCTCTTATTCCGCAGGATGTGGGAGCAAGAAGGTCGGGACGAAACCGTGGCGCAGGCCCGTGGCTTGACGTCTTGTATTGAATTTAGCACCGCACAAGCCGTAGTTCGAGGCGACGAACATTGTGAAGACGCAAAGACTTGGATAAGGCTTCAGACAACCAATGCTGTAGCTGAGCGGGCTTAAGGCTCCGCCCCTGGTGGTCGATGTGAGCGAGGAGCTCAAGCCTCACACCATCCACCAATTCTTGATTCACCGACGCTCCATCCCCAACCGGAGACACGATCTCAAGCGTTTCTAAAACAGGTCTGCAATCGCGCTGACGGGGACGTCCTTTCTTATCGGTGTCATCCCAAACCAGCGTGTCGCGAGACAACAACGCATCCACCACCTGCTGCCACTGCTCCAACGAAATCGAAGGGTCACCGGCTTGAGATGTCAGCTCAAAGCTCCATCGCGCTGATTCCAGTTGTTGCGAGAGGCTCTGGCCAGACACAGGCACTTCATAGGCCTCCATCAACCCAAGGCCCGGCGGGAGGGTCTGTTGCCAGCGCTTCAAAACCTGCAGCGCCTCAACCTGTTCGATGAATTCCAAATCCATCCATTCCCCCTCTCCGTGCACTCCAAGCGGCAACGCCAAAGCGAGCTGAAGTCGGGGAAGGGGGTGAAAACCACCGGTGAAACTGATCGGCAATTCAGCACGTCGAAGCGCACGCTCAAACAAGCGCACCAAATCGAGATGGCTGAGCAGGGCCATCGCGCCCGTTTTGCTGAAACGAAACCTGATCCGGCAGACCCGATCGCTCGGTGGAGCCTGCCTTGGCTTCTGAACAGGGATCTCTGGTGGAGCAATCACCACGTTGTGGCCTAAATCAGGGCCGCAGACCCCACAACTGCTGCATCCCTCGAAAGAACAATCCGGCACAACAGA
>QCVQ01000039.1 GCA_003210315.1 Synechococcus sp. AG-686-F08 | reverse complement strand
TGTCTCTAGAGCTCAACCCTAATAACCCCAATGCACTCACCAACCTGAGCGGCATCTACACAGATCTTGGAAAGTTCGATCAAGCTCTTGCTTCAACTATTAAATCACTCGAACTAAACCCTGATAACCCAGATGCCCACATGAACATGGGGAGCATCTATAAACATCTAGGACAGCTCGATCAAGCTCTTACATCCACCCTTAAATCAGTTGAACTCAACCCAGACAACCCCGATTCACACATAAATCTTGGAGGAATCTACAAAGATCTCGGAGAGACAGACAAATCTAGAGAACATTACCTAAAAGGATGTACAATCAAACCATCTATAGAGAATATGTGTCTTGCATATCTTTATTTTGATGAAATCTACAAAGATACCGCTGACATAATAGAACAGCGAAGGGTATACATTGAAAACCTAAAAGAGGTATTCGGAAAATTCACAGGTATCAATCATAGAACAAAATTTTTAGACTTCTCCTTGTTTGCAGTGGCCTACCAAAACGGCAAAAACGATAAAGAATTAATGGAAACAATATGCACACAAATACAAACAAAGCTAAATATCACAACACATAAGACCAGTGATATTAAAAAGATGGAGGAGAAAAAAGAAGAAGCGACAAGCATACGAATTGGATTCTATTTTGACAATCCGCAGAAAGACCATCCAATATCTTGTCATTTCTTTAATCTTGTGAAAGAATGTACTGACGAAGGATTTGAAGTTCTAATCATCAAAGGGCCAAGTGCTATATACAGGAACAACGAAGAGCTCAACAATATCGCTAGGGAGACAATACAACTCACTTCAACGATGCGTAGATCAGTAGAGAAAATGATTGACCTAAAATTAGATATACTGGTTTACACTGAAATGCATTCAAGCCCTGCACCTTATTGTTTAGCTCTAAATAGAATTGCGCCTATACAGTTAACCTTGCCAGGAAATCCAATAACAACTGGGCTAAGTACAATAGACTACCATCTAACAAGCAGACTTTTTGAACCTAATAATTGTGCTGATCACTATTCAGAAAGGATAGTCTTGCTGAGTGACATGTCTTCGTCAATAGACCTTAAAGATAATATACAAGTAGAAAAAAGCAGAGAAGACCTTAATCTACCCGAAAACAAGATCTTACTTGGACTACTTCATAATCCCATAAAATACCATCCAGATATGGATCATTTGATAGAAAAGATAGCCATCGCAAATCCTAAAGCAATTTTCATAGTAAGCAAAGGTGCTAAAAAAAATTATAAGCAGCTATTGATAAAAAGATGGGAAAGGAATTCACCTACAGCTCTATCACAGTGCTTATTTATAGATCAAATGAACAAAACAAATTATTGCGAGGTACTAAGTAATTTAGACATACTTCTAGACCCTATTTACTTTGGAATCGGCACAACAGGGCTAGACGCAATGGCGGCTGAAATACCAGTCATTACAATGCGTGGACTACACTCTAGGGGACGAATTATGGCTGGTATATATGAAGCCATGAAAATTAAAAATGCACCAATTGCTAAAAATGAGCAAGAATACGTTGAATTATGCACAAAATTAGCTTCATCAGCTATATCAAGACAGGAACTTAAAGAACAAATCCACGAGGGTTATAAACGGCTAGCAGAAACAAAAGACTCAGCATCTAAAGAGATAATTGAATTTTTGAAGAAAAAGCACAATGAACAAAATATGAAATATTTCAAACAGAAGACAATACATTGCGCGCATCAGCAAAGGTAAGCTCTGATAGATTGTAGAACTTGGGAAGAACGATTAAAGTCATACTTAGATTAAGAATGTATGCATTAATATATTAAAAAAATGAAAAAGCAAATATAATGCGACAAGATAAATTGCAAGCGATTACTTGAATAAAAGACAACAGAAAGAACAGATTGCCTATAATAAGAAATAAAATAATTTGTAGAAAGCGGAAAAATCGCAATAACAAGTAAAGTCAAGCCAAGATAATTATTAGCAAAAGAGAGACTAGAATCATGAATAATAGTTGAGAATATCAAGAGAGGATAAAGAAATAGTATTAGTAAATATCGACGCATTACACGAGTTGAAGAAAAAGTGCACCACCAGCTACAAAAGAAGTATGTATGATGTCAGGATTTTGAGCAATAAACTCATCAGCAACATCCTTGGGCCCTGAGCCATAAGCCCATAAATAATCATCGAAAATAATCCATCCCTGGGAAACGACTAGATGACACCAATTGCTGAGGTCACGGGAAACAGAAATGTATGAATGATTACCATCAATATGCAACAAAGAGATACTACCCGTAAATGGTACATATCCAAACTCAGGTGAATAGATTTTATTATCACCAGCATATATTTTGGATGCGTCTGAGGATGTTTCACGAATATAATTAATATCGCCACGTGAATATGGAAGAATGTTCAAGATAAATGCTGTAAAAGCAGCATCTACATTCAGAGATTTACTTATATCATTGACAATATTTGAAGCATCTGGTTGAATGATCTCTTCTGAAGACCATGGATCAATACATAATACTGAGCCTATCTTATATATATTGGAAAGTACGTGCAAAATAAAAGCAGATTTACCCTGCCAGACACCAATTTCAACAATATCTCCTTGCGGGATACAAGGAAAAATGTTACATAATGCTGATATCTTCTCAATACCACACATTCCAGACATGATTGATGAATGATGTATCAAGCTTGCAATCTGCAGCTTAGTTGACATGTATGAAGCGGAAGATTTAATTCCATAACTAGCCTCGTCATTAATAACCGATTCCGCAAGTTGCAAGGCCGAATAATATGGTTTTATTTGCTCATCATAGGGATTAGGGTTCAAAAGCCTGACTTTCTTGTATTTAATGCAAAACTGATTTAAGCGTTCCCAAATAACTATGTTTGGGGAGAAAATAGCACTGATATTATTCGATTCAATTATTAATTGTAAGGACTCGTCAAATGAAGCTTCAGATATGTATGGTAGATATTTCCAAACAGGATATCGGTTGGCATGAGGGTCGTATCTAAGAGAAGATGCCCCAATTACCTCTAGTCCATTACCTAAAGCTTGTTCAAGAAAAGAAAGTGATTGTGGCATCCCACAAGGAAAAATTAAAATTGGGTGTTTAACTTTCAAGGCGATGACAAATAATATGCATTCTATCGAATTAGGGCATCAAAGACAAGGATACAATTGTAATATTAATGATATGAAATTAACGGATCAAAGCTGTTGCAACTACTTCCGACAGACCAAAAAGATACTTGAGCATAAATTTGGATAAAGTTGTCCAATTTGAAAACAACCTTCCAGATACTCCTTTGAAATGATATCAGTCTGGAGAAGAAGATCCCACTGAAAATTTGATAGTGCTTTAAAAAAAATGCCTCCTCTATGAACAACATCCAAACCAGCATCTCTCACATCACGTTCTAGAGTATCAAGAGTATAGGTAATCCGATGGCCATGCTTAAATTCTGCCGAAGTAACGGCAGAATTATGAGAAATGAGACCCATCTTTACTGCTATCTGCCTAGAAGGTGCGTTAGCGTTAGGACATGCTAAAAATAAATAACCACTATCAGAAAGCCACTCATTATTAATACGTGAAAGCAATGAAACTGGATTATCAATATGCTCAAGTACATGCGTCAGGATAATATTGTCGAAGGTATCATCTAAGTCAACGGTCTCGAATAGTGAGTTGATAAACATAACTTTGTTGCCGTGTTTTTGCCGTGCAATATTAATTGCAGACTCAGAAGCCTCTACGCAGGTAATATTATCAAAACATTCTAAAAGGCGAGCTGTAAAGTCACCTTTGAAACTACCTAACTCTAATGCCGATCCATCTCTAAAAAAAGGAAGGAATGAACGAATCATAAGTGGATGAATGACATCAAAATCAAAACCGTATGCGTATAAACGGCTTGAATTGTCTTTACTTTCTGAATCGTAGTTTCTCATTGAACTCATGATGTTAGAGGGAAATACTCATTAAATTCTGAGAGCCTGTAGAAACTCTAGATAATTTGAAGCCAAATCTTTTGTAAAACCTTACTAATCTTGTGTTAGAAGATGCCACTTCGAGGTTTATTTGATGAAAACCACGAAGCTTCACCTCATCTACACATTGACTGATTAAGGTTGTGCCAATTCCAGCCCTAGAATAACATGGCAAAACACTCAGATTGGTGAGGAATGCAATTTCAGTTTTAGGATCATTGAGGTATAATGCTAACAGGGCAACCAATTCATAATCATACCAAGCTTCAAATCTAAATGAATATTGAAATATTTTTCTCGAATATGATGTCAAGTTAATGCGTTGGCTCAGCGGTGGAGAAAAGAAAGAATCGCATTTAGTCAAGTGATTAAAAACATCTGAGAAGGTTGATGTATTTGAAGAATAATTAATCTTGATATTAGTCATGGACAAGACAAGCCAAGCCAAATCCATATTTTCCAAAACTATTTCCGTTGTATAGCAAAAAGATTTTGTTATTAAGCTCAAATACATGTGGATAACACTGCATATCAGAATCCCATGAATAATCAGTACCCTTAAGCGAAAGGATGGTATCGTCACGAGTCCAATCTCGTAAGTTTTCAGAATATGCATGACCTAAACGATACCCTCTTCCGTTAGCTGTTCGAAAATCGAAGGATTCCCGAAAGCAAAAAAGCATATGCCAGGTATTGTTTATTTCTATAACCGTTGGTAAAGCTTGACTCTCTTGTGCTCCAATCGCATCAGGAATTATTTGACGGGATTCTTCTTTTACCCAGTTTATACCATCAAGTGAAGTTGCATGTCCAATCTTATAAGTTCGATCAGGAATAGTAGAAGAATCATACTTTTTCCATCCTGTCCCGAATATATACCACATATGAAATGTACATTGAATATATCTAACAAAAGCATCACCTACAAGGAATGGTTCATTCTGAGAGGATGTCAAGATCGGGCCATCACCAATTCGCTCAAATGTACGCCCCTCGTCGCTACTAATTGCCAAGCCAATCCCTGTATCTACAGAAACGGAGACACGCCTATTCCAGCCACATGTATAACCATAAATCTGATTGTTATGTTGAAGGACATTCAATGGGAAGATTCCATGTTCATCAAATGTTCCTAACCCTCCTAATGAGATTACTTCATGGTCTGAGATTGCCAAGAGCTTATTCATAGAATGATCAAAATCTACGTATAAAACATGGCTTAGAAACTTTCCATTGGTGTCAATTGATCTTGATGCAAAATAAATGCGAACTCGATCATGAAGTATTAGTGTTTGAGGTGATTGAGCGTGATGTACACAGCCATGGGGCAATACATGATCCGTTGGGTTAAAAATATGCCCAAGTTTTTGCCATCTCATAACTAAAATAAATCTCCCTTCAATACCGCAAGGCCAAAACCATAGCGACCAACACTATTGCCAAGATATGTCATATATATAGTGCCGTCCAGTTCAAAGATGTGGGGGTAGCTTATCATTTCAGAATCCCAGCCATCTTTTGATACATCTATCCCAACCTTATCATCATTACGAGACCAGTCAATTAAGTTAGAACTACTTGCATATCCAATCCGATAACCATTTTCCTTTCCTCTGTAATTCGCGCTATAACGGTAACAGAAAAACATGTGATAAATACCATTCGAATAGAAAACATCAGGACTTGCCTGTGCTTCATCCTCTTCGATACGGCTTTCAATCAGATCCTTATTAATTTTTCTCCAAATAATTCCATCACTGGATATTGCCATTCGAATTTTATAAACTGGCTCAGGCCTACCATTAACAAGTTTCCATTTACGGCCAGCTATATAAAACAACTGCCAAAAATTATTAAATTTTCTAATCTTTGGCCCACTTATTACGAAAGGCTCATCAGGAGAGTAGCTTAGAACAGGACCAGTTCCAGTTCTTTTAAAGGTTTTACCATTATCATCACTAATAGCATAGCCAATAGCTACATTAAAAGGTACTGACTCACATCTCGTCCAACCTCCATAAAATGCATGAACTTGACCAGAATCTTTAATTACTGATACAGGATATACTCCAAATTCATCGAAGGTGCCTAAATCTCCCAAAGACAAAATTGGTTTTTCGGATACTTGACGGATTTTGAAAAGATCCTTGCGATCTAAATCAAGCCATGATGAATAACTTACATAGCGGCCATAATTGTCTGGTTTAGGGCGACAGGAGAAATATACACGTACATAATTTTTTTCTATTAGTGTACAAGGAGCCTGGGCGTATTCGTTTAGCCAAGCATTAGAAGTTATTGAGCGAGGATCGAAAACCTTTCCAAGCTTTTGCCAAGAGAACATACGGAATCAAATTAAAGTGAAATTAGAGTCAATTAATTCTTGAACAAATTCAGGTGAATTAAACATTAATACATCTATTATAGAAAGCCAAGGGACAAAAGGCAAAGAAGCTTGTCTATAAGATAATGGGCTTGGTTTCAAAAACTTTAGGTTGATTCCTTTTTCTTTAAATACCATAGAATCATATAGCTCTGTCCCCCCGATTGGATTTATATATGTAGTAGCACCTAGATGCTCGCAGAGAGCTAGTACTTTATCTTGTGACTTGAGTGAATGATCGATATTAACATTAGAAGAATTTAATATTATGGTTTTTATTTCTAGGTAGTCGCATACACATGCGATAGAATGATTGATGTAATGAAACAGATTATTATCATCAAAAAAAACAATTTGTTCGAGCAAGGGGTAAACTTTCGAAAAATAAGGAGCTTTTATATATGAACTTAGGAACCTATTGATAAACTTTTTCTTGTCAAAAGAAGATGCTAATGAACGCTGCATAATATGTAGGTAATCAGAATCCTTTTTGATAGGCAAAGAAAAAGTTAAACCCTCTCCATTGATTAGTAAACGGTTACGATTTATCCAACCTTTTTTAGTATACTGAATATTGTCGTAGACAACAAAAGTATCTACCGAATTTATTAGTTGAAAGTAACCTAGGTATGGCAAAAAGTATGGTTGCATGATTCCAAGATTCATGAAATCAGATAACCATTGCTGTTTAGGGGCTGAGCTATGATTTTGCAGATCTTGACAACAGTACTTATTGGAAGCTCAGGGAATATTGGAAGGCATAAAACCTTATGAGCAACATCCGAAGCAACTGGTAAGTTAGCGGCACTAGCCGTTGAGTAATGCTTATACATAGGAAAGGACGTAATCAAAGGAAAGAAATATTTTCTTGTGAAGATATTATGACCTATTAGTATATCATACAATTGATCCCTTCTCAAGGGGTAATCGGCTTCTACAAAAACAGGAAAATATGAAAAGTTGTGAGATAACGCTGTAGAGAATTGGGCGCAACTTATTCCCTCAATAGAAGCGATTTGCTGACGATACAACTTATCAATGGAAGCTCTTTTTTTAATAAGATCATCAATACTATTGAGCTGTAAAAGACCAAAAGCAGCATTGAACTCATTCATCTTGCCGTTCAAACCTAACGATAAAACAGATGTTTCATTTTCAAATCCAAAATTAAGTAGTTGATCAATCATAGACTTAGTTTCTAAGTCACCTGAAATAATGGCACCACCTTCTAGCGTATTAAACACCTTAGTAGCATGAAAGCTTAGTACGGAAAAATCACCGTGATTTAATATACTACCGCAATGGCATTTTACGCCAAAAGCGTGAGCGGCATCGTAAACAACCTTAAGACCATATCGATCCGCAATTTCCTGAATTTTATCTACATCACAAGGCGTTCCATAACAATGGACGGGGAGGATAGCCGAAGTCTTATTTGTTATGGCTGCTTCAATTTTGTTAGAATCAATATTTAAAGTAAGTGGATCAATATCAACAAATATAGGTGTGAGATTACTCCAAAGCAAGGAATGTGCTGTTGCAATAAATGAATATGGCGTTGTAATAACTTCTCCCTTGATTCCAAGTGCTTTAAAAGCTATTAATAGCCCTATAGTACCACTTGAGCATAGTGAAATATACTTTACGCCTAAATATTTGGATAATTGCTCTTCAAGAGCCGAATGAAAGTTTCCCCTATTTGTCAATACTCGGCTATCCCATATATTTTTAAGGTAAGGAATGAATTCCTCAAGCGGTGGTAAAAATGGTTTCGTTACGTATACTCGACATGAGTCAAGCCCGCTTGACTCATGTCGATTGGATCTTTCCAACGAAGCCATTTTAGTGTCCCAATTGGTCCAAATTTTAGCGCATACGAGACATGTTCGTTAATCAACAGGTTTACCCTGTTTTTACAAATTGTCGTGATATTACTTTTTTATTCGGTATTACATGATGAAAACGTTGGGGCTTCTCAGTAAATCTCTAACTGGTATTTCATTCTAAATGAAAAACTCCTCAAGATAATCCAATACTCCGCTGATCAAAGCTTGACACTACTTTTTACATATATATGCTAGTGAGATCACCAGCAAAAATTAAAAAAAATTAAGCGATCAACTCGACTAACCCCAAGGAAAGATATCTGGAGGAAGTATAAAGTTTGAATATTAATAGGTAGTAGAGAGATACGTTGACAAACAATCGCAAAAAGGTCGTGGCAGTTCAGCTGGGTGAAAGAAACCGACCAAGACACACGAGATCAATTCGCAGATAAGGGACTGCTAGAATAAAGAAGAGACACACTTTAAAGGAAGAAGCATCTATTTATTCAAGCATTATGATGTCGATCTTTCTATGTCCGATGTATCAGCTCTTTGAAATACCCTCCGGACTCACTTATATGTATGTAACAACAGAAAGACTTTTCTTCATTCTCATACCTTTTCACGACAGGGTAATGATGGTAAGAGAGCTGAGGAGTATGTCTTTGCAAGTCCCAGGATCCATTCGATGACTCTCCATATCAAAATAAAAACATCCTGTACATCGAGGCTAGAAAATGAACACCTAGTATTAGACATCTCACCCCCAGTTGCGGTGACGACCATTGAGTCGTAATAGCGATGGTGACGCCCATTGGCTCATCTCTACAGCTATCTAGCGATAAGGTGACAGAAAATAACTACATCACAAAAGTGTTAACGCAACTACCACATCTATTTTGGAGAAAGATCGGCAATTAATCAAATGCAAGGGCAGAGCATAGAAAGCGCAGCGATTAATACAAAAGTACCAGCAGCGCTTCTGATTTCGCTTAGACTTGAAGTTATCCAGAAAAAGCTTTAATTTCAACGAATACTCAGAAGCTCATCAGCAAGGATATGGCAGATTTTGAAATGATAATAGAGCTATCAGCGGCTGGCCGGCATCAAGAATGCCTACAGGCTTGCCAAAATACCTTACAGGCCAATCAAGAAGAGGCCTATGCATATAAGTACGCAGGAAAATCCTTACTCGCTCTAGGACAATTAGACAAAGCACAGCAATACCTGGTCAAATCACATCAACTAGACGGCAGAGATCCTGAAACTGCGAGAGACATCGGCAATATGTTCTGGAATCTTGGCAAAAAAGAGGATGCCATTCAATGGTACAAAACAGCTATAAAAATCAACGAAATTACACCAGGAATAAACGAAATACTTGGTATCATTTTTCAGAATGAAGGCAAATCCGACCAAGCCATTGAGTACTATCAGAAAGAATTAGAAATTAATCCACAAGCCAGCAACTCGCTCCTTAATTTAGGACTACTTCTTCTACAGAAAGGGC
>QCVQ01000038.1 GCA_003210315.1 Synechococcus sp. AG-686-F08 | reverse complement strand
AAGAATGCTCTTGGCGGGGCTAATTTTCTCGCAAGCATTGAAATCAGGCAGTGTCAAATGTCAGCACCGCTCCTTAATCCATTCAGCAGCATTGGTTCTTCGAAGCCCTGCTAATTTTCTCCACTCGTTGCAAGCAACTTTGAGATCACCCAAATTTTATTTAGCAATACCACGATTGACGTATGCATTGGTATCGTCAGGGTTGATCTTAATTGAATGTGTATGATCAGTAATCGCACCTTTATGGTCACCGTTGATGTATTTTGCAAAAGCTGAATTAATTTAGTCAGCAGCTGCCTTTGCATAGGCTCTTTGCGTTTCCTGAGTCTTTGCAATCATCTTTTGTTTGACCAAGATCGGCAGGGCATGCCTGATGTTCGTTTTGATACCACTGGTATCCGGCTGTTAAACGAGTATTCGGCATCTCTGAAGGTTTTGTAGATGGCACGTTTCATGATCCAGTGGTGCGCTCCCGATCCAACCAACGAGAATTACACCAAGGCGATCGTGGATTACATCAAGGGCGGCAAGCCCATGGATGAATTTGCCGGTTTCAAGCTGCTTGCGCGTCAGATCCACCCTCAGACCGGTGGAGGCGTGCTCCTGGTGGAAGCTGACAATCTTGCCGTAGTCCAGAAGCACACCTATCCCTGGACCAAAGGGCTCGGCGTCACGGCGACGACCACCCCTGGCCTCAGCGATCAGGAGTATGTCGAGCTGGAGGAAAGCATGACCAGCTGAGTTATTTTTCAGGATCGATTGGGAGCAGACCAGCAAGCGATTGCAAATGGTTGGGGTGATTCAGTAGGCAGAAGCATCAATACACCTGCAACAAAGTGAGAGCACTGCTCTCACTTTTACGTCAAATCACGCTTGCGGAGGATTACAGCTGCAAGTGCCGATCAACGAGACCCCAGTCTTTCACTCAAAAATGTCCGTCACCACTGGGCTCGAATACTGCTGAATCACAGCAAGGGGTTTCAGCGAAACCTGAGCTTTTTTTATGCCGTGACGCATCTGCTCCTCGAGCAAGACCTCAATGCAGGGATTGACCGATATCCAAGGATTGTTCTGAGGTTTCTAGGCTGCACTGATTCATCTTTCTTGGTAGGAATTTAATCTGTCCAGTCTGATTCGATCTGGTCAGTTAGCCCGCTGCGATTCATTTTTGATATTTCAATATTAATGAGCCGTTTGAACTCAGGAGCAGCGGCTGACCCAAAGATAAATGCTTGAGGGGTTTTGTTTGGCTGCTGGTAGGAAGCCTCAAAGTTATCTGGATTTCCGACCTGTCGCAAATTGTGCTTGTAGGTTGTAATGTTCATCACAAAATGCCTCGCTTTGTCTCCCTTTGAGCTACTGATTTCTTCAAGCATTTCTGTCTTGGTGGAGACAAAACGAGGCGGAACTGAATAATTTTCTCCAATGCCAGCTCTTTTCATACGGCTCTCAATCCATTGCATATAAGAGGTGCCTTCCTGAACCACAAGTCCTTCTTTGAGAAGCTTGATTAATTCATTGCTACCCAGTCTTGATGTGTTAAAAGTGATATTCTGCTCAAAAACGATTGAAGCTATTGTTCCTACTATTGCACCCATGAGAAGCATATGGAGAAGACTGGAAGAAAGGACTAGTAGATTTTCCCGTGTTCTTGAGCCCAGCAGTGTGTCTATGCCGTCATTGAGAATCAGAATTGTCCATAATCGAAAATACTTTCTCTGTTTATGGTCTTTTTTCCTTTTAGAGTTTCGTTTTTGGACTTTCAATGCAAAGGCAGTGAGGCTTGTCACTAGAATCAATAAGATGCCGCATCGCAATATTATTTGGTTGTTAATTAGTTTTGAAGCAAGTGCCAGGGCTGGGCGTTGAGCGCGTCGGCTAATGATGACAATCCCCCCAGATGTATATGGAACTGAGAACTCAACAAGCTGAAGACGCTCGGGAGTGATGTCATGACATGAAGCCACAATATCAACCTTGCCCTTGGCAGCCAACATTACAGCTTCGTCGTAAGTCTTAGATGTAATGACGCGATAGTCAATATTAAGCCTTTCTCTAATACGTCTCCATACGTCAATTGAATATCCTTCCAAGTGATCATCTATCTTGTCCGAGCAGGGAAGATTGTTGTCTACAGTCCCAACAATGATGGGCGTATTTTGTTGAGGCTTGTTTTTGGATTGCTGCTGAGAATATGTAGGCTGGCAAATTAGGAATAGAGTGATAATTGGAAATATAATTACAGTCAATGAGGTGAAATTCTTCTTGCCGAGTGAAAAGAATCTCATGTTCGCCCCTGTGTTGACAATGGGTTTAAAGTATAATTTTTGAGTATTTCGGTGAGGGAAGGTTTTCCCCGGGCAGGTAATTTGTTTTGCCAAAATGCCTTCTTTGTTGTGACTTCTGTCACGCTCAATGCCTTTGAGTTGGCGATCACTGCGAGCATAAGCAGTATGTACATATGATCGTTTTACCTTTTTGGGATATCTCTGAAGAGATAGAGGGGCAATCGTTGCAGGTTCATAGGAGGTGGATGAGGAGGAGATAGTAGGACTTTGAGGATATTGAAGACATAGTGCTTTCAGGATAAGCGTTATTCTGTCATCAATATCTCGAAGGCAGGAAATATCGGTACTGGATTTTTAAGCGAATCGGTTTCCCTGAATACCTAACGTAGAAATAATGCTGAGATTGTCTTTATCTCTTGTTGCCATCATTTCTTGATTGGCTATGTTTCTGTTTCCTATTAGTAGCTTTGATGAGAGGTGACTTCAATGGGTATAGTGGTTTTTGTATGATTGCGATAGAGCCCTTTGTAAGTGCTAAGGAGTCGCGCTATAATGGATTAATTGCAACTTATTTATGGATCTACGTACGGCAGGTGTTGTTATTCAGATCCTTAAATTAATGGCTGTTTTAGATGGGAATATTGCCCCTGAGGAGCAAGAACTATTGGAATCTCTCAGTAAGCGCTACTTGAAAGAAGCTGATATTCCTTCTTGGGCTGCTGCTTTTAGTCACCCCAATGATTTAGAGCTTTTGGCGGAGGAGATTCCTGATGAATGTAGAGCCCTTACTGGAAAATTGGCATACATGGTGATTGCCTCTTCCAGGGATGCTTACCAATTCACTGTTAACTCCGATGAGCAACAGGCTTTTACCCGTTTATGTGACACTCTTGGGCTTGATCAAGACACCCAGAACGAACTGATTGTTCTGGCGAAGAATGAGCTTGCTAAGCGTCCAGGCCTTTGGGATGTCCTTTATTCGAGTTTTTCTTCTTCATTCGGTTTGGGCAGTGAGTAGCCCAAGCCCATTAATTAAATGGCAGCACTGTTCAAGGGCCGCCTTGTTTGAGGTCATAAAAATTGAGGGCTGTGCTTGCCTGTTTGTTTTTCAAGGGCTTTGTTGAAAGCAAGTTGTAACTGAGGGCGCTAGGAGGCAACATTCGACCCTATTCGCCCGAAAATTGTTTTTGGTGCGATCGGAGTTCTGCGGACGCCGGGATTGCGGAGATGCTCCTCCTGCTGCAGACGGGCCGCGTCTGCCGGGGAGTTGGCTGCGACGGCTCTCAAATTGCGATCGACTGACAAAAGGACAATCGGGTGGGTGGCTAAGTCTGCCAAGCAAATTCCAGAAAGCAACACAGCAAAAGGCACAAAGGCTCTCTGTGGAGGAGCGGGGAGGGCTGCAGAGTCAAATTTCATAGTCCTCAAGCAGAATCAATCCAAGGGAGGAAGTCATGGTGCTTGCGTTGGTGGTGATCCTGCTACTGACAGCTCTGGGCTGGTGGTTAAGCCGCTCTACGTCCTTGGGTCGGCAGCTCGGCACGACGTTGGTCGTGCTGGTGTTGGGACTCTTGGTGACCAACATCACGGGCTGGCAGCCGACTAAAGAGGCGGCTGGCTTGATCAGTGGACCACTCACGTCTTTGGCGATTGTCCAGTTGCTGCTGGCGATTGATCTACGGAGGGTTTGGCCTGACGCCCGACGCTTGCTGCCCCCCTTTGTGGCGGCTGTCTTGCTCACCCTTGTCGCTGTGATGCTGAGTGGGCTCGTATTGGGGCCCTGGCTGGGAGAGCCGCTCAGTGTTTTGTCAGGGATGTTCGCCGCCAGATTCACCGGCGGCAGCATCAATTTTGTTTCTATCGCGCGTGCGATGGATCCGCCCGAATCACTGTTATTGATTGCCACGGCTGCTTCTCATGTGGCTTTTGCAATTTGGTTTGCACTCAGCATCTGGATCGGTCAGCGTTGGGCAACCTCTGATCCAGCAAGCGCTTGCGAATCCAGAGCTCAGGACGAACCCCAGGTCCACAAGCCGCTGAGTATTTATGGCCTGGCTTTGCTTTGGGGGCTAGGTGTGCTTTTTGCGTCGCGGGTTCTGGAGCTCCTATTTGCTGCAGTCCCCGCAATTTTGGTGCTCACCACGGTGTCGCTGATCGTTGCCCAGCTACCGGGTCGCGTCAGCCGCCGTGGTTGTTACGACGAAGGTTTGCTGCTGATCCAGCCGTTCTTCACGGTGATTGGCTTGAGCTCACCAATGAGTGGCTTGCTGGGTGAAGGTCTGCCCGTTTTGGTCTTTGCCACGCTGATTGTGGCTTTGCAGGCTATTGGTTTATTGCTGTTGCGCCGATGGTGCCGATGGCCTGTAGCGGAAACCCTTGTGGCTTCGCAAGCCTCGATTGGAGGGCCAAGCACGGCTCTGGCTTTGGCTACTTCGCTAAAGCGCCCTGAATTGGTGTTGCCTTCAGTTGCCATAGGACTTTTGGGGTATTTAGTAGGCACTTATCTGGGTTTCATTGCTAGTGCTGTGCTGTCGGTGTAGTTATCGCATTGCCAATGCTTCTATATGTGCAGTAAGGCAATCTTTTGATGCCAATAAGTATGCAGGATGAGATCGTGATGAAAACGGAATTTACTTCCAGGCAAGTTCTCGCTGAGCTTGGTAAGCTTCCCTCCGATTCGAGAATTTACGCGATAAAGCTACGGTCTCTGGGTATTCATTGCTGTCGTGAAAGGTGTCTCAAATCTCATGCCCCACGATCACAGATCTAAGTAATCTTCTTTGATTCAGCAGAATCACTTTGCCTTTTGTTTTTTATTGGGTATGAAACTGTTTTAGGGCTCAAATCTCCAGCTCCGCTCTAAGCACGATTCACGGCACTATTGACTTCTCGAATTGGATGGGTTGCCGTATTCCTAATCGTTAAGTAGTTGCTATTAAAATTCTTTAGATTTGAAGTCTTGGAGCCAACTCTGCGCTTGTATTTTTTTCTGTGGATCTTTAAGGGATTGTGAGTCGCCGGCACAACGTGGGATTGATTTTCATGGATCGCTGCTTCGGCTACGGCTTCGTTAGGAGCCATAAGTCGAATCATTTGAACCGGTTGGCTGCTCTACGCCATTGCTAAAGATCGCCATTGTTCCGCCTAATGCTCCTAAAGCAACAACTAATGCCAAAACCCACATCCCCATTGTTTAGTTTCCAAAAGCCATTCCAGAAACACTAACTGTTCAGCTGTGAATTCTTCTACTGATTCTCAGTTCTTATCAGCAATGATCAATGATTCTGGATGTAGCGATGCCTCGCCTCTACAGGCAAGAGTTGCTGTTGGCATAATGGTCTAGTCAAGTGATGGCTACCAGTACTGGTTCGTCATTGATCTCAACCGGCTTGGACGTAAGAGGCGATGAGAGGTTGCCGGTGGTCTAAAAACAGCCGCCTGTGACCGGACAAAAATACTGGTGTAAGCAAGAGTGACAGCGAGAAGGACTGAGCACGTCATCACACGGGCATGACGCTGCAGTTCAATGATTTTTATTCCATCAGATCTAAATAGAAGCATTGCGATGGAGCCTGAAACCACCTCTTGTTACGCTTTTTTCATGAAGTTGAGTAAACCTGCCCCTCGGAATGCCCGGATTGATAGTTTTCTAAATATTGGAGCTTCAGATTCCCTTTAGATTCTTCGGAGCGTTGCTGGTGGGTTCATCCCTTCTTTCTATGGCAAGTTCTAAAAAAGAGTTGGCACTGCTGGGAAGCACATTCCTTTTTGGTTATGGGGCACTAGAGCTGGTTCTGCGATTTGGTGGTTATTAATAGCTCTCTGCAGCTCGTGTGGGTTCAGGGTTCCTGAGCCATTCGTTTCATCCTTGTCATTGGCAGAGCTTTCATCTGCCAATGCGGTGTGAACACTCTGTTGGTTCGATACGCATCGGAGTGATAGAGCTAAATAGCAGGATTGACTGGCCTTTGATCTGGGTCATCCTGGTGGCTTAGGCCAGGTGTTTGCAATGAGGTAGTCCTGAAAGCTCACTGGAGCTTGCTCAAGCTGCCTATAAAAGTATTAGATGATTGGTCAGATGCATTAGATCTATTGCGTATGTCTCTGTCCTTGAATTGGCAACTAGAATCAAAAGAAAAGCATCTGTGAATAGGACTGCCACTCTCTCTCTTCTTTTTCTATGCGCCCAGTCGTTGAGCGCATATTCGACGGAGCTAAACGGTCAGGAGTTTTTTGAAAATCCTCCTAGAGGTATTTCCATTCATAATTCATATTCTAATTCTTATCAGCGATCTTATCCTGTTATCTCGTTAGAATTGCCCGCCAATGCTGGAGCAAATCTCAAAAGAATTGCTTTATCGCAAATTACTGGCACAGAGAGGTGGAAGTGGGGAGATAAAGACCTCACTGTTTATTCCGGTTTCTATAACATGAGGAAGCGTGGGGAAAAAGGGCTGGCAAGCATACAATTTAATGATGAACGTGGCATTACTGAGATTGTCTTTAGCCCCTCTGTCAAGCCTGGTCAGATCATTAGTGTTGTAATTCCAAGCATTAATCCTAGGCAGGGGATTTATGAATGGTCGTCAAGCTTTTATCCCGAATCTCCTTCCCTGCCTCCCTCCCAGTCTCTAGGCCCAGTCCTGCGCTTAGACATTTATAGGCTGAACAATAGATTTTAAATATTCACTGGGCCGATTTGTTGTGCTTGTGTATGTCGCTCTGTTTGCTGACGAGATCAAGCACTGGTCTGACTCATAGAGAGGTTGCTTTGAGATTGAAGGATATCTGCTCATGTCACTGAAAGTACATCGTTCAGGGGGCACACAACCAGGAGCTCCTATGGCCTCCAGCCGAATGACACAGCTCCTTTTGGCAGCGCTGATTCTTACTCAAGTACCTAATTGCATCAGCTTTATTCATGGCCTCAACCGCTATGAGTCTCCAGAAGCTGCTCTTAGGGCTTGCAGTCAATGGGCGGAGAGTGCTGGCCAATACACAGTGAAGAGAACAGGCATTTGGACCAGTTACTCGCAGTCTCCGGTGCGTTTATGTCGTAAGGAGGGTGATCAATATGTTGGGGCTGAGGTTCCTCTGGATGGAGCAATAGAGATCGGTCAAAACCTTGATGATCCGAAGGGTTTTCATTCCCACCGTGTCCCACAATCCGAAGATTCGGGAAAACGTTGGCGGTTTAGACGCAATAAGTGGTCGATCACTATTCCCTTTTGAAGAGGAGGGAATGATCGCCATTAAGTGAATGTTGATGTTGCTCTATCGATAAGAGCTTGGAATGAAGACGACAATGAGCCGGGATTGTCGCCTCAGATGACATATTGATCGGCTTACAAGCCGATTTGGTTCAGGATGGCTTGACCCGTTAGAAGTTCGGTACCTAGACCGATTACAAAACCAAGCATCGCTAGTCGGCCATTCCAGGTTTCAGCAAAATTCACGAAACCGAAGCGGGATTGAGTGTTTTTAGTCATGTGTTACTCCAAAAACATTGAATGAGTTGCGATTTTTTGCTTACAAGCCCAAGGACTGCATCAGGCCCTGATGCAAAAGGTCTTCAGTGGCGATAAGAGCCACAAATCCGAGCATTGCCAAGCGGCCGTTCAGGCGTTCAGCTTTAACCAATTGTTCACGTCGGATTTGTTCTGCTGCAAGATCATTCCAATAGCGTTCTTGCGCTTGGAGGGGGGTCGTTGTCATGGGTGTCTCCGAGAGGGACCTGGTCGGTCTATGACCGCTGAGCTCGACTTGGAAGAGGGGCCACCCGTATTCGAAGGTTCGGTTTCAAGGCCTTTTCAATTAGTTGGCGCGGGAGCACATAAAGCTTTTGATTGGGATCCAACGCCACGCCGTCCCCCTATCGGGCAGGGGCTTGACCAACTGATGCAGAGACCCTAAAACTCAGCGAGTGGTGCAAAAGTACTAATGAGCGTCCGTCATTCCCTTCAGGCCCTGAATCAGTTTTCTGCCCAGGATGCTCCCTTATTCATGGGAGTGAGTGCTGGCGACTTTGTCATTGTGGAGGCAGAGAGCAGGGTTGCCCCCAAGGTGGATGGCAATTGGTGGATGGGACAGGTGCTGTTCTGTGAGGGGGGAGCCAGGGATCCGATGGTGAACACAATGTTTCAAGTCTCAGATGTAGACGATGGCTTCATTTATTGGGTGAACGGTAATGAAGTCATGCATATTGTTCGATCGCTGGATGGTCTTCAGCTTGGTTCCCATGGGTGCAGACCACTATCAACGACCTATTGAATGGATAGAAGCCAGAAGTCGCATCTCCTTGGGTCTTGATGTGATTTTTCCCTGGCTTGAATGGATTGGCAATTCATCCAAAATGCCTTGGTGCCACATAGCAACTCCATTTAATGTGGCTTTGTCAGTTTAATATTTCCTGATTGATATGCTTTGTCTGGAGAGTCTTGGATTTCGTTCTCTCTTTTGAAGGTGTTCAAGATTCTGAACGTAAATTTGCCATACGGTCGACACTGGAGCCAATGACCTCCACAACAAAGGCCTCCATTCCATCTTGTTCGTTGGCAGGCGTGAGTCGAAACAGGAATGCATTCACCCATGCTGTTTCTTTGTTATTAATTTCGTGGCCACGGTCTATAAAGCCTGGCTTTTGCTGAAAGAGATGCAGAAGCACTGCCAATACGTCTTGAGGCGAGAGACTCTCAGGATCGATGAAAGGCAAATTTTCCCTGATGTCCATCCAGGAAATGGACGCCGAATAGTCAAAGTCTGCTGATAACACTGCAGATGTCTATGCGTTGCTTCTCAATGGATCGTAGCGATCGCTCCTTGTCTTCCCCTGATGCAACGCCGCAGCTCCATGGACTGGTCAGTAACCAACACTATTTTTTGTTGAGGACCTTCCAACCCAAATATCCGGCACCGCCAAGGAAAATGATCGGAAGAATTGCCTTGATGAATCCCAAAGCAACCCAAACCACCAAAACGCCAATCCCGAGTCCAATGCCGGTTTTTTTAACCATCGCTTGGCTTTCGTCCGTCATCATTTCCCATTTGGGTAGCGGCATGTCTAGATCTGCTGTGCCATCTCTTTATGCCTCAATCTCTGGCTGGTGTCATGTTTTTTTGCGGATGAGTGTGCAGATGCCCTTCGAGTTGGAGCTTGAACTCAGTTATGACCTCGCTTCGTGACCACAAAAGCAGAATACAAGGGGTTGTACCTAAAATGAAAACTTTAATATTCAAGACAAAGAACTACTATGCAATGGAGACAGAAAATACTGTAGTGAATGCGTGTATCACGTGAAGATATCGCAAATATGCTTAAATTGAATTAAAGATTGAAGGTAGAAAATATTATGAATTGAACTTTTTCTGTTTAGTTTTGCTTGTCATGCAGCGCGATTAAAGCCAAAAGAAGAAGTTGCTTGAGCCTCTATCTCTTGACGAATTCGTGAGATGGCTTCTCTTGCGAAAGCCTTCTCATTTTCCTGCGCTGTGATGATTGCTTTGGTGATCTCACGAAGCCTTTCGATGTCATCGCAAGCATCAATATCTCGAAAAGCTGCTTCGAGTTGAAACTTTTGTTCGATTGATAAACGATGATTAGTCATTTGTTGCTTTGCATTTCCCATAACCTATTGAATTTTGATCGCTGTCTGCTGTTCGGTTATAGGTACGGTTCTGAGCTCCAGCTGTTCTCCTGGATCGATGGCTAGGCATTCCTCCGCATCAGAGCAGGCTGAGGGGGGCGCCGGGGCGGTCAGCGATGCGTAGCTGGACTAAGGTCATACTCGCTAATACCAAAATCCTCACTTTGCGAGGAAACTCGAATCGATATGGATGTTGATTTGAACGGGACAACGATCCATCTTGATCGCCCTAGTGATAAGGCTGTTGTTCAGCGTGTAGCGGCTCAAATTCAACGGCGTATTGCCGAAGATGATTGGAGGCCTTATTCCTCCAAGGCTGATGCTTTAGGTGCTTGGAAAAAACTCGGAGGGATTCGCTTGAAAGTCCTGAAAGCTTTTAACTTGATCAAGTGAGTGATCGGTCGAAGTACGGTTTTCATCGCTTTCTGGTCGGCCTCATGTTTTGCTCAGTTGTTGTTGTTAATGAGCAAGTTGAAAATAAAAAATGAAGAGAGGTCATGATTTGCCCTCGCTATGGGTCTTCTATTGGTGGACCAAAATGTTCCTTGGTAACAGCCAAAGTCTTCGTGAGTTACACGTATAGCGAATCTTGTTTTTATGGGCTTTTGTCAAGTTGCTATTTGCTTCAGCGAGTGGATCGTCTTACAGCTGAGATGTTGATCGGTAAGTGCTGATTCAATGTTAGTGACGTTTC
>QCVQ01000037.1 GCA_003210315.1 Synechococcus sp. AG-686-F08 | reverse complement strand
CAGGAGAATTGGAGCGAACACCAATCCTGCGAATATCAAGTTCAGCGGCCGCAACACGTTCGACTCCTGACCAGCGTTCGGCCATGATGCCCAGCGGTCGGTTGCGACAATCTCCTCATGCTCAGCCCCGACCGCTCCGCCTTTCTTGAAGCAGCCCGCTGCGGGGCAACATTTATTCCTGTAGCCCATAGCTGGCCCGCTGACCTAGAAACCCCTCTCACCACCTGGCTCAAGGTCGGTGAAGGTCACCCGCCTGGGGTGCTACTCGAATCCGTCGAAGGTGGCGAGAACCTTGGTCGTTGGAGTGTGATTGCTTGTGATCCTTTGTGGACACTCTCAGCCAGAGGCGACGTTCTAACGCGCCGCTGGAGAGATGGCTTCGAAGAAAGCTTTCAAGGCAATCCTCTCGAGGTTCTTCGTGAATGCACGAATGCCTACAAACCCGTCTCTCTTCCAGGGCTGCCACCCCTAGGGCAGTTGTATGGGATGTGGGGATATGAGCTCATCCGCTGGATTGAACCCAGCGTTCCCGTGCATCAAGCCGACAAGAACGCCCCGCCTGATGGCGTTTGGATGTTGATGGACAGCATCTTGATCATCGATCAAGTGAAGCGTTTGATCACGGCAGTGGCTTACGGAGATTTGAGCAGCACCAGGGCCGCGGCCAAGACCGCCGATGACGCCTGGAACGGGGCCATGGGTCGCATCCGTGGGCTTGAAAACCGCATGGCATCACCTTTACCCCAGGTGCGTCCCCTGCGCTGGAAGCCTGATGCGAGGCCGACACCAGAAACCAAAAGCAATCGGTCCCCCGAGAATTATCAACAAGCCGTTTCAACCGCTCAAGAACACATCGCCGCAGGAGATGCGTTCCAGCTCGTGATCAGCCAACGGCTAGAAACACGCGTCTCACAGCCACCCCTAGAGGTCTATAGGAGTTTGAGGATGGTCAATCCATCTCCCTATATGGCCTTTTTCGATTTCGGAGACTGGTACCTGATCGGTTCAAGTCCTGAAGTCATGGTGAAGGCAGAGCCAGACCAGGGAGGCATTCGTGCCAGCCTCCGCCCCATTGCCGGGACGCGCCCTCGCGGCCGCAATGAGCTGGAAGATCGAAATTTCGAAGTCGATCTACTTGCTGATCCCAAAGAACGGGCGGAGCATGTGATGTTGGTTGACCTTGGCCGCAATGACCTCGGCAGGGTTTGCACCGCCGGCACGGTGGATGTCAAGGAGTTGATGGTGATCGAGCGCTACTCCCATGTGATGCACATCGTCAGCCAAGTTGAAGGACGATTAGCGCAAGGACGAGACATCTGGGACTTGCTGATGGCCTCGTTCCCGGCGGGAACGGTGAGCGGCGCTCCAAAAATCAGGGCCATGCAGCTCATTCATCAGTTGGAGCCCGATGCTCGTGGGCCGTACTCCGGCGTCTACGGTTCAGTGGATCTAGCTGGCGCTCTCAACACGGCGATCACCATTCGCACGATGGTGGTTCGTCCTCACCCTGAGGGGGGCTGGAACATTCAAGTGCAAGCCGGCGCTGGAGTGGTAGCCGATTCCGACCCCGCTTCTGAGTACCAAGAAACCCTGAACAAAGCCCGCGCCATGCTCATTGCTCTTGCTTGCCTTGAGGATGCAGAGTCATGATCCAACAGCTCAGACTTAAAGGGTTTGAAGTGGAACTGTTCACCGGTCGGAGCACTGGTGAAAACGTTGGTGTCGCCGAGCTGGTCAAGCAGGATCTCACTGAATTTTGTGTTGAACCAGACCATCGCAATCTGGAATACATCACGGATCCTGAATCCGATTACGGAAAACTCAAAGAAGCACTTCTCGCCCCACGCCGGCGCCTACGGACATGGCTTGCAGAACGTGATCTCACCTTGCTCCCAGGCAGCACTCTCACGCTGGGGGATGCCACGCGCTTTGAACGATCTAATCCAAACGATCCTTATCACGATCTCATCGAAGCCACCTACGGCACCACTGTCGTTACAGCCAGCATTCACATCAACCTGGGGATCAGTGAACCTGCCGATTTATTTCCCGCTCTTCGGCTTGTGCGATGTGAAGCAGCTCTGCTGCTTGCCTTGAGCGCCAGTTCACCCTTTCTCGGCCGCGAGATCACCGGCGCCCATTCACAACGGTGGCTGCAATTCCCCCTCACGCCCCAACAGGTTCCCCTCTTTCGCGATCTAGAGCATTTCGTGGAATGGACTGACACCCAGTTGTTGGAGGGGCGCATGCATAACGTGCGCCATCTATGGACATCGGTCCGTCCCAATGGCCCACAACGACCCTTTGACCTCAATCGACTCGAGCTACGGATCTGCGATCTCGTCACCAATCCAGATCTGCTGCTGGCGATTACAGCCCTGATGGAACTGCGTGTGCTGATGTTGCTGCGGGAGCCCAATCAACTCGACCCCTTCAAGGCGAGTGAGCTAAGCGCCGACCAGCTCATGGTGCTCAGCGATACCAATGACGCCGCTGCCGCTAGGCATAGCCTCGATGCGCAATTGCAGGATTGGCGTGATGGTCGCCAACGGTTATGCCGTGACTGGCTTAGGGACATGATCAATGACGTGATGCCCTTAGCCCACGAACTTGAACTGGCCTCATACTTGCTCCCTCTTGAATCCGTTGTTGCGGAGGGCAATCAAGCCATGCGTTGGCTCAAAGGAATCGAGAATGGAAGCAGCCTTGAAGAGGAATTCCGCACTGGCATTCTCGAGATGGAACAGGAAGAACAGCCGATCGATCGATCTCTGGCTGATGCTTTGGGATGATCATGACTCCATCTGATAGCGGTTTCCCATCGATGCCTTCGTCCTCAGCCCTGATTCCTGAGAGCACACAGCCCAGGGCTGATGGCAATGAAGCCGGCGGTGGACAGCTCTTGCAGCAACGCCTTGCTCTTGTTGAAGACCTGTGGCGAACCGTTCTGCGCAGCGAATGTCCACCAGAGCAGGCCGAGCGACTGCTGCGCATGAAGCAGCTCAGTGATCCGGTTCTTCCTGGTGAGCATCCAGCTGGGACCGATGCGCTGATCGATCTCATCAAGGAGATGGATCTTGCCGAAGCCATCGCTGCCGCGAGAGCGTTCTCTCTTTACTTCCAGCTCGTCAACATCCTCGAACAACGCATCGAAGAAGACACCTATCTCGAGAGCATTAATCGATCACAAGACCAGGCAGAGCACGTCGATCCATTCGCTCCGCCTCTGGCGACCCAGACCGAACCTGCAACATTCAGAGAATTATTTGAGCGACTGAGACGTCTCAACGTTCCCCCTGCCCAGCTTGAGGCCCTGCTCCAAGAACTCGATATCCGTTTGGTCTTCACAGCCCACCCAACGGAGATCGTGCGTCATACCGTTCGCCATAAGCAACGGCGCGTTGCCAGTCTCCTGCAGCAGCTTGAAACTCAGCCAGAGAAGCCCTTAGGTGCCACGGATAGCGTGCGGCTGCAACTTGAAGAAGAGATCCGACTGTGGTGGAGAACCGATGAGCTCCATCAGTTCAAGCCATCAGTTCTGGATGAAGTGGACTATGCCCTCCATTACTTCCAGCAGGTTCTGTTCAATGCCATGCCGCAGCTGCGGCGCAGGATCGTTGCGTCCCTCGCTGCCAGCTATCCGGACGTCAGGGTTCCTTCTTCATCGTTTTGCACGTTCGGATCATGGGTGGGGTCCGACAGGGATGGCAATCCCTCAGTCACCACTGAAATCACCTGGCGTACAGCCTGTTATCAGCGCCAATTAATGCTGGATCGGTATGTGAGCGCCGTTCAACACCTTCGCAATCAACTCAGCATTTCCATGCAATGGAGCCAGGTGAGTGCTCCATTGCTCGAATCATTGGAAATGGATCGACTGCGCTTCCCAGACGTCTACGAGGAGCGCGCCACTCGATACAGGCTTGAGCCCTATCGGCTCAAGCTCAGTTTCGTGCTTGAGCGCTTACGTCTCACGCAATTGCGCAATCAGCAACTGGCTGATGCTGGCTGGCGAACCCCGCCGGAAGGATTGCCATCTTTCACTCCAGGCAACGCCCCAGGTGATGCCCTCCACTACGGCTCAATTGCTGAATTCCGCAGCGAACTTGAACTGATCCGAACCAGCTTGGTCAATACAGATCTGAGCTGTGAACCCCTCGATACCCTGCTCACCCAGGTGCACATCTTCGGATTTTCACTGGCAGGTTTAGACATTCGGCAAGAGAGCACTCGACACAGCGATGCCCTTGACGAACTGAGCCGGTACATCAATCCAGATCGCGCCTACGGAGCGATGGACGAGGTGGAGCGTGTGTCCTGGTTGATGGAGGAATTGCAAACGCGCCGGCCCTTGATTCCTCCGGCTGTCAGCTGGTCTACGGCCACAGCAGAAACGGTGGATGTGTTCCGCATGCTTCACCGCTTACAGGATGAATTCGGCAGTCGGATTTGTGGCACCTACGTGATCTCCATGAGTCACAGCGTCTCCGATTTGCTTGAGGTGCTGCTGCTCGCAAAAGAAGCAGGATTGGTTGATCCTTCGGCCCGCCATGCCGACCTCCTTGTCGTTCCTCTGTTCGAGACCGTGGAAGATCTCCAGAGGGCTCCTGAGGTGATGGAGCAACTATTCCAGACCCCGCTCTATCGAGATTTGCTGCCCAAGGTCGGCACCCAGGGTCTGCTCCTGCAAGAGCTCATGCTCGGGTACTCCGATAGCAATAAGGATTCAGGATTTCTCTCCAGCAACTGGGAGATCCATCAAGCCCAGATCGCCTTGCAAGACTTGGCTTCTCGTCAGGGCATTGCCCTGCGTCTATTCCACGGGCGGGGTGGCTCTGTCGGACGTGGTGGCGGTCCGGCCTATCAAGCAATCTTGGCTCAGCCCAGTGGAACCCTGCAGGGCCGCATCAAAATCACGGAGCAGGGCGAAGTTCTGGCCTCGAAGTACAGCTTGCCGGAGCTGGCTCTCTACAACCTTGAGACAGTGACCACAGCTGTTGTCCAAAACAGCCTGGTCACCAACCAACTCGATGCGACCCCGAGCTGGAATGAATTGATGACCCGAGTCGCCAAGAGCTCACGCCGCCATTACCGAGCCTTGGTGCACGACAACCCTGACCTTGTCGCCTTTTTTCAACAGGTCACTCCCATCGAAGAAATCAGCAAACTGCAGATTTCAAGTCGTCCCGCACGCAGGAAAACTGGCGCACGAGACCTTTCCAGCTTGAGGGCTATTCCCTGGGTGTTTGGCTGGACCCAAAGCCGCTTTTTGCTGCCCAGCTGGTTTGGTGTTGGCTCGGCCCTCAGTGAAGAACTGGAGGCGGATCCAGACCAACTCACGTTGTTGCGCACCCTGCATCAGCGCTGGCCATTCTTTCGCATGCTGATCTCCAAAGTGGAGATGACCCTCTCCAAGGTGGATCTCGACTTAGCGCGTCATTACGTCACCAGTTTGGGCAGTGCTGAACACCACGAAGCCTTTGAGAAGATTTACGCGACTGTCGCCGAGGAATACGTCCGAACCAAGGGGCTTGTCTTGGCCATCACTGGTCAGGAGAGACTTCTCGATGCCGATCCCGCCCTGCAGCTCTCAGTTGATCTACGCAATCGCACGATCGTTCCGCTTGGTTTTCTTCAAGTCGCCTTATTGCGTCGACTGAGAGATCAAAACCGTCAACCACCCATGAGTGAATCGCCCAGCAGCGATGGCGACGGACGCACTTACAGCCGTAGCGAGCTTCTGCGCGGCGCACTTCTAACCATTAACGGAATCGCTGCAGGCATGCGCAATACAGGCTGAGTGTCACCGCTTCCATTCCGACAGCAGGCCGCTGCACCACGACTGCCTGCCCACTACCGGCTACAAACCGCCCCCGATCCGAGCGGTGAGTCGATTAATGCTCTGCTGATCTCCTGCGGTGAGCCCGCTCATCCGGTGGAGCGTTGGCCCTTGGCTCTCAGTCGCAGCCTCTGGCAGTTGAGCATCATCGACGAGCGCGATCAAGCTCTTGTTGGCTTTATTCGAGCGACAAGCGACCTGGCCTTGAATGCCAATCTCTGGAACCTCGCCGCCAGTCCTGGTGACGATCAGAACGCACTACTCAACGTCTTGCTCCATCACTCGCTTGCACGCTTGAAAAAAGAATTACCAGGGTGCAGCGTCTCCATCTCCGCACCCGCAATTGCGCTTGAGGGATTAAAAAAACAAGGTTTCATTCTTGACCCAGGAGGGATTCGCGCCATGGGTTTGAGGCTCCGCTGAAGCCTGGAGCCTGATCTTTGACGAGCATGGAGGGACTCGAACCCCCGACCCTCAGAACCGGAATCTGATGCTCTATCCAACTGAGCTACATGCCCCTGCGGCTGCCGCAACAGCTGCCGGTATTGATCGGCAAAACCAGCCGATCCAAGTACCTTAGCGACACGACGCATTTGGACCAATTCGGCTTCTCCAGCTTCAACTGCAGGGCTTTCGCAACCACAGCAACCTGCAGCTGGAGATCGAAGCACCACGCCTTTTGGTGATCGGAAGCAACGGTGTAGGCAAGTCAAACCTGCTGGAATCGGTGGAGCTGCTCGGAAGCCTGCGCTCCCATCGCTCCAGTCAGGATGGAGACCTCATCCACTGGGACGCCAACCGTGCATTGGTGAAGGCAACCTGCGCAGATCAGCAGATCCTTGAGCTTGAACTGCGGCGCCGAGGCGGACGCCAAGCGAAGCGCAATGGGAAACCACTGCAACGACAGCTGGACTTAATTGGTCCTCTGCGCTGCGTGGGGTTTAGCGCTCTCGACCTGCATCTCGTGAGAGGTGAGCCAGCCCTGCGCCGCCAGTGGCTCGATCGTGTTGTCCTTCAATTAGAGCCTGTTTACGCCGATCTGATCAGTCGCTACGGGCGTTTGCTGAGACAGCGCGCACAATTCTGGCGTCGGGGAGGTCTGTCGTCCGGCATGGAACCGCAGGCGCTCCTCGAAAGCTTTGATAGCCAAATGGCTTTGGTGAGCACTCGCATTCATCGCAGGCGTCTCAGAGCCCTTGCACGATTAGAGCCCATAGCAGCGGTGTGGCAAGACAGGTTGAGTGAGGGGCGTGAGCAGCTCCAACTTTGTTACACCCCAGGCAGTGCACTGATCGGAGAAGAACAAGAAGAATCCTGGCGACTGGCGATTGAGCAACAGCTGCGAGAACAACGCAGCGAAGAAGAACGTTTAGGGAGCTGCCGGGTTGGTCCTCATCGCGACGAAATCGAAATGCGGATTAATGGAACCGTCGCAAGACGCTTTGGCTCAGCTGGCCAACAACGCACCTTGGTCCTGGCCTTAAAGATGGCGGAATTACAACTGGTCGGGGAACTCTGCGGTGAACCTCCTCTTCTTCTCCTTGATGATGTATTGGCAGAACTCGATCCCACTCGGCAACTGGCCCTTTTAGAGGCCGTTGGAGAAAACCATCAATGCCTTGTCAGTGCAACCCATCTCGATGCATTTGAGGGTGGCTGGCGTGAGCAGTCGCAGATTCTCGATGCCGACAGCTTGAGATCACAGTCCAGGGCGCGGTAGGGTCGCGGGCCATTTGCATGAAGAATCTTGATGGAGCAGTCCTTGTCCAGCCTGCACCCCAACCCGGGATGGGCGACCAACAGCGGTGCAACCGACACCAGTGCAACCGACATGGTTGGCAAACACTGCATTCTCGAGCTCTATGACTGCGATCCGTCGAAACTCGACGACGAAACTTTTCTGAGACACACCATCACGACAGCAGCCCAACGTGCTGGTGCAACCCTGCTCAACCTGATCACCCACCGCTTCGAACCCCAAGGGGTGACAGGTCTGGCACTTCTGGCTGAATCACATATCTCCATCCATACCTGGCCTGAAAACGGATACGCAGCCGTGGATGTTTTTACCTGTGGTGATCACACCATGCCTGAGAAGGCCTGTGAGGTGCTGTGCGAAGAATTAGGGGCTGGTCGTCATGCCCTGCGCAGCTTTTTACGGGAAACACCGGCAGCGCTGGGAAAAGCCGAGCGCATGCCGGCCATTCCGCTCGCTGCCTGAGTGCAGGCCCTGAGTTCAGAGGTGGTTGTAAGACGCCGCCTCTTTGGCAAGCAGATTGCTTGTAAGCGGATGTTTTTGAAAATGTGCAATGGCTTGCCGGATGTCTTCGAGAAGCAGGTCAGCCATGTCGCGGGTGAAATCTCGCTTCACCAAGATCCTCTGGAATGCGGTTGATTCAAGTTCGCCCGTAAACGGATAGGCAGGCACCTGCCACCCCCGCATCCGTAAGCGATCGGCGAAGTCATACAGGTTGAAGCCATGCTTCGGATTGTCCTCGAGAGTCCAAACCACGGTGGGAATGCCCTGGTCAGGGGCACCGTCATGGATGATTTTGAACAGATCCATCTCCCGTAATTTTTCCGCGAAGTACTGGGCATTGGCATGACTTGCCATATGGAGAAGCCGATACCCTTTTCGACCTAAACGCACAAATTCGTGGTACTGAGCAATGACCTGACCAGCGGGCCTCGAAAAATTGATCTGAAATGTCGGCATGTCTCCACCCAGATAGGTCACGTGAAAAACAAGCTCATCAGGTAGATCTTCCTTGCTGCGCCAAAGCACCCAGCCAACCCCGAGGGGCGCCAATCCAAA
The DNA here is from genome assembly GCA_003210315.1 of Synechococcus sp. AG-686-F08. Lineage (GTDB taxonomy): Bacteria > Cyanobacteriota > Cyanobacteriia > PCC-6307 > Cyanobiaceae > Synechococcus_C. The sequence continues at coordinate 2,357 of QCVQ01000037.1, read as the reverse complement.
TTTATGGCCGGAAGCATTAATCGATTTCACGCGTTCCAAGCGAAAGTCCCATAGAGGGAGATCCGGTGCGCAAAACGGAGCCAGAAAGCCACCGCTTGCAGCATCCACGTGAATCGGCACATCAAGCCCCGTACGGGCTTGAAGATCATCCAAAGCCTTGCTGATCGACTCAATGTCTTCATAAAGACCGTGATACGTCACCCCAAGCGTGGGCACAACAAAAATCGTGTTCTCATCCACAGCCTCAAGAACACGCTCAGGACTGACGCACAATTCGCCGGTAAGCATCTCTAATTCACGCATTTCAATATCCCAATAACGCGCAAACTTCTTCCAGCAGATCTGCACGCTTCCGCACACCATGTTGGGTTTATCGGTTGACAAACCTGCAGCCTCACGCCGTTTGCGCCAACGCCACTTCGCGGCCATTCCTCCAAGCATGGCCGCTTCACTACTTCCAATGGTGGAGCATCCAACTGCTGCTCCAGGAGCATTCCACAAGTCGGCCATCATCGAGACGCAGCGACTCTCAAGCTCAGCCGTTTGGGGATATTCATCTTTATCGATCAGATTCTTGTCCACCCCAAGAGCCATCAACTCCATCGCACTTTGCGCTTGATAGGTCTGACAAAACGTGGCTAAGTTCTGCTTACTGTTGCCATCAAGAAGCAACTCTTCTTTCAAAAGTTGCACTGTGGAGTTCCCTTCGCGCCCTTCTCCAGGAAAATGATGCTTTGGCAGAGGGGTGAGCATGGCATCAACCAACGCCTGCTCCTCACTGTCATTGAGATAATGACGGGATTGGTGCAGTGCCACTAGATAGTATTCATCTTGATAAAAACTATTCAGAGTGGGCAACCAGCGCCACAGTCGTAACGAAGTGAACGTCTGATCGATTCACTAGACGCGATTGAGCTTGCCGCTCACCAAACCCTCCACGTCCACACTCACGGAGGTGAAACCAAGACTGAGAAGAGTTTTCACCAATTCACGCCGGAGCCAGGGCTGCAAAAGATCGGTAATTCGCTCCTCTGGAACCTCCACCCGCGCGGCCAGTCCATGGCTACGCACCCGCACCTGATCGAACCCCTGTTGAATCAACCAGGCCTCTGCCTGTCCAACCCGCTGGAGACGTTCACTGCTGATTGATTCTCCGTAGGGGAAGCGGGAAGCAAGGCAAGGCTGCGCAGGCTTATCCCACCAAGGGAAACCAAGCGCCCAAGACAAACGGCGAACGGTCGCCTTCGTGATGCCAAGTTCAGCCAATGGGGAGCGAACACCAGCTTCCAGCGCTGCCGCTATCCCAGGACGATGATCGCCTAGATCATCTTGATTCACCCCATCGAGGACAAGGGCGCCGTTGGCTTCAGCCGCAATCGGAGCGAGATGGCGATGCAGCTCTCGCTTGCAGGCATAGCAACGGTCCTGAGGATTGCTGGTGTAACTCGGATCTTCAAGCTCAAGAGTGGACACCTCCTGATGCCGCATCCCAAGCCAGGCGGCCTGCTGACGTGCTTCCACCAGGAGATGGGGCGCTAGGGAGGGTGAAACGCCCGTAATCGCTAAGGCCTGCTCGCCGAGCTGCTCATGGGCGATTGCTGCAACGAGGCTGCTGTCAACACCACCCGAATAAGCAACACACACGTGCTTCTGGGCCGCCAAGGCATTACGCAACCGTTCCAAGAGGTCATATTCCAGCTCGGACAACGATTCGAGCTGGCGGAAGATCACGTTGGTCACTGCCGTTGCTCGAAATCTCTGTATGCTCCCAGCGTAAGAAGACTCATCCTTTTCCCGCCAATGGATGCAGTCTCATCCGGTACGTCACAAGCCAACCGCTCTCGCAGCAACCGCGGCGTCGGAATCGTCACGGCTGCTGACAGCCGCGAGCGGAGCCTCGGTCAGCTGCATGTGTATGACGGTGAGGGCAAGGGCAAAAGCCAAGCAGCCTTGGGTGTTGTGCTGCGCACCATCGGCCTTGGGATCTGCGAGCAAAGACGCACGAGGGTTCTGTTGCTTCGATTCCTCAAAGGACCAGGAAGGGCTTACGACGAAGATGCCGCGATCGAAGCTCTGCAACAGGGTTTCCCCCACTTAATTGATCAGGTTCGAACAGGAAGGGGAGACTATTTCAGTGTGGATGAGGTGAAACGCTTCGACCGACAGGAAGCGCAACGGGGCTGGGACATCGCCAAAGGAGCCATTGCGAGTGCCTTGTACTCCGTTGTCGTTCTCGATGAACTCAATCCAGTGCTGGATCTCGGCTTACTCGAAACCGAAGATGTGATTCGGTCGCTGAAGAGCCGACCGGAAGGCATGGAAATCATCGTCACCGGGCGTGGAGCTCCACGCCCATT
>QCVQ01000036.1 GCA_003210315.1 Synechococcus sp. AG-686-F08 | reverse complement strand
CCACAGTTCGCTTCTGTGCTCAAGCCCGAGGGTCGTGGACTCCTGAGTGGTCTTTTGGTGGATCAGGCGCCCCGGTTGATTGAGGTTTTGGCTGAATGTGGCTGGCAGGCAAGGCCAATTGGCGAACAAGGACGCTGGGGTTTGCTCGAAATCAAGCGCATTTTTGGATAAGCCCTTCTTATCGTTGCCTCGTTTTTGATTGGGCTTGGACGGAAAACCCTGATGAATGCCGTATCAAGGCGTCTGTCCGATATAGAAAGGTCCCGTCCAGCAGATTCAGATCGATCCGATCTCTGCGCATTACCTCCATCCATGGCTTCTTATAAGGTCACCCTGGTCAGCGAGAGCGAAGGCCTCAACAAGACCATCGAAGTTCCTGACGATCAGTACATCCTCGATGCTGCTGAAGAGCAAGGCATCGATCTTCCCTACTCCTGCCGTGCAGGCGCTTGTTCCACTTGCGCAGGCAAAATCACTGCCGGTACCGTCGATCAGTCTGACCAGAGCTTCCTAGACGACGACCAGATTGAAGCTGGCTTCGTTCTGACCTGTGTGGCTTACCCCACATCTGATTGCACCATCAAAACTCACGCTGAAGAAGAGCTGTATTGAGCCCTTCAGCCATGAGCTGAGGTCGCCCCATCAGGGCGATCGTTTTGCCACCCTCGCGGGTGGCTTTTTAATGTGAATACGGCTCTTAGGCTTTGGTCATCACCGTGACACCTGTTTCTGCACTGCGTTCTGATGTTCAGGCACTGCTGGAGCATGAATCGGTGCATGCCAGTCCAGGGGGACAGTACAGCTTTCGGGTCATTGGTCCATGTTGTCGTTTGTTTGATCGTGAGGAGCTCCCCTGGCCCTGTTGTCGCTTGGCTTGGCGCAGCAAGGAGCCGAGTTGGCGCCGGGTTGGGCGCCGGTTTGTGCCAGATCTGGCTTCCAGGCGTTGCCCCTCGTATTCCGTTGAGTTGCTCCAGCCCGGCTCTCGCCCTACAGCCACGTTATTGACACTCTTTTCGATGCGTTTGACGCCTGAGTTGCAGGAGTGGTGGTACAGCCGCTTACCAAAATCAATGGTCGCTACGAATCACACGCCCCCTGAGCCTTTTCTTGAAGACAGGCTGTAAACGTAACCTGCTATTCAGGTTTCATTCTTTGAATTAAACGATGTGAAGAGAGATGGGCTAAACCGTTGAAGCCCCGTTTTGAAGTCCAGTCTTTATCGGTTATCTATAAATAGAGCATTACTGATTGCTGTCTTGGTTTGTTAGCTCTTCTGTGATTGTGAGGTTGATGTCTGAGTGCTGAAGCCTGAGATTAATTAACTCCTGATATTCTTTTGATTCGTATGCAGTGATGGCTTTCTCTTTTGAATCAAATTCAACAATTATATTGACTGAACCAGGGTTGCCTTCCCTGACATCACCCTGAAGATCACGTATCAGTAAACGTGCACCCACTGTTGGTAGCCAAGCATTGAACTTGTTGATGAAGGGAACCATTCCCAAGGGGGTGTGAATCGTGCCAGTCACGACCCAATAGCCTTTTGTCATGAATTTAAAGCTTGGTATGGAATGATAAATGCTCAGCCCCCAATAGACGTATCACAAGGAGCTCAGCGATATGCAACAACAAGAGCAATAGTACGGTGTTAGATCGCAGGGTTTAGTAACTCTCCTCTCTTTTGGTCGAGAGATGTTCTTGTCTGAGGACGAACGTATCCTGCGTTTTTGTTATCAGGATACGTTCGTCTGAATTGCTTCGTTAAGAAGCGAAGGCGCTAAAGGCAACGGTAAGAATAATTCGAGCCACTTCGATTGTGCCAGCAATTGTAAGAACAGTGGCTGATTTTCTGATCCATGCAGGTGGCTTTCCTCTCTTTAGGATCAGGTTTGCGCCTGAGAAATTTAATTTTGATGCATGCGGGAAGACAATGCTGTCTGCTTGCTTTGTTTTTAAGCCCTGGCTTAGTTTTGAGTTGATTCCGATTGCTTTGTCGCTATATGCATATCCAAGGCAAATCGCCGCCGTTCTATTGAATGCTGCTTGAGCGGATCCTGCTTGCGAAAGCCAAGACCTCATGTATGGAACCGTATTTCGTCCAAACGTTTCTGAATATTCGGCTGAATCCACCATTGAATCAATCACAGCATGATGCCCTTGTGATGCTTGGATTTCAATGTATTTTGTGATCTCACTTTGATCGTGAGGCGTTCTTCCTAAAATATGCTTGAAATCAAGTTCAATAGTCCTTTCTGGTGAGCATTTGTCGTAGAAATTTTTCTTGTAGAAGTCGGATTTTGCGAGTCCGCGTATGAAGTCTTGAATGGAAATGCGCCCATCTCTTAATTGTGCTTCAAGAGATATGGACTTCTCATTGTCCATGACATGTGCATTTCCATAGACGTGTTGATAGGCAGCGCTTAGAGCCTGCTCTAGTGCCTCCGAAGATGTCTCTGGATATTCCTCGAAAGTGACTTTACTTCCGCATTGATTGTGAAGGCGAGGGCCTATCGCTATTTTCATTCCTTCGCACTGTCTTCGCTTGAATTCGCCGTTGTGTAATGCAGCGGAATGGGAAGATTTATTCTGTGCGCTTTTATATGAGATAGAGGGCTTCACTTCGCGTTCGCCGCCAAAGCTTGTGATGACTGATGTGGAGGAGAGCATGGTTGAAGAGGCTCCAGATTTGTTTCGATAGAATTTATCTTGAATTTATTGAAAGTATTAGGCGGTCTGGTTGAAATTTTTGTTTCGTAAGGTGCCAACATTTTATTTAAATTAAGTTCATAGCAGTTTGTTGTTTGGCCTTTGGCGGGTCTCGTTTTTTTAAGGGTTTGGGTTGAATATCAGGAAGCGCTTTGTCGCTGGTCTCCAGGCGTGTTCTATGGATAAAAAAAGGGCCCCAGGTGTCCTGGGGCCCTTTTGCTTACTTTTAATGGAGGAATGATCTGATCAAATGATCAGAAGTAAATTTTCCCGCCGCCCCATTCGACACCCAAGACTTTGGGTGCCACCAGGATGTACCCAGACATCAGGCGAAGATCTTCATCGGTGAGATCACGCATCGCGGGATAGAGATCGCGACTGCGCATGCTGGGATGCAGGTCGGCAATGCTGTACTCCCCGTCATAGGACGTGGGGTCTTGGAGGTAATCCACAAGAGACGCAACGTTGTCTCGGGCTGGAGTGGCCAGCGCAAGCGTTTCAGTATCCAGGCCCACATTTTGGTTGGTCTTCGTGATGCCGCCGGCATGGCAGGTGCCGCAGCTCACGTTGAACACCTTCCGTCCTGTCTTGATTTCCTGCTCACTGAAGGTGACCAGGGCGCCATCGCCATCAGCTGGAACCGTAAGGATCTCGGCATCCCACTGGGCGGCCTGGGCAGGGGCACTGATCAACAGCCCAAGTAGCACTGGCAGTGCGATCAGCAGTCGATTCAAGGATCGACGCAATGTGGAGAAAAAAGAGGCCATGAAAGATGTCAGAGACTGACGTAGACAGCGCACCAAGTCCTTGTATCACGGGGTGGGATGCGGATGAGGCCCTAATGGGTCCAGTGATCACGAACTGTTGCAGCGCGCGCCCACGGATTAAGAGGGATTGACGTCCACATTGAGGAAATCCTTGGCTAAAAAGGTGTTCGGGAAAATGGTCTTGGCTTCTGCCACCAAATCGTCGGCGGTGACTGGGTTTCCAGGGGCGTAGCGAGGGCTGAGATGGGTAAGCGCTAGTTGTTTGACGCCAGCCTCCGCAGCGGTCTGCGCCGCCATCGTGCTTGTGGAGTGTTGCCTCTTGAAAGCCATGTCGGCTTCCGCATGGGAGAAGGTCGATTCATGGATCAGCAGGTCGGCTCCCTGAGCCAACTGCACCGCTGCTTCGCAAAACACGGTATCGGTGCAATACACAACGCTCACTCCAGGTTGTTCTGGCCCGCATAAGGTTCGGCCATCGATGGTGCGACCGTCGTCCAATGTGACCGATTCGCCGCGCTTGAGCGCGGCATAGACAGGGCCAGGCGGGATCTGGAGCTCTCGCGCCTTGTCGATGTCAAAGCGACCCGCTCTTGGTTTTTGTTCGGCCCGATAGGCGTAGGCCGGAACACGATGGTTGAGGGGGGCTGCGGTCACGATCAGATCGTCGTCTTCGAACACAACGGTGTTCTGTTCAGCGGCTTCGCGCACGCGATGGATCGCAAGCGGGTAGCCGATGCGGGTGGAACTCGTGCGCAGAACCCCGTGTAGATAGGCATCCAAGGGGTCAGGGCCGTAGAGGTCCACACCATTGCTTGTGCCGCCTAATCCCAAACTCGCCAACAGGCCAGGGAGGCCGAAAACATGGTCACCATGCATGTGGGTGATGAACACCCTTCTCAGTTGGGAGAGGCGTAAGTCGCAGCGCAAAAATTGATGTTGGGTTCCTTCGCCGCAATCGAACAACCAAAGCTCTGATCGCTGTGGCAAACGCAGCGCCACAGACGAAACATTGCGACCACGGGTGGGCACGCCTGAACTGGTTCCAAGAAAGGTGACCTGCACGTCTCAACGCGCTCAACCATCAAATCTGCCACGGGGACCTAGCCGCTTGCGAATCATCGAGTCACACTGAGCTGCCTGGTTTCAGCTTGCAGTGCTCACTCGTCCGTCAGCGTTCTTCCCTGTGCTGACTGCTGCCCTGGCCATGCCCATGGCTGTGATGGCGGTCAGCGTTGATCAGCGGGTTGTGCAGGCGGCACAGGAGCCCTCGATGCGGGTGCTGCTGTCACAGGCCTCGGTGGTGCGTCTTCGCGCTGATGGAGATCAGCCCTTCCTGGTACGAGGTCTTGGCCGCGGCGATCAACGGATGCGCTCGATGGAGGTGAGTCTGCGCGCTGGGGGGCTCAAGATCCGGGGGCACATGAGCGACGGGTCGTCTCGCTCACTGTCAGCGCGTTCTGCGATCGAGGTGCAAAGCGATGATCCCCGCGGCATTTGGCTTGGCTCGCGGCGCTATCGGGGTCGGTTGCAGTTGTTAGTGCGTGGCGGCCAGGTGCAGGTGGTGAACCACCTTGGGATTGAGACCTATCTGACCAGTGTTGTGGGGAGTGAAATGCCCCATAAGTGGCCATTGCCGGCCTTGCAAGCGCAGGCGGTCGCGGCGCGCACCTATGCCTTAAGGCAGCGAGGGAAGGCAGGAGACTTTGATGTGAAGGCCACCGTGTCCAGCCAGGTTTACCGCGGGGTTGAATCTGAAACCCCCAGCACAATCGAAGCGGTGGAGAGTACGCGCTCGTTGGTCTTAGTCCACGCTGGCCGGTTGATCAATGCTGTGTTTCACAGCAGCTCTGGTGGTGCCACCGAACCCAGTGGTGAGGTTTGGCGCAATCAACTTCCTTACTTAGTCAGCGTTGCGGATCACGATCAGCACAGTCCTGTGCATCGGTGGAACAAACGTTTTGATGACGATGAGCTGCGTGATCTGTTCCGTGAAATTGGAGGCGTCAAGCGCTTGCAGGTGCTCAAAACAAGTTCAACGGGTCGGGTGCGCACGGCGCGTGTGCAGGGCCCGCATGGCTCTTTGGTGCTGACCGGGAGAGAGCTTCGCAAGCGTCTCGGCCTTAAAAGCACGATGGTTCAATTTGAGCTCATCAATGGCTCTGTCGGGTCTTCAACGGCATCATCAACGGCACCGACTCAGACAGTCTCACAATCCGTCTCTCGAGCAGCCCCTCCTTTGATCGGGCTCTGGCAAGACTCTGCGAGTGGTCCTGACACCACGCCCAGTAGATCAAGTCGACTGGCGTCTTTACTGCCACCACCACCGCCACCACTCCCCCAACTCAACCCTTCAGCCTTCAACCGTCCACGTCTTGATGTCAGGGAGGGCGAGTTGGTTCTCGAAGCCCGTGGTCAAGGCTTTGGACATGGGGTTGGGATGAGTCAGTGGGGAGCCCATGGTTTGGCTCTTCAGGGTGCTGATTTTCGTCAGATTCTTTTGCATTACTACCGCGGTGCAGAAATTCGCCCTTATCGCTCCAGCGATGATCCAGCTGTGGCGCTTCGGCTCCGTTCAGAGTCAGCCTGGTGGGGTTGACGTCAGTGGCAATCATCGTGCTCAAGATCACGGATACGATCACGATCGTGCGCAGGCGCAATCCACAGCAACTCATGGAGGCTGTGGTTGACCAGCTTGAGCAAGGACTGTTGGACTCTCTCGAGCAAGAGGGATTTCGGCCCCTGGGTTTGGCGACTGGACGCACCATGGAGCCGCTTTATGCCGCATTGGTCTCGCGCATAAGGGAATGGCCCACTGATCGTTTGCAGCTTTTGCTTCAGCGCTGGCTCAGTTTCAACCTTGATGAATATGTGGGTTTGCCACCAGAGCATCCCAGCTCTTTTTCTGCCTTTATGGGGCATCACCTGGTGCGGCCGCTAGGGCTTAATCCCGCGCAGGTGTTGTTGCCAGATGGAGCTGCAACCAACCCTGCCGCGGCCGCTGATTGCTTTGCTGCCAAGATCCGCTCCGCTGGGGGAATTGGCGCTCAGTTGTTGGGATTGGGCAGCAATGGTCATGTGGGATTCAATGAGCCCCCATGTGGTCCAGATGTGCGCTGTCGCCTAGTCAGGCTCAGTCCCACCACACGCTTGCAAAATGCAGCTGCTTTTCAGGGGAATCCAAGGTTGGTGCCAGAGGAAGCGATCACCCTGGGCCTGCAGGAAATCCTGGCGGCAAACGAACTTCACCTGATCGTGACGGGCGCTGCCAAAGCTGAAATCTTGCGCAAGGCTTTGGATACGGAGGGTGATCCAGAGGTGCCTGCCAGCTGGCTGCGGCGTCACCCAAGCCTTTGGTTGTGGGTGGACGATGCGGCGTGGGGTGAAGAAGGGCAGTAAACCGATGGCACTAAACCAATGGCAATTTTGGATTGATCGAGGCGGAACATTCACGGATCTCGTGGGTCGCGCCCCCAGTGGTGAGCTTGTGGTTCGCAAAGTGCTCTCGGAGCAAGCGATCGAACGTGGTGATCCCGCTGTTCGCGCCATCCGAGAGGTGATGGGTTTGCCTGCGGCAGCTCAGATACCGCCAGGTTTGATCCAGGAGGTGCGCTTAGGGACAACAGTCGCGACCAATGCCTTGCTTGAGGGGGCAGGGGAGCCTGTTCTGTTGATCACCAACCAGGGTCTGGCGGATTTGTTGTTGATTGGTGATCAGCATCGCCCTGATCTGTTCGCTCTAGAGATTCCAGCTCCAACGTCACTGGCCACGGCGGTTGTTGAATCCCGAGGGCGCTTCAATGCCGACGGGGAGGAGGTAGAACCGCTCTCCCTCGATGCAGAGCTGGAGATAACGCTCCGCATGCATCGCAGTGCCGGGATCAATGCCTGTGCCATTGCCCTGATGCATGCCTGGCGTGAGCCGAGTCATGAGAGGCGACTGGCTGAATTGGCGCAAACGTTGGGTTTCACCACTGTGGTTTGCTCCCACCAGGTGAGTCCATTGCCTCGCTTGGTCCCTCGGTCTCAGACCACCGTTGTTGAGGCGGCGGTGGAAAAGGTGCTCTTTCGCTATCTCCAGCAAGTGATGCAGTCACTTGGAGGGCAGACACGACTGCGAGTGATGACGTCGAGTGGCGCGTTGCGGGAGCCTGAGCAACTGTTGGCGAAAGACACCATTCTGTCCGGCCCCGCTGGAGGAATGATCGGGGCGGTTGCCGCTGCTGAGGCTGCGGGTCTAGCAAGTCAGGCGCTTGTAGGGGTCGACATGGGTGGCACCAGCACCGACGTGTTTTGTTTGCCAGCAGGAGCCTCTGACCAGGACTGGGAGCGCAGCGCTGAGACCAAAATTGCAGGCCTCGAGCTATCTGCTGCACGACTGCCGATCCAGACCGTCGCCGCAGGTGGTGGCTCGATCATTCGCAGTGATGGCGATCGTTTGCAGGTGGGTCCTCGCTCAGCGGGCGCTAGCCCTGGACCCGCTTGCTATCGCTGTGGCGGCCCCTTAACCATTACCGACGCCCACCTTTTTCTAGGTCGTTTACAGGTGGAGGCCTTCCCCCCCGTATTCGGTCCGGCGGCGGACTTGCGTCCGGATCTGGAGGTGGTACGGCAGCGCTTTGGGGAGTTGGCTTGTCGCTTGGGACGCGATCCTGAGTCGCTGGCGGAGGGAGCGCTAGACCTCGCGGTGGAAACGATGGCTGGTGCCATTCAGCAGGTGTCGTTGCTTCGTGGGCATGACATCCGTGCTGGGGCGCTTGTGGCCTATGGCGGTGCTGCCGGGCAATTGGCGTGCCGAGTGGCGGACGAGCTGGGTCTCCGCCAAGTGTTGATCCATCCACTCGCTGGCGTGTTGTCGGCTTTTGGCCTGGGTCAGGCGCGTCTAAGGGAATGGCGTCAGGTTGTTGTGCGGCGTGCTCTTGAAGCGGACTTGTTGGCGACCCTCCCTGAAATGATTCGCCAGGAGGTGGGCTTTGCGGAGGAGAAGCTGCAGGCAGCTGGAGCAGGCCCTGTGTCTCAATTTGAGCAGCGCATTCGGCTTGAACTTCGTGATGTTGGGTCTGAGCAGGGATTGCTGATCCCGATTGCTGAACTCCCCTCAACCTTGAAACTTTCAGAGTTGGAAGGTGAGTTTGACCAAGTGCACTGTCAGCGCTTTGGCTACAAACCTCCCCGCACTGCAGCCTTGATGTTGGAGCGCTTGGAGGTTGAAGTTTTCACCGCATCAGCTCGCAGTGAGGACGACAGTCAGATGGCATCAGCGCAGCTGTCGGTGTCTGGAGCTCTCAGCACAACAGCCACCGTTCACTGGCCTGGACTGGGTTGGCAGGAGGTTCCGCTGGTGCAGCGCTGTGATCGTGCGTTGCACCAGCCTTTGCAGGGTCCAGCTTTGATTCTTGATGCCACGGGCTGCACCGTGCTCGAGCCCGGTTGGTCGGCCCGCTCCAACGTCGCTGGAAGCTTGCTGCTCACCTCTGCTGAGTCTCCAGTGCAAGCGTTAGCTCGGGATCAGGTTGTTGATGTTCCAGATCCGGTGGACCTGAGCCTGTTTCATCACCGCTTCATGGTGATTGCTGAGCAGATGGGGGAGCGGCTTCGCCAGACGAGCCGCTCTGTGAACATCCGCGAGCGGTTGGACTTTTCTTGCGCCTTGTTTGATCACAAGGGGGCATTGGTTGCCAATGCTCCCCATATCCCCGTTCATTTGGGCTCTATGGGTGAGGCGGTGGTGGACCTGCTCGGCCAAATCGAAGGCGGTGAACGCCCGCCGCTTGAACCGGGCGAAACAGTGCTAAGCAACGACCCTTATCACGGTGGAACCCATCTCCCAGACATCACGGCGATGACCCCTGTCTTCGGGGACGGAGAGCGGCCGAGTTACTACGTCGCTTGTCGCGGACACCATGCCGATGTAGGGGGGCTTACGCCTGGGTCCATGCCTCCGTTTAGTCGAGAGATTGGAGAGGAAGGTCTACGGCTTCGCAACTGGTCACTTTTGCGAGGGGGCAGCTTGGATGTGGATGGCTGGAAGGCGATCTTGAAGGCAGAGGGGCAGCCACCACGTTCTCCTGATGTGCTCTGGGCGGATTTGCAGGCTCAGGTGGCGGCCAACCGACTCGGCGTGGATCATCTCGAACAGCTGATGCTGCGGGAGGGACCTAGGCGGGTCAGTTGCTACATGGGTTTTGTTCAAAGCCATGCGGCGGAATCGGTGCGTCGTGTGATTAGTCGTTTGGCGGATCAGACGTTCAGCGTGGAGTTAGACCATGGCGGCCGATTGGAGCTTGCTTTGCATGTGGACCACAACGCGCGCACGGCTTGTCTGGATTTCACCGGCACGAGTCCCCAGGGAGAGCACAATTTTCATGCTCCGCTAGCGGTCACCAAAGCCGCTGTGTTGTACGTGCTGCGCTGCTTGGTTGATGAAGCGATACCCCTGAATGCGGGCTGCTTTGAGCCGCTCACTTTGGTGGTCCCGCAGGGATCGCTGTTGAATCCCCTGCCACCAGCTGCTGTGGTGGCAGGCAATGTGGAAACCTCTCAGGCGCTCTGCAACCTGTTGTTTGCAGCGATGGGGGTGATGGCCGCGGCGCAGGGAACGATGAACAATCTCACGTTCGGAGATGAACGATCTCAGTACTACGAAACGATTACTGGAGGAGGTGGTGCCGGTCCCGGTTTTCAGGGGTCATCCGGCGTACAGACCCATATGACCAACTCCCGACTCACGGATCCGGAAATCCTGGAACAACGCTTTCCTGTGCGTTTGGAACGCTTTCAGCTGCGACGCGGTAGTGGAGGCAAAGGGCGCTGGCCTGGTGGTGATGGGCTTGAGCGACAGATTCGTTTTCTTGCTCCCATGACGGTGGCTTTGCTGTCTGGCTCTCGACACGTCGCGCCCTTTGGTTTAGCTGGTGGGCAGGCAGGTGCTCTGGGGATGACTTGGTTGAGTGAAAAGGGAGGCCCTTGGCAACAACAATCCGGATGCTTTGAGCAGATGGTTCAAGCCGGTGATCGACTTTGTGTCGCAACGCCTGGTGGTGGTGGGTGGGGAAGAGCGAAGGGCGATGGCTCCTGCGTCAAGAAAGTCTGAATCACATTATTGGCAGGTAAAAGATATTTGAGAAGGCATTGATAACCTTCTGCCTGGCAACAAATGGATCTCTTCTAAAGAGTGAGTCAAGGCTTAAGTGGGATTTAGTTGGGGAGAGTGATAAACCTTATGTATGAATCAGTTAAAGAAAATCGTGATCATCCGAATCATCATTTTGCCCGGCCTGAATGAAAAGAGCGCTCAGAAATGGGATGATGCAGATGCCAACAAATAATTCCATCGAAATAGGTTTAATTGGTTTCACCATGACCTAAAGGATTCGAAAGATTCGTGTTGATTGTTACCTGGTCTTTTTTATCTGGTTAAAAATGATGCAAAATTTCTGAGATGAGTATTCTTGCTTTGCGCTTTTTGATCACGTCCGATGAGGAATTGGTGTCGGTGAATACCTAAAAGTATGAATCTTGCTTTCGTTGCGATGTCATCACATTGCTTATGAAGCAGTTGT
>QCVQ01000035.1 GCA_003210315.1 Synechococcus sp. AG-686-F08 | reverse complement strand
TTCCCTTCAGCTCGTTGATGTTCGGGAGCACTCAGAAGTGGAGATCGCTCCCTTCCCCGGACAGGTGGAACATTTACCGCTGAGCGAATCCAATCTCTGGCTTTCCGATCTGCCCGAAAGGCTGACAACCACCGAGCCCATCGTGGTGATTTGTCATGCAGGGATCCGCAGCCGGAACTTTGGCTGCTGGCTCTTAGAGCAGGGAAAGGACTACGACGTTTGGAACTTAGAAGGTGGCATTCATGCTTGGAGTGTGGAGGTTGACCCCAACGTTCCTCGTTACTGAGCAGCGGTTCATGACAACGCCACCAATCGGAGAGAAAACCTCCGTACGATCACAATGCTTATTGTGTGCCTGTGCAGCCGCTGCCCCGCCGACAACAGGAGGTGCTCAGGGCCACGGTGCATCACTATGTCGACACGATTGAACCAGTGGGGAGCCGCACCCTGGTTCAAAGGTTCGATCTCCAAGCCAGTGCTGCCACCGTGCGTTCAGCCATGGGGGCTCTGGAGCAACGGGGTCTTTTAACCCAACCACACACATCCGCGGGACGGGTTCCAAGTCCAAGTGGATACCGCCATTACGTGGATTGCTTGCTCCCAAGGCCCGGAGCGATCGCCCAACATCTCGATCAGGAGCTCACCCAACTCAGCCTTCGCTGGGCAGCTCTGGATGACCTGCTTCAAAACATGGCGAGGAGGCTCACCGACTTCACGGGATTGATGAGCCTGATCACTCACCCCACCCAGAGGCAACCCGCACTGGAAGCCATCCGACTGGTTCGCAGCGAGGAGCGCTTGCTTGTGATGTTGGTGAAGAATTCCAGCCAAGCCAGTCACCTCAACCTGCGGCTGCCCCACGGCAGTGAGCATCAAATCGAAGCGATGGATCAGTGGGCGCGCCGGCAGCTCGACGGCAATGGCAGTTTGGATTGGAATGCACTTCCAAGAGAACTGCAGGCCTGCGGCAGAGCCCTCCGGGATGCCATCGACAGCCATCAGACCCTGGAAACCACGCAAGAGACCAAGGCCTTATTTCACGGAGTGTCTCGTCTCGTCGCCGAGCCGGAATTCAGCCAAAGCGCCAAGCTCAGACCACTCCTGGAATTGATGGATCAAAGTCCCGCAGCCCTGACCCTCTCCGCTCCCGGTCCTGGCTGCGGCGTTTGGATTGGCCAAGAACATCCCGAACAAGCTCTTCACCACTGCTCAGTGGTTCAAGCCACCTACACGAGCGCCACAGATGGAGTGGGGCATGTGGCACTTGTGGGTCCGATGCGCATGGCCTACGCCACTGCCCTCGCTGCCGTGAAGAGTGCTGCTCATCGTCTCGACTATCTCTTGAACTGACATGGCGTTCCAAGGGAGAACATTAAAAACACGCCTCGCAATCGTCCTCGGACTCGGCATGGCGGGAGCCTTATTTGCCATTTGGAGCGGTGTCAATCTGACAACAAAACAGGTTGATTTTGGGACCGCAAAGACCACCACGATTGTCTCCAACGATGCAGATCAAAGTGTTTCTAGTGAGAATCTTGATTCACTTCTGGACGAAAAACCTCGCCCTTGGTTACTGGCACAATCACTGCCCCTAAAAGGCCCCTCAGGGAACATCGGAGAGCGATTCGCCCTTGGAATCGACACCGTTCTACGGGACTTAAATAACCGCGGTGGCATCGCCGGACGACCCGTAAAAGTTTGGCGAATCGATGATGGCTATGAGCCAGAAAATACGCTGAGGAATACCCGCTCGTTTGCCGAGGAACCTGATGTTTTGGCCCTGTTTGGCTTTTTTGGCACCCCCACGAGCAAGGCAGCTTTACCGATTGCCAAGGAGGCGGGCCTCACGCTCGTTGCACCTCTCACAGGCGCTAGTGCCCTACGGACAGAAGGCCAAACAGGGGTTTTGCATTTTCGCGCAAGCTATCGGGAAGAAGCCCAGCGAATCGTTAATCACCTGGTCAACGACGGCTTCGTGAGAATTGCCGTGGCGTATCAGAACGACGCCTATGGGAAAGACGTGCTTGCCAGCACAGTGGAGGCTTTGCAGACCCACGATCTCCGCGCTGTCAGCACGGCTGCTCTTCCACGAAACTCAACGGAAACAAAGCAAGCCTCCGAGACGATCGTCAAATCGAAGCCTGATGCCCTCATCGTGATCTCGCTCAGCAAAACGATGGCCTCGCTCGTGAACAACGTGCATCGAAATGGCAGCCGTCCACAATTAATGACGATCTCTCCAACGGGGACCAAAGCACTCTTTCGCGATCTGCCCCAAGCAGCAGCCTTTGGCGTAGGAGTCACGCAAGTGGTGCCATTCCCATGGGATGCACGACACCCAGATGTTGCAAGCTATCAACGACTTTTACGTCAACAACAGCAAGATCTTGAGATTGAGGTTGACTTCGATTTCTACAGCCTAGAAGGCTTCATGGCAGCACAATGGCTCGTCCAGGCAATGGAAACGATCGCTCCAGAGATCACCCGAGACCGCCTGATGAATGAACTGAAACGCACCACTCCGGAGCTCCATCGCAGCATTGATCTGGTGTTCCTTGGCAGTGATCCCTGGGAACCTTGAACGAAAATCGTCAAATCAATAACCAGCTGGCTGCTGATAACAACACCATCACGAGAAGGGAGATTGGAGGCCAGGATTGCTCGTAGATGTGAATACGGTTCAAAATCAAGTTTCGACGATCACCCTGCTCTAAAGTCGCTCTTCTTTTAAGACTTTCAAGATAAAGAACCAACGCAAAACTAACAATCGAAAGAAGATAAGCAATGGCATAAACAGAGTCTAAGAATGACAGATAAGGAAGATTCGGCAGTTCCGATCGATAGCCATCCTGCAAAAAGATCAATGTCAACAGAACCGCAATCGGGATCTCGACGCGAAACTCAGTGAGCACCCTCGTGATCAACACAATTGAGGCCATAACGACGACCAAGGGCTGAATCAATGTCCAAAAAGCAGACCAAGAAGACCGCTGATAGGAGACGTCAAAAATAAGCTGGCTGTATTCCTCATCCACAGCGCTAACTCCAAGACCGGAGGCAAAATGATGCCTGAATTCCCCGAACGACCAACCCCGAGTTAGCCAGCCAAAGAGATCAGAATATTGGCCGATACCACTATCTCTTAAATCGGGAATCAAGCGAAGGCTATCGTAAGTTAAATCACCAATCGAATCATCAACCTCCAGAACGACAGGCAGACTGACTGAATTGAACGGGAACCTCCGCAGGTCTAAATTGTCGATATAAAAATCTCCCGTATACAACATTCCCTGCCCGAAAGTGCCATCATCGAATTTACGAACATCTCGCAATGGCGTGATCACAGATGTTTCAGGATTGATATCATTTTCGAGGCCAATAATTTCCGAAACAGCAAGGCCACGCCCAACCAAATAGTCTTGGAAAGACTGCCCCCAACGCATCCAGATATATCCCTTACTAGAGAAACTAGGAACTTCAAGATCCAGGCTAAAATTATTTGCCACATAAATGCCTGTATACACCTTATACTCCGCCGCTTCGAGAAGTTGCGAATCACGCAGAATTTCGGCCCCTTTTAACGGCCTCCCACGCGTCGCGGCATCTGGAGCTTCATTGCGAATATGAGGAGTACTCGTGAGCCGAAGCAATTCTCGAGAACTGATCACATCGAGATTTTCTCTTCCAAGAAATTGGACAAGAAAAATCCCTGAGACCACGATCACCAAGATCAGCGAAAAGTCCCAAAACTTCAAATTAATACCCAATTTCCTGGGATACTTCAACAAGCGCTGAAGCACTCTCTTCAAAGCTGACTTCCGAGTTTTTCTGCCACGGTGTTCACATCTTTATCACCACGACCAGAACAATTAATCACGATTTCACTGCCACCAGGAAGCGTTGGACACAACATGTCCAACCAAGCAAACGCATGGGCCGTCTCCAACGCGGGAATAATTCCCTCCAACTCACTCACAAGCCGTAAAGCCGCAATCGCCTCATCGTCGGTCACGGCACCATATTCAGCGCGGCCAATTTCCCGTAGATAACTATGCTCTGGCCCCACGCCGGGGTAATCAAGGCCAGCGCTGATGGAGTGCGCTTCTTGGACCTGGCCGTCTTGATCTTGGAGCAACAGGCTCATCGCTCCATGCAATACGCCCACTCGCCCCTCAGTGATCGTGGCGGCATGGCGTCCAGTTGCCACTCCATCACCGGCAGCCTCAACACCAATCAAGCGAACAGAGGTGTCTTGCACAAACGGATGGAACAGACCCATGGCATTAGAACCGCCACCCACACAGGCCAACAACACATCAGGGAGCCGCCCAAAGGCTTCCAGGCACTGCTCTCGGGCTTCGTTGCCAATCACGGCATGGAAATCACGCACCAGCATGGGGTAGGGATGGGGGCCCGCCACAGATCCAAGGATGTAGTGGGTGGTTTCCACATTGGTCACCCAATCGCGGATGGCTTCGCTCGTTGCGTCTTTCAAAGTGGCCGTCCCCGCCGTAACCGGCTGAACGGTGGCTCCGAGTAGGCGCATTCGGAACACGTTCAGCGCCTGCCGACGCATGTCTTCGGCGCCCATATAGACGACGCACTCCAAGCCGAAACGAGCACAGACTGTCGCTGTGGCCACGCCATGCTGACCCGCACCGGTTTCAGCAATGATCCGCTTTTTACCCATACGCAAGGCCAACAAAGCCTGACCGAGGGCATTGTTGATTTTGTGCGCACCGGTGTGGTTGAGATCTTCACGCTTCAACCAAATGCGTGGACCACCATCCGCACGGTTGTAGTGAGCGGTCAGACGCTCGGCTTCGTAGAGCGGTGTCGCTCGACCTACATAGGATTTCAGCAACCGATTGAGCTCAGTTGTGAAGGCTGCGTCCTTCCACGCTTCAGCCGCTGCTTGTTCAAGTTCCGCCAGCGCCGGCATCAGCGTTTCGGGAACGTACTGCCCTCCGTAACGTCCAAACCGGCCATGTGCTTCAGGTCGAACCGAAGGCGTGAGGCTGGCTGGATCGGGTGTGCTGGCAGTCGGCAGAGTGCTTGTCACAGGTCTGGCAGGCCGCTGAAACGGCGTCTTGCGATGCGTCAGCGTAAACAGGCGATTACACGATGTCGTGGATCACAGGCTGTAATGCGCAGATCTCGAAATCCAGCTTGAAGAAGAGTGGCGCCCATATCGAGACCGAAATAGTCCTCGATGTAGGGCTCCGTACTCTTCAGGAGGGTTGCAACGGCGGCTGGCAGGCGTTGCAACACCGATGAAGCTGGATCCTGATCCACCATCAGCAGCACGCCCCCAGGCTTGAGAAGACGCGCGGCTTCCGCACAGACCTCACGGGTTGCGTTTTGAGGCAGCTCATGGCACACAAACTGAAGGCTGATGAAATCAAACGTCTCGCTCGCCCAAGGGGTGTGTTCAGCAGCGGCATGGCGCCACTCACTAATCAAGCTGTCACGATCCCTGACCCGTGCCACAGCCAGCATCTCCGCGGAGAGATCTAAACCGATCAGCCGTGGCTTGTTCAATCCCCGTTGATCTGCCCGGTTGTTTAACCAATGGGCAAGAGCCTGAGTGCTGACTCCAACTGAACAACCCAAATCCAAAACGTCGTGGGTGGAATCGCTTAAGAGCGGTTCCACCACTGCATGAATCGCATCACGGAGCCGTGTCTGAGCCTCTAGCGGTGCAAGCTTTTCCTCAGGCCAAATTCTCAAGGCCATCGCATCAGTGGCTTGCTCAGCCTCCGCAGCTGCCTGCCAGCAGAGGTTGCCCTGCTCATAGGCATGGAAACGCGCTTGGTAGTAGGCAGGAGGAACCAAACCTTCGGTGCGGCTCTCCGCCAGCAGGGGAGCGGCAGCCTCCCGTAATTCAGACCGTCTCTTCCGCCAAGGGATGCCGTTGCGCTCAGCCGTTCGGATAATCAGCTGTCGTGCCTGAAAAAACAGTGGGCGACGCAACAGGCGAATGCCGATCAAGCGTTCAATCCAGCGGCCAAGCCCCTGACTGGAATCAGCCCATTGGGGAGCGGGAGCGGACTCACTCATCTTGAGAAGCGGCAGGATGGGTAGGGACGCGAATAGATCATGCGCAAGGGGGGCTGGCAAGAATTCAGCAATGCCGACAGTCTGCAACGCCCAACTGGACCATCAGCAGGCGCGACACCCATGGGAGAGCAGGTCGTTCGCGTGCAGCCCACTCGAGGCGGAAAAGGGGGCAAGACCGTCACGATGATCCGAGGTCTTGAGTTGGATCCAGATGGGCTCAAAGCCCTCTTGAAAAAGTTGAAAACACGGATTGGTAGCGGCGGCACTGCCAAAGATGGAGTAATCGAATTGCAAGGTGATCAGGTCGAGCTCAGTCTCGAATTACTAAGGAAGGAGGGATATAAACCCAAGAGAGCCGGAGGCTGAGACATCAGCCGACTCTCGTTGCGGCACGAGACAATGCCATCTTTCGCGTTCCGTTCATGGCCGCCGCCGACAATCCCAAAGCCACCAACATCGTTTGGCACCAGGCCTCGGTCGATCGTGATACTCGCGCTGAGCAACGCGGGCACCGCAGCTCGATTCTCTGGTTTACGGGCTTAAGCGGAGCTGGCAAAAGCACCTTGGCCAATGCCGTGAACGCTGCTTTGTTTGAACGCGGACTTGCCACTTACGTGTTGGACGGCGACAACGTTCGCCACGGCCTCTGCAAGGACTTGGGCTTTTCCGATGCCGACAGAGAGGAGAACATCCGTCGCATTGGGGAGCTAGCAAAGCTGTTCCTCGATGCAGGCGTCATCGTTCTGACTGCGTTTGTATCCCCGTTTCGAGCTGACCGCGATAAGGCCAGAGCGCTTGTGAACACAGGAGACTTCATCGAGATCCACTGCGCAGCCGATCTCAGCGTTTGCGAAGAACGCGATACCAAAGGGCTCTATGCCAAAGCACGGGCAGGGGAGATCAAAGAATTCACCGGAATCTCCAGCCCCTATGAGGCACCCGAACAGCCTGAACTCAACGTGAACACAGGCAACAGCAGCCTGGACAGCTGCGTTGACCAGGTCGTCCGCTATCTGATCGACAAAAAAATCATTCCTGCGCAGAGCTGATCATTCCTGAAGGGAGATCAAAGCCCTGACGATCAGCCCAGGCATCGATCAGGGTTTTGATGCAGCTCGCCACTGGAACAGCTAGTAGCAGTCCGAGAAGTTCGCCAAAACCGAAGAGAGCGCCAGCTCGCGCACCAAGGGGGAGCGCAATAAGCAGCCAAGCCGGCTGCAAGCCAACGATGCTCCCCATTAAGCGTGGCTGGATCACTTGATCCACGATCTGACCAACGCCAATCGCTGCCGCCAGGATGGCGACGCCCATTCCCGGATCTTGCACCGCCAGCAAAACACTCACCGCAACGATGGTGAAAGCACTGGCATAGGGGATCAAGGTAGTTAAGCCAATCAAGACAGCAAACAACACCCCATAGGGAATCTTCAACAACGTGAACACCGCAATCTGACCAGCGCTCAAAATCAAAGCGAGCACAACCTGACCCGCGAAATAGCCCCGAAAGGTGCGCGTGATCGTGGTCACGACCAGCTGGCGCCATTCCTGCGGCAACCAACGCACCAACCCGGCAGTAATGGACTCGCCTCCCAGCAGAAAAAACACCGCCAGCACTAGGACGATGACGGTGTTGATGGTGGTGCCAAGGGTCGCGCCAAGGATGCTGAGCAACTGTTGACTGAACTGACTGGCAAGACGACTGGCACGCGTCAGCACATCGCTGCTCAGATCAGCAAATTCACTCGGCAAACCACGGGCCGTCGCCCATTCCTGGAGACGAGCGATCAAGCCTTGAGATGCTTCAAGCCAACCTGGCAAGGCATTAATCAATTGCGCGAGTTGGTCAATCAGAAGAGGAACCAACGTGATCCCTGAGATCACCAAGATTCCGACGGCAACCAAAAAAACCAAGGAAATCGCAAGCCAATCCGGAAGCCCCCTTGAACGAAGCCATCGGGAAGGAATGCTGAGAAGGAAGGCGATCAGGGCAGCCGTCAAGAACAGCCCGGGGAAGGGCGCTAGCGGCATAAGCAACTGACGCAACACAAACAAGTTGAGCGTCAAAAGAGGTAGGGCGAGTCCCCAACGCATCCAGACAGGACCGAACATCAAACGTTCCGTTGAAAGTGAATTGTGAAACGGACCAGAGCCGAAGCTGTGTGATCAGCTACTTGACATTGAATCCAGATACGCCTCAGCACCGAGATCTTTGAGGCGGGCATCTTTAGCAACCACCATGTCGTGGAGTTGCTGGCGATACGTCTCCAGCCGTTCAGACAAAGACGAATCACTAATCGCCAGAATCTGAGCGGCCAACAAACCAGCGTTTAAACCTCCGCCGATCGCAACCGTGGCCACAGGAATTCCAGCAGGCATCTGCACAATGGAATGCAGGGAGTCCACTCCAGAGAGAGCTCGACTCTGGACAGGAACACCGATCACCGGAAGCGTGGTGAGAGAGGCAACCATTCCTGGGAGATGGGCAGCACCACCGGCACCAGCAACAATCACCCGGAATCCCTGCTGTTTGGCATGACGGGCAAAGTCCACCATTTCCAGTGGAGTGCGATGGGCCGAAAGCACGCGCACCTCAACGTTGACGCCTAGTTCTTCGAGAGCCGAAACCGCTGGCTTCAGGGTCGGCAAATCAGAATCACTTCCCATGATCACTGCAACACGGGGAGTCGCGACGATTGTGGGCTCCGATGGCTTGGACACAGCAAGCTTGCAGCGAGACTGCCATCGTCCCGCACTGGCTTCAGAGGACCATTCCCCATGCGCCGGATCACACACGTTCGTCTAGCCCACAGCGCGGCCAAAGGCGGGCACTCTCAGCAGTGGTGGCTTCAAGTCGATCAGCAAGACCGCATTGTTGATCTGGGGCTCATGCCTGAGGGATCTGCCATGGCCGGTGAAAACTGGTGCGGAGATGTACTCAGCCCCATGGGCATCGACCTCCAGATCAATGGGGGCTTTGGACTGCCGTTCCCAGAGCTAACAGAAGCTGAGTTGCCGCAACTCCTGCAGCTCCTCGACCAGCTCTGGCGCGATGGTGTGGAAGCGATCAGTCCCACTCTTGTGACGTGCGGCATCGAGCCCCTGCGCCGAGCCCTCGCTGTGCTCAGAGAGGCGCGTAGCGCTCACCAGCCCTATCGCTGCCAGCTTCTTGGTGCCCACTTAGAAGGCCCTTTTCTTGCCGATGCAAGGAGGGGAGCCCATCCGCGCCAACATCTCGCCAGGCCAACCATGGCCGAACTCAATGCACGGATCAACGGCTTTGAGAATGAGATTGCCCTGGTCACGCTTGCTCCAGAACTCGATGGGGCCGCACCCTTGATCGAACACCTTTGCGGACTGGGCATTTGCGTGGCCCTTGGTCACAGCACAGCAGATGCAGCCACAGCCACCAAAGCGTTCAACAGGGGCGTCACGATGCTGACCCACAGCTTCAATGCGATGCAGGGGTTGCATCACCGCAATCCCGGCCCCATCGGAGCCGCCTGCCAACGGGATGACATTGCTCTCGGCCTTATCGCAGACGGGGTTCACGTGGATCCCACGATGGCAGTGCTCTTGCAGCGGCTGGCCGGCGATCAACTCGTGCTTGTCAGCGACGCACTCGCCCCTTACGGATTAAAAGATGGAGTTCACCACTGGGATGAGAGGGCACTGCTTGTTAAAGACGGCACCTGCCGGCTTGAGGATGGAACCCTTGCAGGCGTGACCTTGCCGCTGCTTGAGGGAGTGAAGCGACTCGCGAGCTGGGGCTCCCATCCCGTTGCAGCCATTCATGCCGCAACCGTTGCACCCAGGAAGGTTCTGAATTCAAAGGCAACGTTCCAACTGATAGGACGCCCTCTGAATGAACTGTTGCGCTGGCATTGGGATAGCGAAACCAAAGACCTCAGCTGGCAACACGCTGACTAAGATTTCGCGATCTTCCCGTCTGACGCCATGTCACCCGAGCCCCTGCTGGACGACAAACAGACTGAGAAGCAGGTGGTGAAGGGGTACTTCGAAACCACAGGGTTCGAACGCTGGAATCGCATCTACAGCGAGACCGATGATGTCAACAAAGTGCAGCGAAACATTCGTATCGGTCACCAGAAGACCGTGGATGAAGTGTTGACCTGGATCAAGGAAAGTGATGCACTCGGCGATGTGAGCTTCTGTGATGCCGGGTGCGGTGTGGGCAGCCTCAGCTTGCCTTTAGCAGAAATGGGAGCAGGCTCCATCGATGCCAGCGACATTTCTGAGGCGATGGCGAAGGAGGCGGAGCGCCGAGCCGAGGAGGCCGGCTTGAACATGAGCAAACTGAATTTCTTCGCCAGTGATCTCGAGAGTCTCAGCGGCTCCTTTCACACCGTCTGCTGCCTGGATGTGTTCATTCACTATCCACAACCAGCTGCAGAGGAGATGGTGCGCCACCTCTGCAGCCTCACTGAAAACAGGCTGATCGTGAGCTTTGCGCCGTATACGCCGCTGCTGGCGCTGTTGAAAGGGATCGGCCAACTGTTCCCTGGCCCCAGCAAAACCACCCGTGCTTACACCCTGAGAGAAACAGGAATTGTGCAAGCAGCTGAAGACTGTGGATTCAAAATGGTGAGGAGAAGCCTTAACAAAGCACCCTTTTACTTCTCACGATTGGTGGAGTTTCAAAAAACTAATCTCAGGCCATCGATGAATCCAACCTCAATCGAATCACCTCAGTGATCAATCGGTTGTGTCAGAAAATCGTGTTCTGTCGTGTACACCATCCCTTCGCTGATCTGAGGCAATGTCTTGCGCCAACAAGCCGCCTCCCGACGCTTAGACACCAATTCATCACGATGGAGTTGAGCCCAATCCGCCCATTGCTGGCGCCAGCGATTGCGCTGATGAATGGCCGCATTGGCACGGCGCCAGCCGAACCACCGCAGCAAGGGCAGTACGAATAAAAGAAGGGAATAGCCAAGACCAAACAAGGCAATGCCAACAAGTGCTGCCGACAGGGGCAAGCTCCAATGAAGGAGCAACAGC
>QCVQ01000034.1 GCA_003210315.1 Synechococcus sp. AG-686-F08 | reverse complement strand
CGATGGCGCTGCGCCAACCCGGAAGCACCTTCAAACTCATCACTTACTTAGCGGCCTTTGAGCAAGGACTCAAACCCAACGACACCTTGGATTGCAGCCCCCTGCGCTGGGGAGGACAACGCTTTGACAGCACCTGTTCAGGTCAACTGACCCTGGCCAGTGCCTTCGCCTCAAGCCACAACACCGCAGCGCTGCGCCTCGCCCAACGCGTGGGCTTGGAGCAAGTGGTGAGCTTGGCCAAACGCCTAGGAATCTCCACTCCCTTAGATCCCGTACCGGGGCTCGCTCTTGGACAGAGTGAAGTTCGCTTGATTGAGCTCACCAGTGCCTATGCCGCTGTGGCCAATGGCGGCATCTGGCAACCGCCCACCACCATTCGTCGTTTGCTTGATGCTGAAACCTGCCGCTTGGATCGCCCGAGTGGCTGCGGCAGCCTGACGGGAGATGGAGGCGCTGCAGATGACAGGTCTGGACAAACCAGTCAGCGCCAAACGTCTCGTCGTGTCCTGAAGGGACAGACAGCTCAGCAAATGCAGGGCTTAATGCGAGCGGTCATTCGCAGCGGCACAGGGCGTTCAGCCTCCCTCGGCGGACAGGAAGGAGGGAAAACAGGAACGACCAACGATGGGCGTGACCTGCTGTTTATTGGCTACGAGCCGAGTCGCCATTGGGTGCTAGGAATCTGGCTGGGCAACGATGACAACAGTCCTTCGGCCAGTTCCAGCGCTCTAGCAGCCTCTCTCTGGAGTCGCATCATGCGTGCTGCTGTTCAGGGCGGTGTGGCGGGCCGATGAAGGGATCCAATCGCTTGATTTTGTTGGGTGCAGCGGGGCTGATCGTCCTGCTGGTGCTTGGGCTGGTGCTCCAGGCCATTCGCAATCTGCTCTGGGATCTCAGCTACATCCTTCCGCCCTGGCTCGTAGGTCCCGTGCTGCTGATCGGCACCATCCTGGTGATTGCCTTAGTCGTACGGGTTGGCTGGCCGTTGTGGAAGGGATGGAAAAGCCGTAGCGGAACCACAAAAGCCAACACCACTGCCCCTTCTCCACCGGGGTCGCGTCGTCAGGCAGCTGAACAAAGCCTGGAAAGCATCGATCGTCTGTTGGAGCGTCTTCAAGACGATGTGGCCCGGAAAGCTCTGCATCTTGAGCGCGAGCGCGTCGCGCGTGAACTGGCGCGCGGCGATTTAGTGGTGGTGGTCTTTGGCACAGGCTCCAGCGGGAAAACCTCCCTGATTCGTGCCCTGCTCCAAGACATCGTTGGACGGGTTGGAGCGCCGATGGGCTCCACCACTGGAAGCCAAACCTATCGGCTTCGCCTCAACAAGCTGGAGCGCGGACTGCAATTGGTCGATACACCTGGAATCCTGGAAAGCGGACTGGATGGACGAGATCGGGAACAAGAAGCCCGTGAACGCGCCAGCCGTGCTGACTTAATGCTCGTGGTGGTGGATGGTGATCTTCGTTCTGCTGAATGGGATGTCGTGCGCAGCCTTGCGGGCTTGGGCAAGCGCTTGATGTTGGTCTTGAACAAATGTGATTTACGAGGAGAAGAGGAGGAAAAACGTTTACTGGCCTTGCTTCGCGGACGTTGCAAAGGCCTTCTCTCCGCTGAAGACGTGATCCCGACCAGTGCCTCTCCCCAATCCTTGCCAAGACCTGGGCAGAAACCCTGGCAACCTCCAGCTGAAGTAGCGGTGCTGCTCCAACGCATGGCTGTGGTGCTTCATGCCGACGGCGAAGAGCTTCTGGCCGACAACATTCTTCTGCAATGCAGAACGCTGGGCGACAAGGGGCGATCGCTTCTCAACCGACAGCGTCAGACCGAGGCAAGGCGGATCGTGGATCGTTACAGCTGGATTAGTGCAGGCGTTGTGGCAGCGACACCACTCCCAGGCATCGACTTGCTTGGCACCGCGGCGGTGAATGCCCAGATGGTGATGGAGGTGGCGAAGGTCTACAACGTGCAGTTGACCCGCGCCAAAGCCCAGGAGTTGGCCGTATCAGTGGGTAGAACTTTGGCGGGCCTGGGTGTTGTTAAAGGCGGTGTCGCCCTGATTGGCACCGCACTCAGCGTGAATCTGCCCACCCTGTTACTAGGAAAAGCCGTTCAGGGAGTGGCTGCTGCGTGGTTAACCCGGATTGCAGGCGCCAGTTTCATCACCTATTTCCAACAGGATCAAGATTGGGGAGATGGTGGCGTACAAGACGTGGTGCAGAGGCACTACGACCTCAATCGACGCGATAGCGCCCTTCAACGCTTTCTCGATACAGCTCTCAGACAAGTGGTAGAACCCCTGCGGCAGTCGGCAAAGAAGCGTTTACCACCCCAACCAGGGCCTCGGGCGGAGGAGGACGCATCGGGCCGCGGGCATCGAGAACCGTGATCAAAGCCAAATAGGCCACACCAATCAGCACAGACACAATGCCTGTGACGATGGCCACCCAACGGCCGCGCTGCTGTTTTGGAGCAGCCATCAGGACAGAGCCTCCACGGATTGATTCAGCATTGACGCCAGTTGATCCAGCAGGGCGTGGTCGGTGTGCGGGTTGCCAAGAACAGCCTTGAGGAAATGCCGTCCTTGATGGAGCGGCCTCGAAACCATGATGCCCTGGCTGAGCAAGAGCCGACGGGTCTCGATCGACCACGTTTCATGCTGCTGCACGTGTCCGCGATGGGGCCGACAAGCCAGCACATGCAAAGGGCCAGTAAGAACCATCAGCCTGTTGGGATCCAGTTGCTGCTCGAGATAGTCACGTCGAGCAATCGCGGCAGACAACACCTGTTCAATCCCTGATTCACCAAGCTGGCGCAAGCCAAGCCAAAGTTTGAGCACTTCCGCCGGCCGACTCCCCTGCAGACCCAGTTCCCCGCCGTGATCGTGCTCAAGAGCAGGCTCCATATAAGGCAAACCGGTGGAGAACACTTCGGCCAAAACACTGGCATTGCGCACCAACAGAAGCGATGACGTCTTTGTGATGCCAAGAACTTTCTGGGGATTCACGGTGATCGAATCAGCGCGTCCGATCCCATGGAGGAGATGGCTGGTGGTGGGGCTGAGAGCAAACACCGCGCCGATCGCCCCATCCACATGCAGCCATAGGCCCAAGCGACTGCAAAGATCAGCCATCGCAGAAACGGGGTCGATGGCACCTCGCACCGTGGTGCCTGCTGTGGCAACCACTGCTATGCAGGGACGTCCTTCCTTTGAAAGTGCTGCGACTTCATCTTCCAGTTGCTGCAAATTGATGAGCCCTTGCTCATCCACCGGAATGGAACGAACTCCATCGCTTTGAAGTCCCATCACGCGCGCTGCCTTGCTCCAAGAGACATGCGCATCAGCACTGACCACCACCACGGCATCAGGGTTGTGATCCAAGCCAGCGTGATGGCGAGCGGAAACCAAGGCGATCAGATTGCTCAGCGTGCCCCCGCTGGCGGCAACACCTGAAGCCCCGGCAGGAAAGCCAATGCGCTCAGCAAACCAGGCACAAAGCTGCCGTTCGAGATGACTCAAACTGGGGGACAGCTCCTCGGCCAGAAGGTTGTTATTCAGCCCAGCGCAAATCAAATCTGCGGCAATTGAGGCACTCAGCGGCGGCGGATCGAGATGGGCCAGCGCACCGGGATGGGAGGGCTGAAACGCTCCATCCATCACCTGCTGAAGGTCATCAAGCAGTTGTCCCATGTCGCGACCATGGACCTGCGGAGCAGCATCTGGAAGGATCCTGAGCGCTGGTAGAGGACCCCGCTCCCCGGCCGAACCAATCCAGCTGCATAGCCGCTCGGAAGCAGCCTCCAAAAACTGAAGGAGTTGAGGGTCAAGCGCATCGGGTGAAGCAAACGCCGAAAGAGAGACCGGTTCAGGATTCCTTGAAGGTCCGACCAAGAAGACAAGATGGGGAATGAACATTCTCCCCTGTGGTGGCACATCAAAGTGGTGGCACATCCAACGATGCGCTCAGCCAAGAGCTTGACGGTGCAGTCTCCAATCGAACTGTCTCCGCAGCAGATGCAAGCCTGGATGGGGATTTTGATCGCGCGCGCGCGTCGCTTCGGCGAAGGCGGAGAAGTACCTGTTAGTGCGGTTGTTTTGGATCACCACGGCCGCTGCATTGGCCATGGCGTCAATCAGAGAGAGCTGCACAACGATCCTCTTGGCCATGCTGAGTTGATGGCCGTTCGTCAGGCCTGCCGCCTGCGCGGTGACTGGCGCCTCAATGACTGCACGCTGTTGGTGACCTTGGAACCCTGTCCCATGTGCGCCGGCGCCTTGGTTCAAGCGAGAGTCGGGCAGGTGATTTTTGCGGCGACCGACCCGAAGCGGGGAGCGATGGGAAGCACGATCAACTTGGCCACACACATGAGTGCACATCACCGAATGACCGTGATCGGTGGTGTGCAGGGTGAGGCGGCGAAGGAGATGTTGTCGAGCTGGTTTAAGCAGCGACGGCGACGCTCTGACGGAACTGGGGAAGCTCCGTTTCAAACAGATTCAACAACCTGCTGACATTCTCAGGGTTGGAGTTGTAACCCATCAAGCCGATTCGCCAGATTTTTCCAGCAAGGACGCCAAGACCACCACCCACTTCGATTCCGTGGTTGTTGAGCAGGTGCTGAGTGAAGGCCTTTCCATCCACACCATCAGGAATGCGAACGGTGGTGAGGGTGGGCAACCGAAGCTCCTCGGGCACATGCATCTCAATACCCATCGATTCCAGACCGGACCAAAGTGCTTCAGCGTTGCTGCGGTGACGCGCCCAAGCCACGTCCAAGCCCTCTTCCGCCAGCAGCCTTAGCGCTTCACGCATGCCGAAGTTCATGTTGACCGGAGCTGTGTGGTGATACACGCGGTCACTGCCCCAGTACTGATTAAGCAGGGACACGTCGAGATACCAATTGGGCACTTTGTCTTGACGCGCTGCAAGCTTGGCTTCTGCTCGGGGGGCCCATGGTGAATGGACCAAGACCTGGAGGGCAGCTCAATCCCTTCTGACTGCAGCTGTAGGCCAGATCGACCTTCCAATCATCGAGATAGAGGGGAACACCTCCAAGGGAGGTGACGGTGTCGAGCAACAGCAAACAATCGTGTTTGCGGCAGAGATCTCCGATTCCCTCCATCGGTTGACAAACGCCGGTCGACGTTTCGGCATGCACCATCGCCAAGATCGTGGGCTTGTGCTCAATCAGTGCGGCTTCGAGCTCCTCCTTGGTAAAGGCTTCACCCCAGGGCTTTTCGATCACCTTCACGTTGGCGCGGTAACGACCGGCCATATCGACAAGACGATTCCCGAAATAGCCCTTCACTGCCACGAGAACGGTGTCGCCGGGTTCCACCGTGTTGGCAAGCGTTGCTTCCATCGCTGCGCTGCCCGTGCCGCTCATCGGCAAGGTCAAGCGATTGTCGGTCTGCCAGGCGTAACGAAGAAGCTCCTGCACTTCGCCCATCAGCTCTACATAAAGCGGATCGAGATGACCAATCGGAGTTCGAGACAAAGCCTTGAGCACCGTTGGATCGGCATTCGAAGGTCCTGGACCGAGCAATAAACGGTCTGGGGTGCTGATCGGGGCAATGGCCCTTCGATGGGACGAATCAACCAACAGGGGGGAGTGCGTCGTCGCCAAAGCCAGGATCACCAATTAATGGGCAGCAGCCTACGCATAGACAGGCCTAAAAAGGGAGCAAAACGGTTGCTTTGCAACGCCTATTGGTATGAGGCCAATCGATCAACGTTCAGCGCTGGCTGATGTCGTTTGCGGAAAGACCTGATGCCAGATGGTCGAATGGCTTTCGAAGCATCTGACAGTCGCTGGGACTAGATCCTTCAGCCACCATCCGTTCGCAGAGAACATCAGCCAAAAGGATCATGCTGCGAACCGTGGGTCCAGTTGGAACACCCAGGCTCTTGTAGGTGTCGTCCAAACCGTTCAGCACCCGTTCATTGAGAATCGTGCTGTCGTCAGCAATCAGCGCATAGCTGGCGTAACGAAGGAAATAATCCATGTCGCGCAAACAAGCTGCAAGACGACGGGTGGTGTAGGCATTGCCACCAGGCAAAAGCAACTCAGGGTCGCCCACAAAAAGTCTTTGACTGGCTTCACGTACCAGCTCAGACGCTTCGCGGTTGATGAGCTCAACGGCCTTGAGTCGCAACTCGGCCTGGCCGAAATACCCCTCAATACGATCGATGGCCGATCGATCGAAGTAGCGACCCAACTGGTCGTAACGGCCGATCAACCCGGTGATGGCATCACGCATGATGGGGGACGCTAGGGATCACTAGCTGGAAGGTAACACCACAAAGGCGGTCAGAACGCTCTCATCGCCTGGGATTAAGGGAATTTGACAGAAACGGTTACCAAGCGTTGACCGGTAACTCACCAACAGGGGCGCACTATTAAAAAAGTGCGAAAGGATACAAATGCCTGCCAGATCGATGCCTACCTTCAAGGGAGATTTTTAGGCTGCTGCCCTAACCATGGCTAAAACTGCTCAGGACGTGCTTCGTCAGATCAAAGACGAAGGAATCGAGCTGATCGACCTTAAATTTTCCGATCTGCATGGCAAGTGGCAACATCTCACCGTCTGTTCCGAAATGCTCGGTGAAGACGAGTTTCGGGAGGGTTTGGCCTTTGACGGCTCTTCGATTCGTGGCTGGAAAGCAATCAATGAGTCGGACATGTCCATGGTTCCAGACCCTTCAACAGCCTGGATTGATCCTTTTTATCGGCATAAAACCCTGAGCATGATCTGCTCAATTCAGGATCCGCGAACTCATCAACCTTTTGACCGTTGCCCGCGTGCATTAGCCCAGAAAGCATTGGCTTATCTCGCCAATACAGGTCTTGCAGACAAGGCATTTTTTGGTCCCGAGCCTGAGTTCTTCCTTTTCGATGATGTTCGCTACAACTCAAGCGAAGGCAGCTGTTTCTACAGCGTTGACACCATTGAGGCTGGCTGGAACTCCGGAAGAGTAGAAGAAGGTGGAAACCTCGCTTATAAAATCCAAACCAAGGAGGGTTACTTTCCTGTTGCACCAAACGACACAGCTCAGGATATTCGCTCTGAGATGTTGCTAATGATGGCGCAATTGGGGATTAAAACTGAGAAGCACCACCACGAAGTGGCTGGCGCCGGTCAACACGAACTTGGAATGGTATTTGAGGAGCTTATTCAGGCTGCCGATAACGTAATGATCTACAAATACGTTGTTCGCAACGTGGCTAAAAAGTACGGCAAAACAGCAACTTTCATGCCGAAGCCTGTCTTTAATGACAATGGCACTGGCATGCACGTGCACCAAAGTCTTTGGAAGGGTGGTCATCCCTTGTTCTTTGGTGAAGGAACCTACGCAGAGCTGTCTCAGACTGCCCGCTGGTACATCGGCGGAATTTTGAAGCATGCGCCGAGCTTCCTAGCCTTCACCAATCCCACCACCAACAGCTACAAGCGACTTGTTCCCGGCTTCGAAGCACCTGTGAATTTGGTGTACTCGGAAGGCAACCGATCTGCTGCCGTTCGGATCCCCCTCACCGGCCCCAATCCAAAAGCCAAACGCTTGGAGTTCCGCTCCGGTGACGCTTTAGCGAATCCTTATTTAGCCTTTGCAGCCATGATGATGGCCGGGATCGATGGCATTAAGAACCAGATTGATCCTGGTGATGGCTTCGATGGTGACCTGTTTGAACTTCCAGCGGATCAGCTCAAGGACATCGCCACCGTGCCGGCTTCTCTAAACGGAGCCCTAGAAGCTCTGAATGCTGATCACCACTACCTGATGGAAGGAGGAGTGTTCACGAAAGACTTCATCGACAACTGGATCAATCTCAAATACGAAGAGGTGCAGCAGTTGCGTCAACGGCCCCATCCCCATGAATTCACCATGTATTACGACGCTTGATCCCAAGGGATTGCGTAGTACTGAAGCGGGTCGACGCTTCGAGGTAGCCAACCAAAACTTTTCGCTCAAAGATCCTCATTAAGGGGATCTTTTTTTGTTTACCAACAGCGGTCAAGCCTCGACGAAAGTGAAAACACGATTGGCTATACCGCTTCACCCCCCATTCAGGGGATGCCAGAACCGCGGAGTTTCATCGATACTAAAAGTGTCCAAGGAGAATCAACTTCAAACCAAAAGTCAATGAAACCCCTGGCCCCAATCTCCGCTACTTCACTCCTGCTGCTCGCAGCATTCTGGTTGAGTCCTCAAGCATCAGAAGCACAGTGGCAAGGTGTTAATGAAAAGAAATGGGCCGAATCCATCGAATCTGATATTCGCAACGAAACTTCTGCACAGGATATTTGCACAAATTCCACCAATTTTGCAACAACTTCAAATGAAGCAGCCTTCAAAAACTGGGCTCAATCAATAGCCCAAAAGTACTGTGCAGTGGAGGGCGACGCTACAGCAGCAACGGCTCCCATCGAAAACAAGGATGAGCAATGCCAGCTGGATAGTTCTGATATCTACAAAATCAGTGTTGGGGAGAAGATTCATAAACGTGATAAAGGATGTTGGTCATCATTCAATTGAACACTTCAAGCAATGCAAGACACTCCACAAAATGATCTCGATAGATCATCTTGGTTTCTTTCTGACGCAAACAATCGGCACCACTTGCTTGCTTGCATCTCGTTAAAGTGAATGACCCGGCGGATCGAATGACGATTCCATTTGGCGACTACCAACCATCAGATGAGCCCTCGTCTCAGTTATTCACCCCCCGCTTACGCCTGTGGCTTGACGAGCGCCTGAGACACCTTGCGAGCCAGCAAAAAATTCAAGATGCCAGGGCCTTGCGTAGTGAATTTTCGATCGAAGAGCGATCCACACGCTGACATTTCATTCGCTTCACTCCTTCAGATTCAAACAAGACCTCCATCAAGATTTCGACTGCCAGAACAATCAAGCAGCTGAACAACCCTGCTTTTAGTCTTCTTCTACGAGCTTTAGTCCTTAGCAAATGACACTTAGATGTTTTAAGTGCACGGCCTTAAAATTATTTGACCCGTTAAGCCAATTAGCTTGTCTTTCTATTAGCTATCCATTCTCCAAGCGGTATAGCCAGCAAGCCACCGACACCCAACCAAATAACCCAGAAACCAATAAAAGACAAACCTGTTGGATCCTTAGGCAATGGCAAATATCGATAATCGTATGGAAAAGAGAATGCCCACACCCAATACAATGCCTTAACGGAATTAGGCAGGGAATGATTATTAAACACCTAGGCCTCAATCAACCTTGAAGTGATACATGCTAACTCATTCTTTGTTCAGACATTATATAAAATCCGACTGTTATCAAGACCAAGACATTGCAGGACATTTAGCTATTAACCAGTCCCTTAAGAGCATCTCAACGAACGTCCAAAAAGACTGGTGATTTTTCAGATTGTTGAATCCTTTCCTTAAACGCAGCCATGCCGCAGGTGGGCCATTGCACTGTCGTGGATGTGCTTTTGATGCGCCTGGCGATTCGCCCAAACCCGCTGTTGAGCCAGAGCATTATTGGAATCAAGGAGATCTGGATGCCCCTCGAGCTGAACGTGACTGGATTGGCTCAGCCTTTGCTCTTGAGCGTGATGGTCGGCCCAGGCAAGAAACTCAGCAGCTGACCTTTGGCGACGTTCCAGCACGTTGCCGCCGTAGCCAATCGGAAGAGAACGAAGAACGGCATTCATAAAGCGAGGCCTCGTTTCGATGCAAATATTCTGTATCTGTTGATACGGAATTTGCGCCAGCTTCACATTTCTTGCCCAAATGGCCCGATTTGCATCCCCGGTTGCATGGACTCATCCATTGAAATGGGTGTGTTGATGTGACCACAGCCCCATGGCGTCGAGCCTGACTGAAATCGCCTACCGCACTATCCAGCAAGGTCGCAGCCTGGCAGGACTGGCCCATAAGGAGCTGAGCACCAAAGCCATGGAGCTATTGGCACCTGATGTTGTGCCCAGCACAGAACCGGTTCCTGACGAATTACTCAACGAACTAAGACGTTCATTAAGCGCTCTGCAGGACATCGATTGGCAGGAGTCAGAGCAAGGCCTCTATCCAACGTCTCTGTTATTCGACATCCCCTGGTTGGAGTGGGCTGAGCGTTACCCACGGGTCTGGCTTGACCTTCCCTCCAATTGGGCCAGGAGAAGGTCTCGCAACGTCCAAGACATCCCTGACACACACGACAAAGATTTATACCCGGACTACTCGCCCAACTGGCTCTTTGCGTCGCAATCGCCTTGATTGCGCTTCCGATTCGTCGTCTGCTCTGGATCGAATGATCAGCCGCAGCAACCGATTAATCCGGCGTCGCACGGTTGTCTTGATCAGCCTGTTGATCCTGCTACTGGATCAAGCGTCTAAATATTGGGCTCGATCGCAGCTGCTTCCGAATCTGTCGCAACCGTTCCTCCCTGGATTGCTGCAGTTAAGGCTTGTACGCAACACGGGCGCCGCCTTCAGCATGTTGAGTGATTCCACTGCCCTGCTGGGACTCCTCAGCTTGCTTGTTGCTCTTGGTTTGCTGGGCTGGATCTGGCGATCGAAGCGACTCGACCTCTGGTTAGGTCTGGCCCTGGCATGCCTCCTGGGCGGAACCCTTGGCAATGGCATCGACCGCTGGCAACTGGGCTATGTCACCGACTTCCTGGAGCTGGTGCCCTTCCGTTTTCCCATCTTCAATGGAGCGGACATCGCCATCAACCTCGCCGTCCTCTGCTTCGCCATCGACGCTCTCTCCCAACGCAATGGACAAGCGAAATCCTGACGGCCCCTCTGCAGCCCAACTGATCATTCATCAGCCAGATCTGGCCGATCGAACCATTGCATTGCATGGCGATGGCTATCGGATTGGGCGCGATGGTCCTCTGGAAGTCTGCATCGATCATCCGGCCGTCAGTCGCCAACACGCGTTGCTGCAACGCCAAGGCCGGCGGTGGATCCTTCAAGATTTGGATTCCACGAATGGCTTGTGGTGGAAAGGTCGCCGGGTGAAGCAGCTGGAACTGCGCGATGGAGACAACGTTCAGTTCGCGCCGGCCTTAGACGCAACAGCACCCTTTCTGCATTTCGAGGATGCAACAGGACGACGACGCCATCGGATCGAACGCTGGTTGGGCCTGTGCTTGTTGGGATGCCTTGGTGGTGGAGGTGCGCTGTTATTGCTGTCCAACCTCACCATGCCAATCCGCGGGCAACTGGCGCGCGTGCGCGGTCCGGTGGCCATCTACGACGGCAACAACCAACCACTGGCCTCCGTTGACTCCAGTCGTCATCGCGAACTGAACTCGGTGAATGCCTTCTCACCCCTATTGGTTGACGCACTCTTGAGTAGTGAAGACAACCGCTTCTGGTGGCATCCGGGGGTCGATGCCATTGGCACGCTGAGAGCCTTCAGCACCAATTTGATCGGCGGACAGGTGCTGGAGGGAGGCAGCAGTCTCACGCAGCAATTAGCGCGCAGTCTCTATCCCGATTACGTGGGAGATGGAGACACCCTGGCCCGGAAATGGAAAGAGCTGCTCGTGTCCTTGCAGTTGGAAAGTCGCTTCAGCAAAAGCGAGTTGCTGCTGAGCTACCTCAATCGCGTGTACTTAGGCGTTGGTTGGGGATTTGAAGATGCCTCACGCGTCTTTTTTGATCAATCCGCCACAGACCTGAATGTGCAGCAAGCAGCACTCTTAGTGGGTCTATTGCCATCACCCAATGGTCATGATCCCTGTCAGTTTCCTCAGCGCGCACTGAAAGCCCGGAATCGCGTGATCAACAAAATGGCCGATGGCGGTCGTCTGTCCTTGGAGCAGGCGCGACTGGCGCGTCGACAGCCGATTCAACTAGCAAAACAAGCCTGCAGTCGGGAGCAGGTCAGTCGCTCGGCACCCTTTTACACCGACCAAGTGCGCCGAGATCTCACAGAGCTCGTGGGCCCAGACGTGG
>QCVQ01000033.1 GCA_003210315.1 Synechococcus sp. AG-686-F08 | reverse complement strand
CTGATCCTGCAATGGCTCAAAGGAGGCAGTGGGTACACCGAAGATGCAGCGATCGCAGCCTTGCGTGAGAGTTATCCCCACTTGGTGGATCACCTCCGTTCAGGCCGTGATGCCATCGTTTGGCGAGGACAGCAGCAACCGATCGACTATGTCGAGGCGGAGCGAGCCTGGGAAATTGCACGGGCTGCGATCGCGAGTGGGCTCTACAAAACCGTGATCCTCGATGAGTTGAATCCCACAGTGGATCTCGAACTTCTTCCGGTGGAACCCATTGTTCAGGCCTTGCTCCGTAAGCCAACAGAGACGGAGGTGATCATTACCGGCCGGTGCAAACACCAGCCGGCCTATTTCGACTTGGCGAGCGTCCACTCAGAGATGGTGTGCCACAAGCACTACGCCGAGCAGGGCGTTGATCTCAAGCGCGGTGTCGACTACTAACGATTGCGGTTAGTAGCGCGGAACAGAAGGATCAATCTGCTCTGACCAGGCATCAATTCCACCTTCCACATTGACCGCGTCAATGCCGTGGTTGGCGAAACATTCAACAGCCTTGGCCGAACGTCCTCCAAGTTTGCAATGCACATAAACCGTTTTGCTCGCTGCGATGGCCTTGATTCGCTCGATCACCTCCTCCTTGTCCAGAGTGGCCAAAGGAATCAATTCGGAGCCAGCGATCGCAGCAACCTCAGCTTCTGCTGGATTGCGAACATCGATCAAAGCCAAGTCTTGGTTCTGATCCAGCATTGCCTTGAGCTCCACCACAGAAATACTTTTCATCACCTTTGACTTCCCCCCGGAGCTCGAGCGTCCGGCTGTGCAGAACGCTTGATAGTCAATCAGCTTTTCGATTGGGGCGCGACTGGGTCTGCGTTTCAACGTGAGCTCTCGAAAACGCATCGACAAACCATCCACTAACAGCAACCGACCATCAAGAGGAGTTCCAATCCCAGTAATCAACTTGATGACCTCAGCGGCTTGAATCAGGCCAATCAAGCCAGGCATCACGCCCATCACTCCACCATCAGCGCAGGAGGGCACAAGCCCTTGCGGTGGAGGCTCTGGAACCAGATCTCGATAATCCGGTGACTCACACCCGAGATTGAACACACTCACCTGTCCTTCAAAGCGCTGAACTGAGCCATAAACAAACGGTCGCTTGGTCAAGACACAGGCGTCGTTAATCAAATACCGACTGGCGAAATTATCCGTTCCATCCACCACCACGTCGTACGCAGCAAAGAGCTCAAGCGCATTGTTCGCTGACAAGCGAAAGCAATGGTCCTCTACCCGACAAAAAGGATTGAGGTCTTCAATGCGAGAGCGTGCTGATGACGTTTTGGCCTGCCCCACCGTTCCAGTGCCATGGATCACCTGACGTTGCAGGTTCGAGGGCTCAACAAGATCGTCATCCACGACCCCGATGCGACCAACCCCAGCAGCAGCCAAATAAAGGAGGAGTGGGGACCCCAGGCCTCCAGCACCAATGCACAACACAGAGGCAGCTTTTAAACGTTGCTGTCCTTCAACCCCCACCTCGGGGAGCGTGATGTGGCGGGCATATCTGGTCTTCTCCTCTCCACTGAGCTGAGGAGCACCCCCCGCTTCCGTCATGGCGAATCCCCAGTTCTCCTGGGAAGGACTTCAGAGGAGTCTCCCCCATGACCTGAATCGACAGCGGATGAACATCGGCGAGAGCACAACGGGGAGCCTCCACCTCGAGCCACCAAGCCGCTAGGGCTTGATTGTTTCCCATGATCAACATCAGTCCTGAACTCCCAGCCCAGAGACGATCTCTCCGACTCGGCACAACCGAAGCTGTCGGATGGGAATGGGCACTCCCAAGAACGTTCAATGAGCGCGAGCGCGCCCAGCGTTGCGCGGCAATTTGCTCGCGAGGATCCAGCTCAAAACGATCATGGTCTTGTTTCTCCACCATGTTTCGGCAAGGCCAGATCAACTGCACGCGCCAATCGTCTGAAGCGGAATCGGAAGCACCAGGCCCCTGCCCGAGCAACAACGCACAGCCTTCCGCAGGCGCTCGCGTCACAAGATCGTGACGCAGAACCATCAGACATTCCGCACCAATGATCAACTGGGATGGCGCTTGTGAAGAAAGACCGATACTCTCAGCCAAAATCTGCCCTAGGCATTAGTTACATGAGCGAGGAGTCCACCACCCCGGCGAGTGAATCAACTTGGACCGCGAACACCAGCGAACCATCAACCAGCGCAGAGACCGCCAACTTTTCTGAGCGCTACAGCGAGATCCTCGGGAAAGTCAACGAGACCCTAGACAAGGTGGATTGGAGCCAAGCCGGTCGTATCGGAAAAGTTGTTGGAATTTTTGCAGCTGTCATCGTTGCTCAAATTCTGATCAAGGGCATTCTCGACACCATCAATCTTCTTCCAGTCGTACCAGGGCTGCTCGAACTTCTCGGCGTTGTTGTGGTTGGCCAATGGAGCTGGAAAAATCTCACGACTAGTGAAAAGCGCAGCGCTTTGGTGAATCGCGTTCAGACCATTCGTAGCGAGTACCTGGGCTGAGATCGGCTGAACTTTCTCTCTTAGTCACAACAACATTGACCTCATGGCATTGATTGCTGTGAGGCATTGTTGTTGATACCCACCACCAAACAGGTTGGCGTGATTCAGCAAGTGATAGAGGTTGTAAACATCTATTCGATCCTCATAGTTCGGATCTAAGGGCCATTCTTTTTGATAGCCCTCATAAAAACGTGAACTGAATCCTCCGAACAAGCAGGTCATCGCGAGATCCACTTCACGATCAGCCCACCAACAGGCTGGGTCGATCAGTGCGCCACGTCCATCGGCGAGCACTGAGGCGTTTCCTCCCCAAAGGTCGCCATGCACGAGACATGGCAGGGGTTGATGTTGATCTAACCAAACCAGTGTTGCGGCTAATAAGGGCTCGAGTTCATCCAGATCCAAGCCCCAGTTTGTTGCCAGTTGAAGCTGGGGGATCAGCCTCAGGGTGACAAAAGCATCGCCCCAAGCCGTCAACCACCCAGATGGTTGAGGACCTAAGCCAATAAATCCTTCTTCATCCCAACCAAATCGATCGATCCCTGCATCAGCAGAGGTTCGATGAAGGCGCGCCAAGCCTCGACCTAGGTCGTGTTGATCGCCTCGGCCAGTGTCGAGCCAGGGCAAGATCAAAACAGCAAGCTCTCCCACCGGGATAATCCCAAGCGGATCAGGGATCAACAGAAAGGTGCGATCAGCCCATTGCTGAAGAGAGCGGAGCCCTCGGGCTTCCACCTTGAGCATTGCTGGCGATGCCAGCTTGAGGAATAACGATCTCCCATCCGATAGCTCAGCACGCCAAGTGGAGGCACTGCCAACAGGCTCGAGGGTCTTGCACTTGCAGCCCTGCAGCTCACAGAAATCGTTTTGCAACGCCTCCAGCAGTTGCGTTCGCATTCACGATCCCCCTAACTCAGCTGTCAGCATGACTCGATGCAAAAACGCGACGACGTAATCGTGGTCGGCGGTGGCATCGCTGGACTCACTGCAGCGGCCCTGCTGGCACGCGACGGAGTTTCAGTCACTCTTTTAGAAGCGCATTATCAGCCCGGTGGCTGTGCAGGGACCTTCCGTCGCGGTGAGTACACCTTTGATGTGGGTGCCACCCAAGTGGCAGGCCTCGAGCCGGGTGGCAGTCACGCCCGCATCTTTCAACATCTGGATCTGCCCTTACCAGAGGCCGAACTGCTTGATCCAGGCTGCGTGGTCGACCTGGCCGATGGATCCAGACCAGTGCGGCTTTGGCACGACCCCCTGCGCTGGCAGCAGGAACGACAACAGCAATTTCCAGGTAGCGAAAGGTTCTGGCAGCTCTGCAGTTTTTTGCACCAAAGCAATTGGCAATTCGCCGCGTCCGACCCTGTTTTACCCATTCGCAATGGCTGGGATCTCCAGCAAACACTTGCTGCGATTAATCCAGGGAATCTGCTCAGCGCCCCCCTGAGTCTTTGCACAGTCAAAGACCTTCTAACGCTGTCAGGCTGCGGCAGTGATCAACGCCTGCGTCGCTT
Source organism: Synechococcus sp. AG-686-F08 (assembly GCA_003210315.1). Classification (GTDB taxonomy): domain Bacteria; phylum Cyanobacteriota; class Cyanobacteriia; order PCC-6307; family Cyanobiaceae; genus Synechococcus_C. Next base: position 8,681 of record QCVQ01000033.1, on the reverse strand, counting down.
TCTTGATCTACAGCTCAGGCTTTACTCCCAACAACCCGCCGATCAAACCGCAGCGCTTTATGGAGCGACGGTGTTGCAAATGTGCCAAGCCCCTCTTGGCCTCTGGCACCTTCATGGATCAATGCAGGTGCTGAGTGAACGACTCGCGTCTGGGTTGAAGCGCGATGGAGGAACCATGCTTCTGCGTCACCGCGTGCAGCAACTTCAACAAAACTACGATGGTTCAGGCTGGCAACTACTCGTAGAAGGACCAGGCCGGCAGGAACAGATCTTTGGAGCTGGCGATGTGATCAGCACGCTCCCTCCTCAGTGCCTGCCTGGCTTGATCTCTGCTGAAAGCAATGCTGAGCAGAGCCCCATGCCGGCGCCCTATCGACAACATCTCAAGGAGCTCGAGGCTCCCAGTGGGGCCCTGGTCTTTTATGGCGCTATCGACAGGGCCTATCTGCCAAACGATTGTCCAGGCCATTTCCAGCGGGATGCAAGCGATCCCGGCTCAGTGTTTATTTCGATCAGCCGAGAGGGAGATGGCAGGGCGCCGAAAGGTCAAGCCACAGTGATTGCCAGCGTTTTTACAACCCCTGAGGGTTGGTTCTCCGGATCAGAGCCTGAGTACCAAAGCAAAAAGAAAGCCTGTCAAGCCAAAATCCGCAACGAAGTGGAAGCCGCCTTGGGCTTGTCGGGCCACACCTGGAGACATCAGGAGTTAGCGACACCACGGGGCTTTCTCCGCTGGACCGGTCGACCCAACGGCATCGTCGGCGGTTTGGGGCAATCTCCCAATCGATTCGGCCCCTTTGGCCTGGCGAGCCGCACGCCGATGCCTGGGCTCTGGCTCTGTGGCGATTCCATTCATCCAGGTGAGGGAACAGCAGGCGTCACCCTGTCTGCCCTGATGGCCTGCAGACAGTTGCTAGCTCAACGCGGTCAAACCCTTCAGCTGCACCGTTGAAGGACCCAGCTAATCCGACAGGAACTGTAGTCGTAGCAACTGCGTTTTTTCCAGCTCTTTCTCAAGCTGAGCCCAATGCCCCTCAAGAATCGCTTCCTCGAGCTGCTCCAAACTCCAGCGATATAACGCTAAGGAGCGAAGCAGTGCTTGGGTGTTGTGTGACGCCATTGCAGTCCCGAGAGCAGGGTTACCGCCCCCCACTCGGCTGGTATCGGCAAAGCCACTTGATGCCAAGGTCCTCGCGAGATCGAGCACGGCAGGATCACGTTCTTCTCCTACCGATCGCAGCAAAGCGGCGCTGACGATCACGGGGAGATGGGAGATCAGCGCCACGGCCTGGTCATGACGCGCCGCATCAGCTGTAAGCCAATGGCTACCTAAACGCTCTGCCAACTGATGGATCACTTCAAGGGCTGAAGGATCCGTCATTGACTCAGGTGTTGACACCCAGGGACGGCCACAAAAAAGTCCGGTAAGACCGGCATCAACCCCTGCTTGAGCCGTTCCCGCCATGGGATGACTCCCCACAAAGCGCGGATGAAGATCGCGCCAAACCGCCAGGACCTCTGCCTTGACAGAGCCCACATCAGTGACCACCGCCTGCTCAGGGATGGCCTTCAGCAGGCTCTCTGCCGGCGTCAGCAATGACTCCAACGGGAGGGCAAGGATCACCAGATCGCAATCTTGAAGACAGCTGGGATCCGTACTGACCAATGAAGCAAGACCTCTGCTGCGAGCTCTTTGCGCGGTGACTTCACGGTGAACCAGACCTTGCACCTCAACCCCTTGTTGGCTGAGATCAAGCGCGATCGAACCACCGATCAACCCCAGCCCCACCACACCAACACGATCGATCGACCACGGCTGCGCCCCTTGCCCCTGATCCATCGGATCGATTTCGCTCATTCGCCCATGTTGATTGATCGCTCCGCCTGAACCAAACCAGTTCAGAGCACTGCTTAGGCTCCTCTGATGCTGGAAGTCCAAGCCCATCAGCAACTCAAGCAGCTTCTCCATCTTGAGGAGATGCCATGGGAGCACCATCTGACGCTCAGCCGTCTGATCGGTCGCAGCTTGCGCAGACAAGACCGCACCCGCATCCGGTTATCTGCGGGAGAACGGGATCGCTGGTGGCTGGGGTTGCTTGTTCCTCTTTGCCTGCAATCCCAAGACTGCGTGCTGGTGCTTGATGAGCGCCAACGGCAACGCTTCCTTCAAGTCGAACTGCCTCGCCTTCGCCAGGGGGGATTAAGGCTTGCCTGTTGGAGCGGCTGCACCGCTCCTCCAGGCTCACAACTCTGGTTGCTCTCTCCCGCCGAACTGGTCAACGTTCACCGCCGCCGCGGCTTCAAACGTTCGCATCAGTTGATTATTCCCGAAGCGGAATCGTTGGCTCACCATCTGCGCCAAGCAATGCAACTCAGCATTGAAACCCAGGATTGGGATCGGTTGCGTCAGGCCTACCCAACGGCAGGTCCTGCTCTCCTCGACCTCCACGAACGCCTCAGCCGCCAATTATTCGCCGCCTCAAGCCGATCCAGTTGTGACCTCCCAATGCCAAGCAGCGCGTTGGTGAGCCTGCGCGACTTAATCGGCCTACTTGGGCCAGCACCAGAGCCCTGGAATGCATTGCTAACCCTCGAGAGTTCGCAATGGGCCAGCTGGGCGCACCTCGACCAAAACCTGCTGCAGTGGTCCTGGACTCTTCAACCCCTGGAACCGCTCCAAACCCTTCATTCTCTGCTGGAGCAACACCCTTCGATTCTTCTTCAAACGAATGGCGTGTCTCTGGAACGGGACAAGCGCCCCGGTGAACGGTCATCAGAGTCAGGGGCCATGGTGGACATCCAGCTCCACGATCGAATCCGCACGGAGCCGCTGCGCTTGTTCGCACCCAAACGCCAGCCGTTGCCGAACACAGAGATCTATGCGGAGCATCTTCTTGATCAATGCCGGCGCCTGATTCTTGGGCGTCGTGGACTGACCCTTGTTCTGCTCGACGATCCAGGGCTCAGGCAAAAACTCACCACCGAACTCGCCGGTGAATTTGGCAGCAGGGTGATTCATCAAGACACAGCGCCGGAAGTCAACGGAGTGATCTGCTGCAGTTGGTCGTGGTGGATGGACCATCAGAACCATCTACCAGGCCTGGATCAGCTCATCGTTGCCCTCCTTCCTATGTCCAGTTTGGAAGATCCGCTCACGGCTGCTCGAGTAGAATCGTTGAAAAAACTGGGGAAAGACTGGTTCCGCGACCTGCTTCTGCCGGAAGCTCTAGCGAAGCTGGTTCCAGCGATTGCGCCTCTAAGGCAGAGCGGCGGTCGGCTCGCCATTTTGGATGGAAGGGTCCGCGCACGCAGCTGGGGCAAACAGGTCCTACGCGCCATCGAGCCCTGGTCTCCACTCCAGCGACTGTTACCTGACTGACACCGCCCTTAGTCTTAAAGGACGCCAATCAGCCTGCCTCGATGGGAGAAGCTCGACGTCGCACCAACCAGGGACTACCTCCCAAGCAACGCAAACCAGATCCCAAGGACAGCGAGCGCATCGTTGCTTGGCTGCCTTTAACCAAAAGCCAATCCCAGCAATTCGTTGCCCTAACAACTCGTGGAGCATGGATCGGCATCGGAGCGCTAGTGGTGTTTTGGATCGTGGTGCGCTTCATTGGACCGACTGCCGGCTGGTGGACGCTGGCCGACATGCCCTAGCCCTACTGCCGAGCAGCAAGCCAGAAGCCGCCCAACAGGGAACTGGTCAAAACCTTTAGAATTGCTAAAGGTTTTCCGGACATCCGTGATGTTTTCACGCCTTGCCGATCAGTACCGCTCCGTCGTCCAAGACTTGGTCATGAGCCTTCATGCCCTTGCTTCAAGTCTTCAAAAGCAAGGGGTTGTGGCCACCTGCTACAGCTGCGATGACGGCCATGACCTTGTCGGCAATGGCGCATCGTTCGTGGCCGAACTCGGCGATCAACATCTCGTGCGTTTTCTGGTGTCCGATTTCGGGATCAGCTGGGTTGAATCCCGCAACGGGCGCGAACTCGTGAAATTTGAGGGTGCAGAAGCCATTCAGGAGCTTCAACGAATCGCTACCTCCATTCAGAAGCGCTCCGCAATCGGAAGCACCCCTGAAATCGCAAGCCGCTAAGCAACTCAATCAGCAGCTGACTTTTTATCCATTTCTGCAGGTTTCGCTAACGGCTTGGCAGCCGCTGAGCGGGCCGCAGCAGCCAAAGGACGCATCGAATTCGAGGTCACTTCCGATCCTTCGGTCAACTTCTGACGGACAAGCGCTTCGATGGCGTCCTTGGCCTCAGGGTTTTGCTCAAGCCAACCGATTGTGTTGTCACGACCTTGACCAATGTTGTCACCTTCGTAGCTGTACCAGGCCCCTTTACGCGTGACGACTCCTGTTTCCTCAGCCAGATCGAGAATGCATCCGAGCGTACTGATGCCGCGGCCAAAAAGAATATCGAACTCGGCGATCCTGAACGGAGGTGCCACCTTGTTTTTCGCCACCTTCACTTTCGCCCGAATGCCGTACTCCTCAGTGCCACGTTTCAGGGTTTGGATCCGGCGAATATCAAGCCGCACTGAGGCGTAGAACTTCAGCGCATTTCCACCGGTTGTGGTCTCAGGATTGCCATAGGTCACTCCGATCTTCAAACGAAGTTGGTTCAGGAAGATCACGGTGCAACCGGATTTACCGATGTTGCCAGTGATCTTGCGCATGGCCTGGCTCATCAAGCGAGCTTGGCCCCCAACAGACAAATCACCCATCTCTCCTTCAATCTCAGCCCGAGGCGTCAACGCAGCAACGGAGTCGATCACCACAATGTCGACCGCAGCAGAACGAACGAGCTGATCGACGATTTCAAGGGCCATCTCACCCGTATCCGGCTGGGAGACCAGGAGATTTTCAACATCAACACCGAGGGAAGCCGCATAGACAGGATCTAGGGCGTGCTCAGCATCGACAAATGCCGCGACCCCTCCACGCCTTTGCACCTCAGCGATGGCATGCAGCGTGAGCGTGGTCTTCCCTGAACTTTCAGGCCCGTAAACCTCCACCACTCGCCCCTTGGGGTACCCGCCGCCTAGGGCAAGATCAAGAGTGAGGGCCCCCGTGGAGATCGTTTCCACCCGCATTCGGGAGGCATCCCCCAAACGCATGATCGAACCCTTCCCAAAATTTCGCTCGATCTGACCGAGCACAAGATCTAAGGCCTTGTCCCTCTCGCCTGGACGAGAATCTCCTGCAGAGGATTGAGCGGCTTTCACGTCGGCTGGCATAGCAATGAACAGTTAAGGAGCAAACAGGTGCCGCAGGTCGCCGATTCAGCCTGCGGTAGCCCGCAAACTGAAGTCGACTCAACACTGGACAGATCATCCAGTGCCCCGGCCAACGCCACTTGTCTCATCTAGTACACATGTACGTTATCGAATCAGGGCCAGATCGCCAAGGGGGCGGCAAATTTGCTGGTCGAGAGCAAATCCAGCCCTTCAGGCAACCCCTCTCGGTCCGCCGGACGCAGATATCCCCAATCGGCCAGAAAGCACTTCAGCCCTTCAAGCCCAGGCATCTCCAACACCACTTCAAGAGTGGCCCGCCGATCTTCCACAAAACCCTTCAGTGACCATTCGCGGCGCAAGCGAAGTAACACCTCAGGCTTTGGGCCGGACTCTCTGCCATCGAGGCGTACGGGTCGAAGCTGAAAAGCGTCAAGCAACTCAGCCGTGAAATCTCGCCCTTTTGTCGTGAGCACAGACCAAGCCACACCCTCCTCCTCCAATCCCGCCAAACGTTCCGGCACCCCTTCAAACGGCCGATGCAATGCCACCCAGCCAGCACGATCGCCCGACACGGCCTGACGACGAACGCGCTCGAGGGAGTCCTGTAGCAGCGACGATTGCCATCCAAACCGATCGAGACCAGCTCGAAGCTGCTGGTCGTAGTCAGCGGCGAAAGCATCAACACCAAGACGCTGTAACGGTCCGTCTGACTCTTGAAGCAATGCAGCGATCAGGACCATCTCCCAGCCGTGATGCACCCAGGGACGCAATTGACGAAAGCTGGTCGGTGTTTGCTCAGGCAATACCCCCCCCTGAAGAAGGGATCGACAAGCGGCTCGAGAACTCGACCAGTATTCATCCATCCCGTCGAGGATCACCCCGTCGAAATCGAAAACGAGGAGAGGTTGCAACGACACCGGGATTCCGGAAAAACTGGGCCGCTAGGATTCGAACCTAGGAATGGCGAGACCAAAACCCGCTGCCTTACCGCTTGGCGACGGCCCATTAACTCCAGCTCAGCATCACCAAACTGGTGATCCCTGCTAGCGCATACATAGTTACCCACAACATAGTGACCTTCGTCAATCCACCTCTCACAACGAATCGATGATTCAGGGGGGAAACACCCTCAATCGCCGCTGACCGCTCGTGCCATACACATCACTGCGAAGGCGGTAGCGCGTGACGAGGTCTGCTTGCATCTGGCGCACTTCCTGGGTGCGGGGAAGAAGCTCCACGGGGCGGCCTTGTGGAACTACCACTTGCTCGACGGCCAGTCGGCATTCCTCCAGAGCGGCAGAGGCATCGGACTGATCACCATCACCAGAGTCCGCTGAGTCTCGATCACTCAAACCAGAATCTCGACGCATCAACAAACGCTCCAACGCCCTCTCCACTTGCGGGAGCGTGTCGGATTTGATCACCAAAATCGGAACGCCAGCTTCTCTCGCTTGACGACGCAGTTCAGGTTGACGACCAAGTCCTTGGCGAACGCTCAACACCACATCGGCCTGCACGAGATCGTCCACCGCCTGAACAGACCAGTCATGACGTCGAACCGCTTCATCAAGACGTTGCTCGCTCAGGCCACAACAAAGAACTTGAAACGTCTTTGACGACGCCTGAGACTGATTCAGCTCTGACTGAGCAAAACCGATTCCACCCGGTTGCAATGGTGTTGGATCAACGGGATTTGGCAGCGGCACGGGCACCAAGGATGGGCGCCGTAGGGGCGAGGGAGATAACTGGGGTTCAACGCGAAGAACGCGTCCATCTGAAGCCATCTCCCGCTGTTCAGGACTGGGCACTTGGCCGCGTAGCAATGCATCAACCGCACGTCCCACCTCTCGATACACAGCCCAGCGACTGCGGCTGTGCATCTCCACGGCCATTGAAAAAGTCGGTTCAGCCGCCCGTTCGAGCACCGTTTTTTGACTGCGACGACGGCGAGCCTCATCGTCGCCAAGGGTGACGGATTCAATGCCACCAATGAGATCGCACAAGGTTGGATTTTTAATGAGGTTGGACAGGGCATTTCCGTGCGCTGTCGCCACCAAGGTCACCCCCCGTTCAGCAATCGTCCGGGCTGCTCGCGCTTCTAACTCGGTGCCGATTTCGTCAATGACGATCACCTCGGGCATGTGGTTTTCCACCGCCTCGATCATCACTTGATGCTGAAGCTCTGGCCGAGCCACCTGCATGCGCCGCGCTCGACCAATGGCGGGATGAGGGATATCACCATCCCCCGCGATTTCATTGCTGGTATCAATCACCACGACACGCTTTCCCAGGTCATCGGCAAGAACCCGAGCGATCTCGCGTAAGGCCGTGGTTTTACCGACCCCAGGCCGGCCCATAAGCAGCAACGATTCACCACTATCAAGGAGATCGCGCACCATCGCCACCGTCCCAAAAACAGCACGACCAACTCGGCAGGTCAGGCCCACGACCTCACCTCGACGATTACGAATGGCACTGATGCGATGCAAGGTTCGCTCAATGCCCGCCCTGTTGTCAGAGCCAAACTGGCCCAGACGTTCCACCATCGCCTGCAGATCAGCATGGGTAACGCTGCTGCTTCCTAGAGCGGTGGACCAACCCGAATAACGGGCTTCAGGAACACGTCCAAGATCGAGCACAACCTCGAGGAGTTGATCTCTTGACTCCGTCGAGGCCAACGAAGCTTGAAGCTCTGCAGGAAGCAAAGAGACGAGTCGGTTTAAGTCGTCGGTAATGCGCTCGGTCGTCATGGCTTACTCGGCCAACAGTCGGACCGAAAACATTCATAGCAAGAGGAACACTGGGTCGGTGTCCGATCAGCTACGCCGCAACCAAGGCGCAATCAACGTATGCGCAGCGCGAAGAGACTCAGCCCAGCCATCCGGCCAGTCACGCAAACGACATCCCCGATCTTGCGCCGCTTGAAAAAAGGGCTGAATGAGCGTCCTGGCCACTCCACCAAACGCAACACCAGCAGGTCCAATCGCCCTGCCCTCGCCTGGGAGCAAATCAAGCGTTGCAGTGTTAGTTCCACCGGCCAACTGCAGTGGGCCGGGAGGTGCCAAAGGATGAAGCCGCTCCCACAAACCAACTGCTGCACGGGCAGTCCCAACCCCAAGATCTCCGCTCATGGGACGACCATCAAGCTGCCAAAGCGGGCGTTGTTGAAACGCACGCAAAGCCTGATGGCGCTGCCACAGCTCCTTGGAAAGCGACTCCACCGTGACGTGATGGCCTTCAAGACCACAACTCACTGAAAGCCGCTTCAGGGGGACATCGGCAAGACGAACCTGCTCAAGCGTTGCCTGAAAAGCATTCAGGCGCCCTGGGGCCGTGTGTATTTCCAAAGCATCGGGACGTAAGTCATGAAGAAGGACAGCCAAATCATTCAGGCCTACCCGACGATCCAAGGATTGAATGAGTTGGGGAGGACAGGC
>QCVQ01000032.1 GCA_003210315.1 Synechococcus sp. AG-686-F08 | reverse complement strand
GCTGCGCCCACACCGTTTTGGTGCAGTGCTCTCTCTTGGGTTTACGCGTAGGGACCAAAATGTGTTGCACAGGTCGCTCCGCACTTGGCCCCAAGCTTGATGGCCTCAGTGGTGGACCATCCTGCCGCGAGTCCTGCTGTCACGCCCGCTGCAAAGCTGTCTCCGCATCCGTAGGTTTCCACTAGGGGAGCTGGGAGAGGTTGGGCTTCAAAGCGTCCTCCTGGAATGAGGAGCCCTCCCCTCTCTCCTTCCGTGGCGATCCGTAAGGTTGGCGTCGGAGTGAGTTCACCCTCTTTAAGGCATTCGCCTGGATCGAGATTGCTGCCAATTAGGGCATCGAGATTGACTCCTGCGTCCTGAAGAACGGGTAGCCGAAGGCGAGGCGTTGCCGTTAACACCCTGGCCGCCCTTGCCAGCTTGAGTCCCTGCGGATCGGTCGCAGAGACGAACACTCCGGCGCAATTGGCAAGATGCTCCCAGGGCAATGGATCATGAGCAACCGGTGTCAGCCTCTCTCCAATCACCGTGATCGCTCGATCACTGCTGCGATCGACCAAACTTATGCCGCGACGTGTTGGTTGGTCACGCCAGGCAATGACTGGGTTGACCCCTAACTCGCGCAGGCGCGCTTCACTTCGTGCACCGATCTCATCCTTGCCAAGCGCAGTAAAGAAGGTCACTTCTTGCCCTGTCAGCTGGGCCAGTTGAACGGCGACGACCGCTCCAGCTCCAGCTGGCTCTTCCAGGGAGCGATGGGCACGGCTGATCTGTCCAGGCGAAGGGAGCTCATTCACTGCCAGAAAGGTGACCCATTCAAGATGTCCGACCACAGCAAGAGTGAGATCAGCTGGAAGTGATCTCATTGAGGAATCGGCAGGATCGATTGGGCCGCATCCCGAAGACGCACATTGATCCGACCGCCAATCTCGCTGACGTCGACAGATCCACCCACGGTCAATTGATCTTCATCGGACGTACCTACGAGGACAGGACCTTCATCCACACCTTGCACTTTGACTGGAGCCGTGACCTCGTTAACTGAAACTTGACCTTGCACCTCAAGTGATCGATTTGAATCAATCAAAACCGGTTTGATGACTGAAACTTGACCTTGTACCGGAAGGGCTTCAGAAGCCTCAATGGGTAGGTTTTTGGAAGCTTCAATGGCGATCGCACCCTCACTTTTCACCCTGACAGGTGCTTTTAGTTCGTCAACAGTGACTCCGCCAACGAGGCGTACTGGAAATGGCTGGCCTAGAGGCAGTCCAATGGGGATGGGGTGACGAAGAATCTGAGTTGCAGCAACAGCAACTGACCACGCTGCAACCACAACGGCGAGGGGCCAACGGCTTGCCATTGCCAACGTGAACCAGCGCGGATCGTTATTTTCTGGCATAAAAGTGCTGCTAAAACCCATCCGGTTGTAACGGGTTTTCAGCAAAAAATTAGTGCCTGAGGTCCAGATCCTGAATTTGTCCTAAAGCTCGTAGTCTTCTTCGAATTGATTGAGAAGTCCTTTGTACAGGACCAGTGTTCCTTCACTTTCTTCAGTGATGCCCTCAGCGTCATAAAGCTGAGCGAGATGGGTACATGCGGCATGCACTTGAACAAAAGCCTCGGCGTATTCGTTTTGTATGTCTTCTTCTTGGATATCTCGAATTAACGCAGAAATAAACTCAACTTTTTTGTGGGCCGCTTTGATTTCGGCTTCCATGTCTTTGCTGAGTTTGCGCCGCTTTCGAGCCATTGGCCTGAACTGTCAGCTCTCAATCCTAAGACCAGGGGGCTGACAGACATTGGCCAAAATGATCAGAAACAGAAGGGAAGCATCTGAGCGCTGCATGTCACGTAGCCATCAACGAGGGGGCCGAGGCCGATCTGATGGAGAATTCCCTGGCCTGTAAGCCCTTCCGTGATCACGCCGATGACGAATCCGATCATGGCTGCGCGACCGTTGAAAAGCTCCACCTTCTTGAGCTGCTCTTCATGAATAGAGCGGGCTGCTTGGCCTTGGAACCAAGTGTCGTTAGCAGGAGTGCGATCCATGGTGGTGTTTCAATTGAAACGAACTGTAACAGAGGTTTGACGTTGGAGCGCTATTTAGCTAAGGCCTTCGCCAAAGCACTGGCTGACGTCGCTTTGGATACAGCTCCCGGCACATGGGGCAAACGGTTCCATCGCATCCGCGAGCAGTGCAGAACTCGCGTCCATAAAAAATAATTTGCAGGTGAAGTTTGTTCCAGCTCTCTGGGGGGAAAAGGGATTTCAAATCCTTTTCGGTGCGCTCCACGCTGTCTCCATTGCTGAGACCCCAGCGCTGAGCCAATCGATGAATGTGAGTGTCCACAGGGAAGGCCGGTACTCCGAAGGCTTGGGCCATCACCACGCTGGCGGTTTTGTGTCCAACGCCCGGCAGTGCCTCGAGCGCTTCAAAGCTGTTCGGCACGTTCCCCCCATGCGCAGCAATTAATAGGTGCGAAAGTTTGTGCACGTTGCGGGCCTTGGTTTTGGCAAGCCCGAGCTGGCGGATGTGTCCGAAAATCTCTGCTTCCGTCAAAGCCGCCATGGCACTTGGGGTTGGACCAGCAGCAAATAGGGCTGGAGTCACTTCATTGACCTTTTTGTCGGTGCACTGCGCGCTGAGAAGCACAGCGATCAGCAGGCTGAAAGGGTCGCTGTGATCGAGAGGAATGGGTGGGTCTGGATAGTGCTCATCCAGGCGGCAGAGCAGATGGGAAGCACGCTCTTTTCTGAGCAATGGTCATCGAGTTGCAGGACTGCCATCATGGCCTCACTGCTTTTGCGGCCATGACCTCTGTTCGTAACGACGACCTATCAGACGTCTCTTCGGCCTATCAGCGTGCGATCGCTCGAGAAGAAAACGCTGTGATTCCTAAGCAGCGGATTGGAGCGGTTGAGCCAGGCTCACGCCAAGCGAAATCTGAGCCGGAAGCCGATGGAGACAGCGATCTCTACCGCCATCACAGCCAGCAGCAATCGCTCGAGGGAGGGTGAAGCCTGATCGTTGACTCCCCCTCCCTCATCAATTCCAGGCGGGATCTGCCCCTAGGAGCCAGGCTGAATCGCTTTTTTAATCGTGTCCACTCCTTTTTGAATCGCTTCTTTGGGCGCTTCGATCATTCTTTTCTGGGTGTTTGACCAGATGGTGACTGCATAGACAAGAGCACCTCCAAGAATTAAGGCCGCTAGAACCAAGCCAATGCCAGTGCCTCCCCCCCCTTGCTTGATCACGACAGGTTGCTGCTGATTGCCTTCAGACATAGGAGGACCTTTTTGCTTCTATCAAAGTGATCACCCAAAGGTCCTAGCGACGAGAGGGATCAATGTCAGGTTGCTTCAAGAAGCTTTCAATTCATATCCTTGGCCGAACGATGTGAATTGACGGTTGCCCTAGCGTCGAATCGAACAAGCATTTTTAAAAGGAGCTGCCGTGAACACCGCCGTTAGGGGGATTCTCTACGTTTCGGTTTGGGTTGTTGTGTGGGGTGTCGCCTCATCACTCGTGGATTGGGTGTTGTTAAGCGGAGAGGTCTACGAGATGGGGTCTTTCGGTCAAGTGGCCACATTCATCGGCTACGGCGCAGCTTGTTCTGTGCTGGCTGTTCGTCTGTCCGGACGCTTTCTCAAATCAGTTGAGGATCAGGCTGACGACTGATGATGCTCGCGTGACACTGCGCCGGCTGCTAGCAGGCCAGCGATGAACCCACTTGCATGGCCAATCCAGCTCACTCCCGCAGGCGAGGCCCAGGGCAGCAGTCCAGGTAGGGCACTGCCGTAAAAGGCAACGGCAATCACGCTTAAAGCGATGGCGAGCGGTCGTCGTTCGACAAATCCAATGAGCACGAGGTAGCCAAGGAGTCCGTAGATGACACCAGAGAGTCCGTGGCTGCCAACCGGCCAAAACATCCAGAGCGGAATTTCGAGAAGAATCACGGCAATCCAAACCGCCACATAACCGCGCAAGCCTTTCAACAGCACCAGATAACTGAGCGGTAAAAAAACAATGCTGTTTCCGATCAGGTGACCAAGATCTCCATGGCTGAATGGAGCAGTGAGCAAGGTCCACCAAGGGGTGCCCGGTCCCATGGCTAAATTCCAACGCCCGCCTAGCAGCAGTTGGTCAATGCCTTCTTGAAGCCAGGACAGGCCGAGGAGGATCAAGGGAAGAACGATCACTGCACTCTGAATGTCACTCCCATCACAGCCGTGATGTCTTTGTCGATGGTGCTGGTGTCATAGGAGCCATAGCTTCCCATTTTTGTGGAGTTGGGCACGGTGATTTGGAACGTGCCTGTGTCGGCATTGGTAATCGCTCCAATGCCGGAACCCGCCTCACCTGCAATCGCAATCGCTCGATCTCGAGCATCTGCAGTGGCTTTGGCCAGCATGTCAACGCGCTTTTCAGCCAATTTTGTGTAGGTGTAAGCCGGTGGCTGAATCTCTAACGACACACCGTCGCCAATCAGGTTGCTGACGTTATTGGATGCCTTGCGGATTAACTCCACATCTGAGCTGCCAACGTGGATTGATTGTCGTGCTGTCCACTCCGTGTTGGTAAGCATGCCGGTAACGCGGTTACGAATGTCGTTGCGATTCGTGCGCAAAATCGTGATCTGGGTGCTGCTTTCAGGAATGCCTGCGTCTCGCAAAAATGCAAGCGTGCGCTTCAAATCGGGTTGCAGATTTTGATAAGCCTGTTGTTGGCTCAGCCCATTGCCGCTCACTGTCACGGTCCAATCTGCGTAGTCGCTGCGCAACCGCTCGGTGCTAGCACCGGTGACGGTGACGGTGTCTGTTGCGGTTCGAATTCCCTTAACAGCAACAGCTCCAGCCATGACAAGACCGCAGCTGAGGACCAGCATCGGCAAAACCAAGGGCGGTGTTTGACGCCATAGGGGTAGCTGGTTTTTGCCTGGAGAGGATGGTTCTGGCACGGACTTTGCGCTTTCAACCATTTCAACCGATCTTTGGATTGGGAAGTGTTTTTCACGATCACAGCTGTGACTGGCTATGACCCGAGGTGGGATTTCTGATTGGTGATAGATGCCAAAAAGCGCTGAGGTGATCGTGATTGGCAGTGGGATCGGAGGCTTGTGCTGTGCCGGTCTCACCGCCCGGGCTGGAAAGGACGTTCTGGTTTTAGAGGCCCATAGCCAGCCAGGCGGCGCTGCCCATGGCTTTGAACGGCAGGGATATCACTTCGAATCAGGTCCATCCCTTTGGAGTGGATTGTCGCGTTGGCCAAGTAGTAACCCCCTTGCTCAGATCCTGCGCGCGTTGGATCAACCCTTGGATGTGGAGAGTTACAAGGATTGGGATGTCTTGTTTCCGGAAGGACATCTCCGTGTTGGGGTGGGAGGGGATGGTTTCGAGCGGGTGGTGGAAAGGTTGCGTGGACCTGAGGCTGTGGCCGAATGGCAGCGTTTTACCGGCGTGTTGCAGCCGATTGCAGCAGCTGCAGATGCCCTGCCATTGCTGGCGTTACCTGCATCTGTTGATGGGATTGGTCCTCTGTTGAGGCGAAGTGGACGGCTGGTTCAGCATTTGCCAGCCATCCGCCATCTCAGTGGTGCTTTCGGGCCTCTAGTCGACCGTCACCTGCAGGATCCATTCCTTCGCCATTGGGTGGATTTGCTCTGTTTTTTGATCAGCGGTATGCCGATGGCTGACACCAACGCAGCCGCGATGGCCACGTTGTTTGGTGAATGGTTTGACCCTGAATCGTGTCTTGATTTTCCGCGTGGGGGCAGTGCGGCCGTTGTGAACGCCCTCGTGCGCGGCATGGAGTCTTTCGGCGGCAGCTTGCGGCTTGGCGCAACAGTGAGTGAGCTGTTGCTCGATGGTGATCGTGTCATCGGTGTCCAGCTCAGCAATGGCGAGACGCTTTACGCCGATGTTGTGGTGAGCAATGCGGATGCTTGGGGCACGGCAGCCTTGCTACCCGAAACGGCTGCGAAGACTTGGCGTCAGGAACGACTGTCCACGCCTGGTTGTCATTCGTTTTTGCATCTTCATCTGGGATTTGATGCGAGCGGCCTTGAAGATCTACCGATCCATACCGTTTGGGTTGGTGACTGGGAACGGGGCATTGATGCCGAGCGCAATGCCGTGGTGGTCTCGATTCCATCTGTGCTCGATCCCTCGATGGCACCGGAGGGACATCACGTGCTCCATGCCTACACCCCTGCCAACGAACCCTGGTCGGAGTGGGCCGATCTCAAGAGGGGAACGGCGGATTATCAAGAGAAACGCGGACAACGGTGTCAGGTGTTTTGGGATGTGTTGGAGCAACGCATTCCCGATCTACGCCGTCGTTGCCAAGTGGTGATGGAGGGGACCCCTCTCACCCACCGTCATTACCTTTCCACGCACCAAGGAAGTTATGGCCCTGCCTTGTCAGCGGCGAAGGGGCTGTTCCCTGGGGTAACGACTCCCCTCAAGGGATTGCTGCAGTGTGGTTCGAGCTGTTTCCCTGGGATTGGTATTCCACCTGTTGCTGCGAGTGGTGCGATGGCCGCTCATGCCATCACAGGTCGTAAGGCACAGCGAGACTTGCTTCGATCACTCGATCTCTAAGGCAAGTGAACTTGTTTTGCTTGGTTGAAAGAAAACCCTAAAGCCGCAATCCTGAAAAACAAAAATGTAGACAAAAAGAAGAACCTAGTATTTTTTTGCTGGGCCAGATTTGATGCGCTTAAGCGTAATCAATACAAGTTGTTGGCTCCATTGCTGTGTTGCTATGTATTGGTTGTGAGTGATTCTGTGGCATGCTAATTAGGAGGAATTGTTTGGCACCAAGTCTTGACTTCGCTTGGTCCAGCGATTCCAATAATTAGTCGATGCTCTTGCGCGCGACTACTGCAAAAAAGGGGTCACCTTTGCTTCCTACAAGTCCCATTAATCCACCGGCTTTTGTTTCTTCAGCAAACACCCTTACATCAGTCCAACCATTGGCCTGCAGCACTGTGCCTACGTAGTCGAGGTGCTGCTTGTCGTCGTTATCGGTCCAAACTTGCGGTGCTTTTGTGAAAAACATCCTGTTTGAGAACGCAACAATTGCTGTGCCATTGGGCCTCGTGACGCGAAGCATCTCTGCTGCGACATTCTCTGGTTGTGTCCAGTACTGCCAAGCAGCAACAGCTAGGCAGACATCTACGGATTCATCTTTCAAAGGGATGGATGGATCCAAGTTCATGTCTTGGACGTAGTGACTGTCGAGTCTTGGGTTGGCTGCGAGTTCGGCCTCATTCATTCCATGGCCAACCACCCGCTCGTAATGGATCTCATCTGGTAGGTGACTCACCCATGACGAACCCAAATCCAGAACAACGGCTCCAGAGGGAATGTGCTCTCTGTAAAAATTAGTAAGGCGTGATCTAAAACCCTCGTCAAGGTGTTGAACGAAGCGAGGCTCGGAATAGAAAATCCGATCAGGTGCGCTATCGAGTTTGAAGCGCTGGTCTTCGGTTAAGACTTGAATTGCCATTTCGTCATTGTGGCGAAATCGATGTGGTCGCTGCGAGTGAGGCCCCCGAGTGGTTTGCTGGGTGGCGGCATCTCACTCTGCTGGTGGAAGTTGTTTCCAGCCGCTCGTCCAAAACTTCTGGTTTTTGAGCTCGCTCCAGGCGATGCGTCGTCGAACCTTTGAGTCAATGACAGCTTCGAGTTCAACCCAGCGTTCCTCTCCTTTTCCGCCTTGGAGCATCACCTGAAAGTGTCGGAAACCTTGTTGAGGATTAACGCTTGTCCATGCTTGGGCTATTTTCCAGGTCATCTTTTAAGTAAGCATTGAAAAATAAGAAAAAAGTGATTCATCGATAAAAGTGATCAGTAGCTTCTCTGTTGCTGGAATTTTATTTTGGTGCTGAAATCGCATGAATTGGAGATGCTTTTGTGCTTGATTGTTGTGTAAGAAATAGCTTGCAGTTTGCATTGTTAGACGTGAGTTTAGTCAACGATTCTAAGCTTTTTGATTCCTGTTGCTTCGACCCAATTCGCCAAAACGTTTAGGTCATTGCGGTTGGGAATGCAGAGGCATCCGCTGCCTGGGTTGCAATTGTGGATTCCCAGGCCACTTCGATCTGTTTTGAATTGGGGTTCTAAGTTCAGCCAAAGATCGCTTCCCCATGGTTCTGGTTGGCCCAGCGCATACGTTCCGATCGGTAATGGAGCCCCATTGCCTGGGCTCCAAAGACGGTCGGCCGTTTGCTTGCTGCCATAACCGCTAACGGCTGGCCATTGGGCTAACAATTGTTCTCCTTTAAACAATTCAAGAACCCAAGAGCCAGTTGGTGAGGATCCTGTTGGGTTGCTGCGACGTGCTTCGAGTGAAAAATGTTCACCTTGGCGGACTTGGAGTAAGGCTGGAGTGGGCCCCTTTTGACCTGGGGCTTTCAATGTTGGTGGTTGGGCCAATGTGGTTTCTTTTTTCTCTACAGCCGTGAGCTGCCTGGCGGATTGTCCAGCTTCACAGCTCAGCATGAGCAGTGAGATCGCGAGAGCTAGAAAGGGAACGGGGTGAAGCATGATCGAAAATTTATATGTTTTAAGTGGTCAATGGCTTGATTCTTTGACTTTCGATCGTTGGTGAAGCTTTTCCTGCTTTTAGCAAGGGATACCGGCCCCTAAAAAAGTATCCCTTGGGAGTTTTGATAACTTGTCTGTAATCTTTCCATTATTGAAGTATTCCTTCAAAAGCGAGATTAGGGCCATTGTAGTTGCTGATTTGGATTGTCAAAGCTTTGATGGCAATCCCATCGGTCAAGGAGTATTCCCGAGTGCATAGGTTGCCAATGAATGGTGATGCTGCACCAGGCATTCCCTGTTTCTCGTCTCTGTATCGCGGCGAACGACGGATGGGTTGACGGTTGGTTAAATTTATGGAGTAGCAACCGCTACCTATTGCATCGTTCACCTCGGTTTACGAGGCGCAGACCGGCCCAGGCCAAGGAACGGGGACCTGGGCTTTCTCGGAGAACATCATGACTACTCTTCATTACAGAGGTCAGGCCTACGCAACCCGTAAGCCCTCTGACGCTAAAGCTTGCGTTGAATTGACCTATCGTCACGAGCACTACAACACGTGCCGTGAGCTTGTAAGGGCTGAGATGCAAGAGCATCCCTCATTGACCTATCGAGGCATTGTTTACTCCAAATAAATTACGTTCTATTTATTTTAGTTTGTAATTTCTTTGATTCTTTTGCCGGTAGCCGTTGGCTATCGGTTTTTTTGTTCCCATTAAGTCTTTCCGAAAGGCAGATATTTATCTATCCCAGATGCTTTTGCAGTTGGCTTTTTTGTATTGATTTTTCGCTGCTCTGTAGTTTTTTGTTTGCTCGGAGAGATTGTCGCTTGCTTGCTTGATCAGCTCTTCGTCCTTTTTGCTTGAAATAACGTACCGGTTGATGCTCATTTTTGCTCCCAAATTATTCATGATTCGCGTTAGTAGCTCACACTCTGTCATCGCTTGGCTTTGCTGTGGATGAATGCTGGAGATGGTTAGCAAGGCAATGGCTGTTAGAGATTTCATTGGTTGATCAGTTGTCCTCCCGAATGATGCGTTTTTTATGACAGCTCATCTTAGTTCTCGTTTACGGTTGGCTCATGAATTCTTGAGTTCTACTAGGAGGTTTGAATGAGTGACAGAACGATTGCAATTACTGGGGCCTCTGGAAAAACAGGGTTTCGTATTGCTGAGGAGTTGATGGCTGGTGGAGATCGTCCGCGTTTGTTGGTGAGGTCTTCATCGGTGATTCCCAACACCCTCATGAATGCTGAGCAAGTTCGGCTGAGCTTGCAAGACCCAACTGCTTTGGATTCAGCCTTAAAGGGCGTGGATGCCTTAGTGATTGCAACGGGTGCAAGGCCTTCGATTGACTTGTTAGGTCCGATGCGGGTTGACGCATGGGGCGTGCGCTCTCAGGTGGAAAGCTGTTTGAGAGTTGGGGTGTCCAGAGTGATTCTCGTAAGCTCTCTTTGTGCAGGTCGTTGGCGTCACCCCCTGAACTTGTTCGGATTGATTCTTGTTTGGAAACGAATTGGTGAGCAGGCTTTGGAGAATAGTGGTCTTGATTGGACTGTGATTCGGCCAGGCGGTCTTAGTGAAAGAGAGGAAACGCTGGAAGAAGAGGGGGTGTATTGGTCAGGTCCCGATCGGCAGGAGAATGATTCCATCCCAAGGCGTCTGGTTGCTCGTTGTTGCCTGGAGGCGTTGAATACTCCGGCCTCTATCGGAAGGATTCTTGAAGTGACAAGCAGTGCATCTCGACCAATCATCTCTCTTCCCGATGCATTATTGAGTATTGATTCCTAGAGACGAGCCCCTGTGACTATGCGATAAATCGTCAATCAGGATTAAGTTCCTGGTCTTTGCAATCGTGTAAAAAGATGGGCCGCCACCCATCTTTTTTAATGGCTCTTGATTGTGTCAGTTGCTTTCGGTGCAATCCAGCTCAAACAATGCTTTTGCTGTTGATAAATTCATGGATTCCAAGCTTGCCCAGCTCTCTTCCATAGCCACTATCTTTGATCCCGCCAAAGGGAACACGAGGATCACTTCGTACAAAATCATTGATTGCGACGCATCCTGCTTCAATGTCTTCGATGGCGATCCGCTGGGCTTTGGCGACGTTCGCTGAAAAAATCGCTGCTCCCAATCCAAAGCGTGTGTCTGAGGCCAGTTCAATCGCATGCTCATCATGCTTTGCATGGACAAGGCTCAGCACAGGACCAAAGATTTCATCATCAAATGCGGGCATTCCCGGCCGCACATCTTCGAGGATGGTCACGGGATACCACCAGCCTTGTTGGTTTGGGACAAAGCCACCTTGACGAAGGGTTGCTCCCTGTTCAACACTTTTCTCAACTTGCTGATGAACTTTCTGTCGTAGATCTAATCGTGCCAATGGCCCGATATTGAAGGCAGGATTCATGGGGTCTCCCATCACATAGGAGTGCAGCTTTTCTTGCAGAAGTTTGAAAAATTGATCGTAAATATCATCGACAACAATTAAGCGTTTTGCTGCAATGCAAACTTGTCCCGAGCAAAGCATCCGACTTGCTGCACAACGGTCTGCAGCTAAATCAAGATCTGCATCGTGAAGGATTAGGTAGGGGTCTTGTCCCCCTAGCTCTAAAACACATTTTTTGAGATTGGCGCCCGCAATTGATGCCACAGCTCGACCAGCCTCTTCACTCCCTGTCAGCGTGACAGCGCGTACTTTTGGATGAGAAATAACGAGTTCTGCATCCGTTGATCGAATGGGCATATTCGTAAACACCCCTTGAGGGATCTCACAACTGTCAAAGATGTTTTGAATGGCCTTGCTACATCCCGGCACATTTGATGCACCTTTCAGGAGGAGCGTATTTCCTGCCATCAAGGCTGGGGCAATTGCCCTGAATGCTTGCCATAGAGGGAAATTCCAAGGCATCACTGCAAATAGAATTCCAAGTGGTTGTGCCGTTACGATTGCATCCTTATGGTCAAGTTTGATCCGTTCATCAGATAGGTGCTGTTGAGCATTCGATGCAAAATAGTCGCAGACCCATGCACACTTTTCAACTTCTGCGAATGATTGCTGAATCGGTTTGCCCATTTCCTGGGTGATGCATTCCGCCAGTTCAACCTTGTTGGCTCTTAAGGCCCGAGAGGCATCAGTGAGTGCTTTAGACCTTACAGAAAAATCAGACTGTCTCCATTGTTGAAATCCAGAATGCGCCTGCTCAATGGCTAGCACTATCTCTGCTTGGTTCATTAATGGATATGTCGAAATGATTCTTCCGGTGGCAGGATTAACTGCTTCAAGACTTCTTGCTTCCGTCATCTTTCTCAGATGTTAATGCTTTCACCAATTATGGCTTGTAATCTCAGCTTTGACTGATTTATGTCCAACGAACAGGGTCTTTGGAAAAATGGTGGAGACATGAATCGGTTTCATCCCCAAGTAAGTCTCGGCTAATCGTGAGGCAGATTGCATTGAGAGGTAACGCAAATGTGCTTCCATCTCCGTCAAATGGACCTTCAACGTAGGCACCAATGCGTTCGGCCATTAAAAACCCTAGAAATAACAAGATCCCTGTGATGCTTCCTACTAAAGATGTGCCATCCATCTTGAAGTTCAACAAGAGCTGAAACCCAAAGATCCAGCTCAGCATGCGCACAAACACGTCATAACTTGCGGGTAAGGGTGTGTTTCTAATTCTCTCCAGGCCACCGATTGCATCAACAGTTGCATTGGCAATGTTCATTAATTGTTCTCGTCCTCGAGCATTTATTTTTTTGTTCTCATATAATTCGCGAACAGCAATCGCCCTGGCCCTCCCTAATTGTCTGAGTGTTGTCGTTTGTTTCATTTCTAGATTTTCCAGCAGGTAGTCTTGAAATCTCCTTAAATCCTGGTGGTAAAAATTTCTCAACTGAAAATTAAGCTGCCAAACCATGGCGACTTGATAACGCACTAGGTTCCTTCCGTGTGTACTCATTAAATCTTCTTTTGGAAGAAGGCTTGACAAGATGTCTGTCCAGTTTCGGCTGTGGTTTACGACTGCTCCCCATAATTGTCTTGCTTCCCACCAGCGACCAATCGCCTGAGTGTTTCTAAAACCGATAAAGATCGAAACCGTGATTCCCATAATTGAAACCACGCTGCCGCTTTGTTGCCAATTTGTAGGCACTGTGTCAGTCAAGATCAGAGTGCCAATCACTGCTAACAGCAAGACGTCGTAGCGCATACGCCATAGCAACAGCAACAGAACAACGAAGTAGTCCCGTCGAGCTGTGCGCGGTGGATCGCCGTAGGGCCCAGACTTGATTGGCATGGCGTTTTTGAAGATTCGCTTTGACATCGTCCTGCGGCCCTTGGTGCTCTACAAGCATGACCTTATTTGGTGATAGTCAGCACTCAGACGTTGATCTTGCTGTGATCGGAGCTGGTCTTTCCGGCACCGGTCTTGCCGCCTCTCTACGCCATCGCGGTTTTGACGGCACGATCTTGCTCATGGAGGCTGGTCGAGGTCCTGGTGGTCGCGCGTCGACGAGGCGTCGACGTGATGATCTGCTCTGGCGGCTTGATCATGGAGCGCCTTGTTTCAGCTTCAGTCACCCCCCGCAGGGTCTTCTTGCGGAACTGTGGAATCCTCTTCTGGACCAAGGGATTATCCAGCTCGATTTAGGACTTGTGGTTGGGCTCAGTGAGACGGGTTGTCTTGTTGATCCACCGGAGCATCCCCTGCTCCAAGGTCCGCGTTTTCGTGGTGTCCCAACCATGGCCTCAGTGCCGGAAGCTTTCCTGGAGGTTGCAGGTTCCAAAACGCAAGGGGCTTTTGGCGAACGAATCAGC
>QCVQ01000031.1 GCA_003210315.1 Synechococcus sp. AG-686-F08 | reverse complement strand
GCACCCCCCGTTCGCAACGATCCCGCCCTCACTGCCTTGCTAGAGCGCAGTGCCGTTGAACAACTGGGGGCAGATCAAGTGCAACGCCTGGAGCAGCCTTCTCTTGGCGCCGAGGATTTTGCCGAACTGTTGCAGGATGTCCCCGGAAGCATGTTTCGCCTGGGGGTGGCGGGTCCAGAGGGATGTGCAGCACTCCATAACGGTCATTTCAACCCTGAGGAAGGGGCCCTGGGCGTGGGTGTTCAGGTGTTAACGGCTGCGATGTTGGCTTGGACTCCCACAACATGAGCCGTCAATCCAGGACAAGGATCCACATCGTGCTGTCACTGGCGGCACCCTTAATGGTGCTGCTCGGGGTGACGGCAATGCTGCAGCGAGAGGGGCCCGACCGTTGGCAAGCACTTCCTGCCATCCTTGTGGGATCTGGTTTGGTGATCCATGCCGTGGTGGGCCGTCGCCAGCGCCGCCATCAATTGTTGATCGCCTTGCGCACCACCCGTTTTCAGGAGGATTGAGATGGCCAGCACCCCTGAACAGACCGCACCGAACCCAGAGGAGTTGCGCGTAGCGATCGCGTCGGGTGACCCAGTGCAAGCGATGCCTGCCCTCGCCAAATTGCGAGCGCTGCCTGATTCAGACAACGACAGTGTTGTGATCCCCTTGCTGATCTTGGGGAGTAAACAACAGGCGTTTTTAGTGCGCTCCCTGAGCTGCAGTGGCCTTGGCTACCGGCGCAATGAGCAGGGCTGGCTAGTGCTGAGTCGACTGCTGCTGGTCGATGACGATCCCAATGTGCGCGCCGAAGCAGCGAATGCTTTGGCCAGCTACGGGGTGGAGCGATCCTGGCCACTGTTGCGCGACAGCTTCGCGAAAGATGGCGCTTGGCTCGTGCGTTGCAGCATCCTTTCCGCTCTCGCAGAGCAGCCCGACATCAACCCGGCTTGGTTGCTGGATCTTGGCAAGCAAGCGATCGCAGACGCTGACGGAACCGTGCGGGTGAGTGGGGCAGAGATTTTGGCCCGGGTGGTGCGCGAGCAGGCCGGAGATGCCAACGGATCAGAAGCCAGGGCGCTACTTCAGCCCTTGCAGCAGGACGCTGATCACCGTGTGGTGGCGGCTGCATTGAATGGATTGCAGCCCTAAAAGCGGAAGTGGGTCAGACCGGAAAAGCGTTGCTAGCTTTCAAACACCACTAGGGGTGCCCTGGCTTTCATTGCGATCGCTGGGGCTGAGATCACACCCTCTGAACTTGATCCGGGTCATGCCGGCGCAGGGAAGTGAACGATGTGATCTTCGGCTGTTTGGTCGGCTCCTGGCAATTCCGCTGCTGCCAAGGACATGCGTACTGAATGGGTTTCCGCTCGCAAGGGCCAGGCCAATGTGTCTCAGATGCATTACGCCCGTAAGGGTGTGGTGACGGAAGAGATGGCTTACGTGGCCAATATCGAGAACCTTCCGGAATCCCTTGTGATGGAAGAGGTGGCACGGGGCCGGATGATCATCCCCGCCAATGTCAATCACACCAATCTGGAGCCGATGGCGATCGGCATCGCCAGCAAATGCAAGGTAAACGCCAACATTGGCGCCTCTCCCAATGCATCGGATGCAGCGGAGGAGGTGAACAAGCTGAAGTTGGCTGTGAAATATGGCGCCGACACGGTGATGGATTTGTCCACTGGTGGTGTGAACCTGGATGAAGTGCGGACGTCGATTATTGGTGCCTCATCGGTTCCGATTGGCACGGTGCCTGTGTACCAGGCCTTGGAAAGTGTGCATGGCTCGATCGAGAAACTCGATGAAGATGACTTCCTGCACATCATCGAAAAGCATTGCCAACAGGGCGTTGACTACCAGACGATTCACGCTGGCCTATTGATTGAGCATCTCCCGAAGGTGAAGGGACGCTTAACGGGAATTGTGAGCCGAGGTGGCGGAATTTTGGCGCAGTGGATGTTGTATCACCACCGCCAAAATCCTTTGTTTACGCGCTTTGACGACATTTGCGAAATTTTTAAGCGCTACGACTGCACCTTCTCCTTGGGAGATTCCCTACGACCTGGTTGCCAGCACGATGCCTCCGATGCTGCGCAGCTTGCTGAACTAAAGACCTTGGGAGATCTCACCCGACGGGCTTGGAAGCACGACGTGCAGGTGATGGTGGAAGGTCCAGGCCATGTGCCCCTCGACCAGATTGAGTTCAACGTGAAAAAGCAGATGGAGGAGTGCAATGAGGCGCCCTTCTACGTGCTTGGCCCGTTGGTCACCGACATTGCTCCTGGCTACGACCACATCACCTCAGCGATTGGTGCGGCGATGGCGGGTTGGCATGGCACCGCAATGCTCTGCTACGTGACGCCGAAGGAGCACCTTGGTCTTCCCAATGCAGAAGATGTGCGTGAGGGGCTGATTGCCTACAAGATTGCAGCCCATGCGGCTGATATCGCCCGTCATCGCCCAGGGGCGAGGGATCGCGATGATGAGCTGAGTAAGGCTCGTTATAACTTCGACTGGAACAAACAGTTTGAGTTGTCGTTAGACCCTGAGCGGGCGAAGGAGTACCACGACGAAACCCTGCCTGCTGACATATACAAGCAAGCAGAGTTCTGCTCGATGTGTGGTCCCAAGCACTGCCCGATGCAGACCAAGATCACGGATGAGGATTTGGAGGGCTTAGAAGACATTCTCAAGACCAAAGGTGGCGCCGGTGAATTGGCTGGTGTGAAGCAGCAGAAGCAATTATGAAACAAAGGCAGATTGATGAAGACCAACTTGTTTGTAGGCTAAATTTACATTAATGAATGGAAACATTGAACAATAGGTTTTATATTTTTCGCCTCTTGCTTTAATCAGCATACTTTGTAGATAGTCTCTGCGCTATGTAGTCTGGATTGCCTTTGTAGTTCTTTCCTCACTCGCTTGATGCACTTGACTAAATGATTACACCTTTTGGATGATATGTCTCTGTGTTTTACTTCTATTCTCAAAAGCAAAGCGCAATTCGCTTATGGATGAGTTTGGATTGCAAGAATAAGCTTAAGACTGTGTTATTATCGATAGATTAGTTCTAATCGAATGGCAGTCATTCTAAAATCTTTTTTGAGTGATAAGAGTATTGCTCGTTATCTATCACTCCTTGTTGTGGTTGTGATCTTTGTATTTTGCGTCGAAGGCTTTTTGGGACTAAAAGCAAGCTTGGGTGGTGATGCGACGCAGAATTTCTTGAGCTCGTATAATTTATATTCTAACTCTGAGTATGGGAGACATATTGGTAGTCCTGGTTTCAGAAGGGAGCCTTTCCCTAACTGGATTTTGGCTTTTTTTATGTATTTAGTTGTAAGACCACCTAGGGGGCTTACAGAAGATCAAATTCTTTCATTACAAGATGTTTTAAATAAATCTGTTCAAGTGAATTTGATCTGGGTCGCTTTGCTATTTATTTGTTTATGGATTTTGAGTAGGCTTCTATTTTCAAATACTGTAGTAGCTGATCTTGTAGCGATTAACTCTATTGTGATTTCTAATGCGGTATTCGTAAAGCAGCAGCTCTCTAATTTAAATACGGAACTGCCTGCTTCAGTATTGATTTGTCTGTTATCTATTACATTTATGTGTTCTCTCAAGACCAGGCTTTGGGGGTGGATTTTAGTAAGTGGCTTGGTTTATGGTTTTCTTGTTTTAACAAAAGCATCTGGTGCTTATGTTGCTTTTCTGACGATGCCTTTGGTTGCAATTTGTATAGCCGCGTCTCCACATATTAGATTGCAGAAAAATGCATTAAATGCTCTTAAATATCTTTTGTGTCTGGCTATTGGCTTCTCAATCGTTGTTACACCCTGGATCACTCGTAACTATTTTGAATTTGGACAACCAGCGATTGCAATGGGTGGGGGCAGAGTGTTATGGATAAGATCCGAATATAATAATATTAACCGGAATCAATATTTGGGCGCTTTTTATGCATTCTCTCCTAAGGGATTGCAGATTCATTTCTGGGAACCTTTTTTGGGGTACAAGCAGAGCCAGCTGAAATGCGGCGGCTCTCTTCAGCTCTTTAGCAGAAATCTGCCCTGCGACAATCAATTGCGTGATCAAGGTCGTTATGATGAAGTCGTAAGTTTGTATGATCGTGGCAAGAAAGCATTGCCTCAAAAGTACAAAGAAAAAGCTCTCGAAGAGGGCTTTAGTTACAATAATGATGATCTCGGCAAAAGAATATTTTTAGAGAACTTTAGAACCAATCCTGTAAGCCATTTAGCACTAACCTTGCCGCTAGCCTGGCGAGGAATTTGGTCTTTTAATGCTTTTGATATGTTTGGCTTGCTTGTTAACTTTATGTTTATGATATGTTTAATAGTAATGCCTGTTTTGGCACTCATATTGCACAATAAGATTTTATTTTTGCTGTCAATACTTCCCGCAGCATACTTCTGGTTCTATGCTTTTCTTAGTCAGTTTTGGGATCGCTTTTCTGAGCCATTCATTCCTATTTCTTCAATCTTGTTCTTCTATTTAGTGTTCAAAGTTGTGATCCCCAGTCATTGGAACAAGAAGAGCGTAAGCCGATGACTTATTGTCTGAGCTAATTCAATCAATGCAATTTAAAATCTGAGTTATTATTTCTGCATCTGCTTGGTAGCAAAAGTCGAATGCCGAGTCTTTTGGTTGAGAAGTGTATTATAGTTGTGCGTAAAAAATCAATCTTTCTGGTTGAACTTGATCGATTGTAATCACTAATTGACAACAGACAAGCCGTCAACTCTTTTCGGCTTTGAATAGATCCGCTAATTTGTATAGTGTTGGACTATCTAAAGGCATAGCCGATTTACGTGGATTGTGAAATTATTCTTTCATCGGGCTGGATGCGGGATTGATACTCCGTGCTATAGGCGTTAAAGCATCACAAGTTAACTGTTCCTAGGCTGTCATCTGTTCTCTATGATGATTTAGCGTTTCGACCAAATATTATACTTTAAAATACAGTAAACGGCCCGTACGCCATCCTTCCATCCAATCTTCTTGCCCTCGTCATAAGTTCTTCCATAATACGAGATTCCTACTTCGTAAATCCTGATATTCATTTTTGAAATTTTCGCAGTAACTTCTGGCTCGAACCCAAACCTATTCTCCCGTATGTTTACTGACTGAATGACTTCTCGTCGGAATGCTTTGTAGCAAGTTTCCATGTCAGAAAGATTTAGATCGGTAAATAAATTACTCATTAATGTAAGTAATCCGTTGCCGATGCGGTGCCAGAAATAGACAACCCTATGAGGGCGTCCACCTTGAAATCTGCTGCCAAAAACAACGTCCGCTTTTCCGTCGAGTATCGGTTGAATTACAAGTGGAAACTCTTGGGGGTCGTATTCGAG
Source organism: Synechococcus sp. AG-686-F08 (assembly GCA_003210315.1). Lineage (GTDB taxonomy): Bacteria > Cyanobacteriota > Cyanobacteriia > PCC-6307 > Cyanobiaceae > Synechococcus_C. The sequence continues at coordinate 8,123 of QCVQ01000031.1, read as the reverse complement.
GTCCGCATCCTGGACGATACAGATATCGCCTTTTGCCTCATTGAATCCAGTTCTGAGTGCAGCACCTTTGCCCTTATTTTTTGCGTGGAAAATTACACGTACCTCTGGGTCTTGGAGTTTATTTAAGATATCTTTTGTTCCATCCTTTGATCCATCGTCAACGATGATAATTTCTCTATTGGTGACGGGTGACTTCTTGACTGCTTCGATCAGTGAGAGTATTGTTTTTGATTCGTTGTAGCAAGGAATAATAATACTTAATTTCACCTGCGAAAAACCCAGCTCTTTTGTGCAGTAAACGATAGCACTGCTAAGCATGGCACCATGAAAATAGCCGCAGTATTTTTGCTAACGCTCATTGCAGATCCAAGCTCTATGCCAGCTGTGTTGAGGAGCCACATCCCAATCATTAAAAGGAGATACCTAATCACGGGCTTTCTTTGCCTCAATCCTTTTGCCCCAAAGACAAGTTTTCCGTAGATTGCGTATCCGAGAATCGTATTCGTGGCTTGGCTGAATAATGTCGCAACAGCGATGCTCATAGCATTGCTCGCAAGTAATGCTTGAAGAACAGCGTTTGTGATGAGGACATTGACAATCCCGGCGATCCCAAATCTACGTTTCTGTCCTTTGTTCTTTTTTGACTGCATCTCTCTGTAATTAGTATAAAAAAGCCCTCTAATCTCCCTTAACGGAGATTAGAGGCGGGATTTGCGTTGTTGAAGAATTTTGTTTTGGCTTCTGTAGGTATTGGACGTTCGGGTTATGAGCCCAACAGCGCTTTTGACTTCGCAACGACGTTGTCGACGGTGAAGCCGAACTTCTCCATGCAGGTGCCCCCTGGAGCTGATGCCCCGAAGCGATTCATGGTGATGCTGTCTCCATCGAGGCCGATGAAGCGGTGCCAACCAAAGGTTTCAGCGGCTTCCACCACGATCCGCTTGCGCACAGCGTTGGGAAGCACCTCTTCTTTGTAAGCATCGCTTTGTTCGTCGAAGAGCTCCACGCAAGGCATGGAGACGACACGTACTTTTTTGCCTTCTGACGTAAGTTGCTTGCCAGCTTGAACACAGAGGTCGAGTTCGGTGCCTGTTCCGATCAGGATCAGATCTGGTGTGCCCGCACAGTCTTCAAGGACATAACCGCCAAAGGCGACTTTGTCTATCGAGGAGTTGGCCTGATTTGCCATTCCTTGACGGCTGAGGCACATCGCGCTGGGGCGGTTGCGATTCTCGATCGCAAGCTTGTATGCACCACTGGTTTCGTTGCCGTCGCCAGGGCGGAACACCAACATCCCGGGCATGGCGCGCAGTGAGGGGATGGTTTCGATTGGCTGGTGGGTGGGTCCGTCTTCACCAACGCCGATTGAATCGTGGGTGAGCACGTAAATCACACCCAGCATGCTTAGTGCCGACAAGCGCATAGACCCACGCATGTAGTCGGCAAACACCAGGAAGGTCCCGCCGTAGGGGATCAAACCACTGTTGTGATAGGCGATTCCATTGAGAACAGCGGCCATCGCGTGTTCGCGTACACCGAAGTGGAGGTAGCGCTTCTCAGGGGTTTCGGGCTGGTAAGAGCCGGTTTCCCCGGCGATGTCGGTGTAGTTGGAGTGGGTGAGGTCAGCTGAGCCGCCGATCAATTCAGGGATTGTGGCTCCCAGGGCTCCTAGGCAAATCTGAGAATGCTTGCGGGTGGCAAGACCTTTGTCGTCGGCGGTGTAGGTGGGCAGGTTCTTGTCCCAACCCTCGGGGAGTTCGCCGCGCAGCATGCGCTCAAATTCTGCAGATTCTGTGGGGTACTTGCTGCGGTAGGTCGCCAAAGCCTGATTCCACTCAGCTTCCTGGGAAGCGCCGCGCTCCACAGCCTGGCGGTACTGGTCGTAGGCCTCTTGAGGAATTTCGAATGGGCCGTGGGTCCAGCCCAATTGCTTGCGTGTGAGCTCAGCTTCTTCTGCTCCAAGCGGGGCGCCATGAACACCAGCCGTATCACTCTTATTGGGTGAGCCGTAGCCAATAGTTGTGGTCACCTTGATGATCGAAGGCTTGTTGGTGACGGCCTTGGCCGCCTCAATCGCCTTGGCGATCGCGTTCACGTCGGTGTCGCCGTCGGCGACGTGTTGCACGTGCCAGCCGTAGGCCTCGTAACGCTTGAGAACGTCCTCGGTGAACGACACATCTGTCCGTCCGTCGATGGTGATGTGGTTGTCGTCGTAGAGGGCAATCAATTTGCCCAACTTGAGGTGGCCGGCCAGGGAGGCAGCTTCTGAAGCCACGCCTTCCTGATTGCAGCCATCACCCATGATCACGTAGGTGTAATGGTCCACAACCTTGGCGTCAGCCTTGTTGAATTTGGCGCCTAGGTGTGATTCGGCAATGGCCAGTCCTACCGCATTCGAGATGCCTGCACCTAAGGGGCCGGTGGTGACTTCGATGCCTGGGGTTTCAAAGGTTTCCGGGTGGCCTGGCGTTTTCGAGCCCCACTGCCGGAATTGCTTGATGTCATCGATGGTGACCGAGTCGTAGCCGGTGAGGTGCAGGAGGGCGTACTGCAGCATGCAGCCATGGCCAGCCGACAGCACAAACCGATCGCGGTTAAACCACTTGGGGTTTTTGGGGTTGTGCTTGAGAAATTTGTCCCACAACGCATACCCCATCGGTGCGCATCCCATGGGCAAACCGGGGTGACCGCTATTGGATTTATTGACGGCATCAACGGCCAGCATGCGGATGCTGTTGACGCAGAGCGTGTCGAGAGAAGCGGTTGCGGCGGCCATGGAATGGAGAGGAGGGGGAAGGGTAAGGGTTGAACTGAGCTTGGTCTTAGCTCATGCGTCGGAAGGCGAGGCAGACGTTGTGACCGCCGAAGCCGAAGGAATTGGACAGCACTGTTCCCAGTGTTAGTTCACGAGCCGTGTTCGGCACAACATCCAGATCACATTCGGGGTCCGGATTGTTGTAGTTGATGGTGGGTGGCACCACACCATTGCGCAGTGCGAGCACACAGGCCACAGCTTCGATACCGCCAGAACCTCCGAGCAGGTGACCCGTCATCGATTTCGTTGAACTCACCGGAATGTCCTTGGCACGACTGCCAAGAGCACTCTTGATGGCTGCGGTTTCATTGCTGTCGTTGGCTGGAGTGCTGGTGCCATGGGCATTCACATAGTCCACACTTTCAGCAGCGATTCCGCCATCTTCGAGGGCAAGGCGCATGGCGGCAGCGCCACCAACGCCGCCTGGGGTTGGGGAGGTGATGTGGTGGGCATCACAGGTGGTGCCGTAACCCACGATTTCGGCCAAAACCGTGGCACCACGGGCTTCGGCGTGGGCCAGGGTTTCAAGGACCAAAATCCCCGAACCCTCTCCGATCACGAATCCATCCCTGGTTTTGTCGAACGGCCTGCTTGCACTGGCGGGATCGTCGTTGCGGAACGAGAGCGCTTTGGCACTCGCAAAGCCAGCTACTCCTAGGGGCGTGATCGCTGATTCGGCACCACCGCAAATCATGGCGTCGGCCTTTCCCAACTGCAGCAGCTGGAAGGCATCACCGATGGCATTGGAGCCTGCGGCACAGGCAGTGGCCACAGCGGAGCTGGGACCTTTGGCCCCAAGGGCGATTGCGGCTAGCCCCGTTGCCATATTTGGGATCATCATCGGCACCGTGAACGGGCTGACGCGACTTGGGGCTTTGTCTTTCAAGACATGCGCCTGGGTTTCCATGGTGAGAAGGCCGCCCACTCCCGAGCCAATGCTGACGCCAATGCGATGGGCATTGTCTGGGGTGATCGTGAGGCCTGAGTCGGCAAGGGCTTGCTTGGCAGCCACCACGCCGAATTTGCAGAAACGATCCCAGCGTTTGGCGTCTTTGGGCTCAATGAAGCCACTGGGATCAAAATTCTTGACTTCAGCAGCGAAGCGACAGGCGTGCTGCGCTGCATCAAACAAGGTGATCGCTTCGACGCCGTTTTTTGCGGAGGTCAATCCCTCCCAATAGTCAGCGACGGTGTTGCCGATCGGTGTAACGGCACCGAGGCCTGTGACCACGACGCGCTGGAGACCCTCCACCATGCAGATCCTCAGGCTTGCTTGTCTTCGATGTATTTGACGGCATCGCCAACCGTGGCAATGCCTTCGGCGGCTTCATCGGGGATTTCGATGTCGAAGGCTTCCTCAAGAGCCATTACCAACTCGACGGTGTCGAGTGAGTCAGCTCCCAGATCGTTCTGAAAGTTGGACTCAGGTTTGACTTCGCCGGCATCGACGCTGAGCTGCTCCGTAACGATCGAACGGACTTTTTCGAGGATCGATTCCTGGGACATGGCCGTGCAGACGTGACGCCGCATCTTACGGGCTTGCCCCATGCTCACCCTCGTGGCGTTAACAACGGTGACGGCCGGCCGGCCTGAATGGCTCAGTGGCACCCGCGACGGGTACCTTGATTTCAAGTCATCCGCATCGGAACGGGCACATGTCCCACGCCGTCAAGATCTACGACACCTGCATTGGTTGCACACAGTGTGTGCGCGCTTGTCCCCTGGACGTCCTCGAAATGGTGCCCTGGGACGGCTGTAAGGCGGGCCAAATCGCCTCGTCTCCGCGCACAGAGGATTGTGTGGGCTGCAAGCGCTGTGAAACCGCCTGCCCCACAGATTTCCTGAGTATTCGCGTTTATCTCGGGGACGAAACCAGTCGAAGCATGGGCTTGTCCTACTGAATTTGGTTCAATACCCATACGACCAGCCCGGCTAAGCCGGGTTTTTTTATATGTGCGGCATCGTTGCGGTGATTGGTTCGCGAGACGCGGCACCGCTGCTGCTTGAAGGGCTTCGCCAGCTGGAGTACCGCGGCTACGACTCCGCCGGTATCGCCACCTTGCAGGGCAAGGATTTGCACTGCCTGCGCGCGAAAGGAAAGCTGAACAACCTCAGCGTTCGTGTGGACAGTGAGGGTGCACCTGGGCTTTGCGGGATCGGCCATACCCGCTGGGCGACCCATGGCAAGCCAGAAGAGCACAATGCCCATCCCCACTGTGACGGCAGCGGAAGGGTTGCGGTGGTTCAGAACGGGATCATCGAAAACCACCGGGCCTTGCGAGAAGAGCTCACGGCCGCTGGTGTGACCTTTCAGTCGGAAACCGACACCGAGGTGATTCCCCATCTGATCGCCGCGCAATTGCAGTTGATGGGGGTTAGCGAAGGAGCTGGAAACGGCCAGATTTTGTTAGAGGCCGTGCAGGCGGTGTTGCCCCGGCTGCAAGGGGCTTATGCCTTGGCGGTGTTGTGGGCCGATGCTCCAGGAGCTTTGGTGGTGGCACGCAAAGCGGCACCGCTGCTGATTGGGCTTGGGGAAGGTGAGTTCATGTGTGCCAGTGACACGCCTGCTTTGGCGGGTGTCACGCGCACGATTCTTCCGATGGAAGACGGCGAAGTGGCGTTGCTCAGTCCACTGGGGATCGAGCTCTATGACGCGGAAGGGGCGCGGCAACAGCGCACCCCAACCATTCTCAGTGGTTCGGATCACATTGCCGACAAGCGCCATTTCCGCCACTTCATGTTGAAGGAAATCCACGAGCAGCCCGAAACGGCAAGGCTCTGGGTGGATCGCCATCTACCTATGGGTCTGCCCGCAAGCAATCCGGTGGCACTTCCTTTTGATGAATCGTTCTACGAAGGCGTGGACCGTATCCAAATCCTGGCGTGTGGAACCAGTCGCCACGCCGCTTTAGTGGGGGCGTACCTGCTTGAGCAATTCGCTGGACTTCCCACCACGGTGTTTTATGCCAGCGAGTTTCGCTATGCGCCACCACCGCTAGCGCCCCACACCCTCACGATTGGGGTGACGCAGTCTGGAGAAACGGCCGACACGCTGGCGGCGCTCAGCATGGATGCCAAGCGGCGCCAGGCCTTTGGCCAGGACGATTACGCACCAAAGCAGCTCGGTGTGACCAATCGCACGGAGAGTTCCTTGGCCCGCCAGGTGCCCTACATCCTTGATATCGGTGCGGGGATCGAGGTGGGGGTCGCCGCAACCAAAACCTTTCTTGGACAGCTTTTGGCCTTCTATGGCCTGGCGGTTGCCTTTGCGGCAAGGCGCGGGCATCGCTCTGAATCTGAAATCAGCGCCTTGCTCGAAGAACTGCGGGCCCTGCCGCAGCAGCTAGAGAGTTTGGTGGAGCATCACGACAAGGGCTCAGAAGCCCTAGCGCACCGCTTTGCTGAAACCCAGGATGTGATTTTCTTAGGCCGAGGGATCAACTATCCGATCGCCCTGGAAGGAGCTCTCAAGCTCAAGGAAATCAGTTACATCCACGCTGAAGGCTATCCAGCAGGGGAGATGAAGCATGGGCCGATTGCCCTGCTTGATTCACACGTGCCGGTGGTGTCGATTGCGATGCCTGGTCCGGTCTTTGAAAAGGTGTTAAGCAATGCCCAGGAGGCCAAGGCCCGTGATGCGCAAATGATCGGGGTGGCGCCAGAAGGCCCGGATACGGAGCTGTTTGATGCGCTCTTGCCCGTGCCGGAAGTGAGTGAGTGGGTGAGCCCCCTGCTAACGGTGGTGCCGATGCAACTGCTGAGTTATCACATTGCGGCCTATCGCGGATTGGACGTGGATCAGCCACGCAATTTGGCCAAGAGCGTCACGGTGGAGTGATGGCAAAGAGTTTTTTGACTCCATATCTAGAAATAAGCGCTTGCTTTCAAAACAAGGGTGACCGAAAGATTTATGCCTTGAATAGCAATTCCTTGAAATAAGCAATCGTCGGTTCAAGACCTTTCTCTAGAGCCACCTTAGGTGTCCAGCCCAACTCTTTCTGAGCAAGATCAATGATGGGCTGCCGTTGCAGCGGATCATCTTGAGGCAACGGTTTGCAGATCAATTCCAATTCTGGATTGATTTTTTCTCTCACGAGTTCTGCAAGCTGCCGAATCGTGAATTCCGTTGGGTTGCCAATGTTGATTGGCCCGGTGTGGGCTCCATTCATCAAGCGAATCATCCCCTCTATCAAATCATCCACAAAGCAGAAGCTGCGGGTTTGGCTTCCAGTTCCATAGAGCGTGAGTGCTTCCCCTTTAAGGGCCTGAACAATGAAATTGCTCACCACCCGGCCGTCATCAGGAAGCATGCGAGGACCGTAGGTGTTGAAAATTCGCATCACCCGGATCTCCAGGTCATGCATGCGCTGGTAATCGAAGCAGAGCGTTTCAGCAATGCGCTTGCCTTCGTCGTAGCAGCTGCGAATGCCAATCGTATTCACGCATCCTCGGTAGCTTTCGGGTTGGGGATGCACCTCAGGATCGCCATAGACCTCACTCGTGCTGGCCAACAGCAGCCTTGCTCCGACGCGGCGAGCAAGGCCGAGCATGTTGTAGGTGCCGATGAAGCTTGTTTTCGCTGTTTTTACCGGGTTGAACTGGTAGTGCACAGGGGAGGCGGGGCAAGCGAGATGCCAAATCCGGTCCACTTCGAGCTTGATCGGTTCGGTGACGTCATGACGGATCAGCTCAAAGCGGGGGTTGCCTATCCAATGAGCAATGTTTTGCTTCCTGCCTGTGAAGTAATTATCCAGGCAGATCACTTCTTCTCCGGCTTCCATTAACCGGTCGCAGAGATGGGACCCCAGAAAACCAGCACCACCGGTGATCAGATTGCGAGTGAGAGATGCTGGCATTAGGTCGTCAGGATTCGATGAACGATGAGATGGAGCTGGATTGTTTGGGCTTCTTCGAACCACTCGCTGGAATGAATTGCCTCTTCACGATTATCTATTAAGGCCTGTGAGTGAGAGCATCTAGATCTGTTTGGGCACGAATGGGATCGGAAGGTTCTGTCCTAAAGATCGCTGCGGCCATAGCGGTCTTCAAAGCGCACGATGTCGTCTTCCCCGAGGTATTCGCCGCTTTGAACCTCGATCATGACCACTGGGATTCGGCCGGGGTTACTGAGCCGATGCTTGCAGCCGAACGGGATGTAGGTGCTCTGGTTTTCGCCGATCAGTTGCTCTTCGCCATCACGCTCCACGAGGGCTGTTCCGTGCACCACCACCCAATGTTCTGCTCTGTGATGATGCATCTGCAGCGACAGGCTGGCGCCAGGTTTGACGGTGATGCGTTTCACCTGCCA
>QCVQ01000030.1 GCA_003210315.1 Synechococcus sp. AG-686-F08 | reverse complement strand
TATTGGAGTGCTTGGAGAATATGTTGGACGAATATATGTTGAGGCCAAGGCAAGGCCACACTATTTTATTCGCAATATTCATAGTATTTGAGGACTTCTTGGAAGCAGAGTGATAGCTTTTCTGGCGCCTAAGCCGATCAAATAAATACTTCTAGGTATTTATTTTGAATTATTGCTTTTGCTGTATAGATCTAATCTCAAAAATTTGCCCATTTGTTCGGTCGCTTTTGCGATGCTCAAAACTATATAAAACATGTAAAGAATGCAATGGCAGAACGGGATACATTTTTGGCTCACCAGTTCTGTCAATATTTATAAATAGGTCTCCTTGCTTGGGCATGTAAAGAATATTTGATTCTGCCCCTACTCCATCTTTGACTTTAAAGCTATTTGGCCCTGGATTCCATTCAATTAATTTATGATAACGTAGTCGATTTAAATGTCTTGAGTCGCTAAACCAAGAATCATCACTGTAAATAAGATTAACTTCACGACCTATCTCAAAGTACGACCTAGTAAGTTCATCTATCTTTTTGTATGAATCTTCCCATGAATTGTGAAGTTCATGGACTCTTGAAGCATGTCCATAAAAAGATGTATTAATATCTATATGCTCTAGCCCAATAATCAAAAAGCTTCCAGAAATGCCAAGGCCTCCAATGATATTTCTGTGTTTGATTCTCCCTCTAAGCTTTTCAGAGACAGCGCTCCAGGCCCAAAGTATGTTTAATACTGAGGCGAATACGAATGGTAGATATAGGTAACTATATCCTTCAAGGCTAATCAGTAAATACAGGGCAATAGCATATAAAATCGATGCAGCATTGATGGCGTCTAAAAGATTGCCCTTAATGCGTTTAAGTAGGATTAACACGTATCTAATGCTAGATATTAAAATAAGAATCCAAAATCTTATGTCTGGATTGAAAGTGCTTATCGTGGACTTGTCTGCATAAGACTCGCTTGCTAAGTATGCGCTAGGGATAAGAGAGAGGAATATGTATACAGTCGCAAAAGATAAGAATAAGTAGCATAGCCAGAGCTCTAGTTTGTTTCTATTGTAAAATTGATTCCATTTAGCTTTTAGAGTTTCAGGCGTTTGTTGTGCAGTTGAACTACTCTCGTCGTCTTCCCAGAGCGAAAGCATTCTCAATGCAATAACAATTGCTGGTGGAGTAATAAATAATATAAAGGATATATCCTTGAAGAAAATTCCCAAAATTGCCATTAATATTGTCAGAAAAAAGGAAGCCTGGTCTCTCTCCCTTTGATAGTGCAAAAATGTTAAGCAGTAAACTGAGAAAAGAAATGTAACCATTCGTTCTGCAAAATGTAGTTCGAAAAATGCATTTCCCACTGATGCATTGAAGAGCAGTAAAAGAGATGAAATCAGGAGAATAGACGGTATATTTTTACGTTGAGCAATTTTTTCTATGAATCGTGCACTTAAAATGCAAATGGTAATGAGTTCAGCTGCACTGGCCAGCATAAAAACTTTTACGTATGGAGTGAACCAGCTAAGTATATGCAAATCTTGATGAGCCAAAGGGAATAGTCTGTAGTCAGTTCTTCTTAGTGTTTCATTGACAAACTCGTATCTAATTGAAAAATTATTTAATAAGTTTCCTTCGAATAGTTCTTTCATCCATCCCATTATTTCGCCATGAAACCAAGTGGCCTCATGTAATAGAATTATCGTGTAAGCTGCAAATATAATTGTTGTAATTGGATTGTTTTTGGTGAATGCTAAAATTCTTAAGCCAGGAGGGTTTTCAGGAGACGAGTGAGAAGTTGCTTTTAAGTTTGCTAGTATTACTTGCCTTATGAGAATAATTAGAACAGCAAAAAGTATTACCAAAAAGCTATCGTAAGCAATATAAATGTATTGACCGGCTAAATCTTTTCCTGTATTCGAATTTGGATTAGGAAGTAGATCCCTGTTGTTCTCAATCCAAAACCAAAGATATAGTCCTAAAAGGAAAATGATAGATGAGGCAAGTACTAACCTTTTTAGTAACGAACTTCCTTTGCCTTGAAGGTTGATATGACTCGTCTTTTTCATTGATTTTGTGTGTGGTACTTTCTGTTCATTAGAGCATCTCATCTAGTTAGCGCCAACTAAACGGGATGCAAATGCATCAAAGATCGAATAGCCCTCAGCTTTAAGGCTTTCATTGAGTGCAGAGCCTGCGCGAGCCAAGACAGTAGAGGCTGTTTCATGGTTGAGATTGGTTGCCCAATATGTTGATCGCTGCTTTGAGTAGTAAGCCTACCATTTAACTAGTAAAAAGAATAACAACAAAGTATTTATTTGTTAATATCTTATGTCTTTTCGGCTGAGTCTTTGTGCATAGGGTGAGCATCTAAGGAGTTTCCAATTGATTGTCTCTAATTTGCGCAAGACTGCCACCTGCCAACCAGAACAATATCTGCAGTAATTCCTTCTGTAGTTGTCTTTGTGCAAGTTATTTCAGGTCTGTCCCTGGATACGCCTCAATGATGACTGCGGTGCTTCTTTTAGGAGGCATTCAGTTAATTGGTATTGGAGTGCTTGGGGATTACATCGGTCGGATTATGTAGAGGCCAAAAATCGTCCCCATTACCTCATCCATGCGATTCACAAGTCATGGAGCGCTTGCCATTCGCGTTGTCGCCAGGGAGAGGTGGCAAAGGGTTGCGATACCGAAAAGCCTGCATCGCTGAGATTGCCTGAGAGCGGTGCTCCCGGATGGGCGAGCAGCAGTGGTTGGGTTCGATTCGTTTGGGCCGGTAGGGCAGAGAGGGTTTGGTGGGCCGCTCGCAGCGGCGGGCCTGCCATCTGTCCGGTGAACAGCACGCCGGCGAACCCTCCATTGCTGGCAATACCAAGGCGTTGTTGCTTTCGCTGGGCTCGGCGGCTGAGAACCTGCAGCACCGCCCATTTGAGAACCCCGGCTTGGCGTATCGCATTCCACCACCAATGCAGAGCTAGACCGGTGGGAAGTGGCTCGGTGGTGCTGCGCATCCAGGTGATCTGCTGATCGCCTGAAACCCGCAACAGGCAGTCATGCACGATCGGCACAAGGTGAATGTGCTGATGGCCGTCAACGTGAAGCGGAGCGTCAGCGCCACAGAGTCGGCGGAAGCGGGCAATCTGAGCCTGAACCTCTTGGTGGAGTTGATGGCTGATGCGCCGTCGCCGCGGATGCAGTGCCGGTAACAGCGAAAGCGAAAGCCAGGCCCTAAACGACAGATTGAGATGGCCGTCTTGGTTGATGAGATCGGGGATCGCTGAGGCGAGGGCGGCGCAAGGCCCCTCGGTTAAGCAAAGGTGGAGGCAAAGTTCAAGATCTGGCTGCTCGGCTTGGAGTGCTTTCCAGGCCACCACCCCCTCTGAGACCGCTGGGCCCTGCACCAGCAAGCTGGCTCCGTTCAACTTGCCGATGCGGGCGAGTTGAAGGATGGCGTTGTTGGTGGCTTCGCTGAGGCCTAAATCGTCCGCATGTACCCGGGGTCGTTGCTGTTGGGTGCGTTGCTTTGCACTGAAGCCGGCAGCCTTCGACCAGATCAGGGCGTTGAGAAGAGTGGGCGTGAACACCAAAGTCCCCAGCCTGATCAAACTGGGGACTGCGTCTGGGAGGACGAGTGGCAGCACTCCGCAGACGGAGAGATTGACCACGTATTGAATGACAAGCCAGCGCCGTGCAAAGCGTTGTCCTCCTGTCTCCGGCCGGAAGGTGTAACGCGCATGACCGAGATATCCGGCGACCGAGGCCGCTAGAAAGGCCAGCGGATTCGCTGCCCAGAGGGGCATTAGCAGACCCAAGCCAAGCAAGACGCCTGCATGAACGATCGCGGCAACAATGCCGACGAGTCCGTAAAGACTGATCCGAGTGAGGGGAGCTGCCAGGGATCTGTTGCTGATTTGGATGAACCGTAACGGCAGCTGGCGCAAGCCCTGCTGAAGCTTCACCCTTGGTTTAGTAGCGATGAACCCTGTGAATGCGGCGGCGGCGGTCCATAGCGTGGCTTTGGCCCAGGCCTTGGCCACCAGCGTCACGCTGGTGCGACGGCAGTTCCCTGCGGCTCAGCCGAATTTGAGCCCTTGGCGTGATGACCCTTGCACCCGTCGTTGGGACGAGGCCGCAACCTTGGATTTGGCCTTCGATTTCCCTGGCTGGAGCCCGCGGCTGCAGTGCCGCAGTTTGTTGCTGCAGTTGCGACTCAAGCCAGAGGAGGGAGGGATGGCCTCGTCTTGCCCATCGCTTCTCGGCGTGGTTATGCGTGGCATGACCTTCGAAGGTGAGCGCTGGCGCTTGGCAACGGTGGGCGATTGGTGGCCTGCTGGGCCCCACCTACCTCAACGGGATCAGGTGGACCAGCTGCAATTGATTGGTCGAGAGTTGTTTGAAGTGTTCGAACAGGGTGTGTCTAATCGCACCAGTTCTTAACCCTTCGCAACCGATTAGAGCAATCTTCGGAAACTGAATTTAAGGTCGTTTAATCGCTTCGTCTTTCATTTTTATGTCCGTCGCTCTGGCTACCCAGCTCCGGGAGGGAACGAAAAAGTCACACACCATGGCCGAGAACACGGGCTTCGTGAGCTGCTTCCTGAAGGGTGTGGTGGACAAGTTGAGCTATCGCAAGTTGGTGGCAGATCTCTTCTTTGTGTATGAAGCCATGGAAGAGGAGATGCATCGACTCAAGGATCACCCCGTGTTGGCCCCGATTGCCTTTGAGCAGCTTGATCGCGTCACATCCCTAGAGGAAGACCTCGCTTTCTATTTCGGCCCTGAGTGGCGTCAACAGATCGAAGCCTCTCCTGCCGCAACGGAGTATGTGGCTCGGATTCGTGAGGTAGCTCAGACAGCTCCTGAGTTGCTCGTGGGTCATCACTACACGCGCTACCTGGGCGATCTCTCCGGCGGGCAGATTCTGAAGAACATCGCTCAGAAGGCGATGAACAACCCCACCGATGATGGATTGCACTTCTATGTGTTCCCTGAAATCGCAGACGAGAAAGCCTTCAAAACCACCTATCGCTCGGCGATGGATACCTTGCCGATTGACCAGCCCATGGCCGATCGCATTGTCGAAGAGGCCAATCAGGCCTTTCACCTGAACATGAAAATGTTCCAGGAGCTTGAGGGAAATCTCGTTGCTGCAATCGGTAAGGTTTTGTTTGGTTTCCTGACGCGCCGTCAGCGGACAGGAAGTACAGAGACCATTGTGGCTTGATTCATGCTCAAAAATATTCGCGTGCTCGTACCAGGCACTGGCACGCGTTTTCGTTGTGGCGGTCTGAGTGTTGCTTTACAAACGTCTCGTTTGCTTCAGTCACTTCGCCCGACTGAAGTTGTGACATACAGAGTAAGGGAGCCATCTCTCCCTTATCTTGATGATCTTCTCCGGTCTGATTCAGCGCCTGGTCAATCCTTGTGGCTTGTGAGTTGGGGGTTTGACGTTCCTGGTTTGTTAAAACGTTTAATGCACAGGAAAGTGGCATATCAAGCACATAGCTCTGGATATGGTTTCAACCTTCCACCAGCCGTACCAGTTATTGCCGTTAGTAGGAATACGTTGGGGTACTGGGGGGATAAGGCCCCAAGGAATCCTTTGTTTCTTGTGCCAAATGCTTTGGAGTCTCAGTGGCAAGAGCGAGGTGATAGGAGTGCTGCATCAGAGTCTCGTCCTTTTGATGTGCTTGTACAGGAACGTAAAAGTAGTGCGTATGTGTTAGAGCAGCTGGTTCCAGCTCTTCGCTCAAAGGGTTTGAAGGTTAAAGTTCAAAAAGGCTGGGTTGATGACTTAGTAGAGATGTTCAATAGTGCTACGGTATATATTTACGATACAGCTGAGTATTGGCGTGGACAAGGAGTCAGCGAGGGATTTGGGTTGCCTCCCATTGAAGCTCTTTCATGTGGTTGTATTGTATTTAGTAGTTTTAATCATGCACTGGCTGACACTCTTACTCTTGGTGAAACGGCCCATCAAATTGGTCAGGGCTCACTGTTGAATGATGTTGAACGGATCTCTTTAGCTGTTTCATTCCCTTTGCATTGGAGGCCAGATCCTGAGACTCTCGAACGCCTTCTTTTTGATCTTTCAGAAACTAATTTCTGTAATCGTTGGCGAAACGTGTTGGAAAATTTAGATCATCAGGAGAAGTTGGGTGTTCTCGGCTTTGATAATGTGCATTCCTTAAGGTCAGCTTCCACGGCTATGCTCCGCTGGAATTCTCGATTTCAAAAAATGAAGTCTCTGCCTGCAAAAGTGGCCGATCGGTTGCCTGGCTGGCTTACTGGCTAATAATTCGCATTCATGCGGATCTAGGGTTTACAAATAAGTTAATGATTGTTTGACTTTGGAAGAGATGGGCAAGCCGGTTCGGCTAGTAAGAAGCAGGACCTTTAGGGAACTGCGGCAATTATTTTCAGAATTACCTCCTCAGCGTATTCGCTTTTTAGCCTTTGTTTTAGTGGTTTCCCTAATTCAGGGCTTGGTTGATATGCTGCTTGTGGGCTTGTTGGCTCGATTTGTTGGGGTCCTCACAGGGGCAAAGCTTGGGGATCAAGTGCCTGGCATCTGGTTTTTCGGAGGACGTTTCCTCGATCAAGCTGCCTGGATTGTTGCGTTGTTGATTTTTGCTTATTGGAGTGCTTCAGGCTTGCGATTCGCTTCAGCCTATTTTCAAAGCGTTTTAGCAGCAGATATTTGGAGTGATTTGGTAAATAAAGTATATTCCAATTTGATGATGCAGCGATATGAATTTTTCACTCAGAAACGCACCGCTGTACTTACCGAACGATTTAATCGCGTATTGGGAAGAATGTCTACCACAATGCTATCACCATTGATTGTTATTGTTGGAAACTCTATAACAGTGTTGGTTCTTTTCATAGGTGTCGCAATTGTTTTGGGTATAAAAGCATGGCTGGTATTTGCTCTTATGTTGTGCGCTTATTTCGCGACTTCGCTTGTGATAGTACCATATCTTCGAATGGCTTC
This sequence comes from Synechococcus sp. AG-686-F08, assembly GCA_003210315.1. GTDB lineage: Bacteria > Cyanobacteriota > Cyanobacteriia > PCC-6307 > Cyanobiaceae > Synechococcus_C. The sequence continues at coordinate 7,186 of QCVQ01000030.1, read as the reverse complement.
AAAGCAAAGAATTCGATTCTCTCGACGTATTAATCTTGTATTTTCTGAATCTATACGATCAATCCGAGATGTTCAGCTCTACTCTTCTCACCGTTACTTCATAGATCGATTCTCCCGAGACGGTGTTGTTGCTAAACGCTACGAGCGATTGTCTAGATTACTTCCAGATGTGCCTCGATTTGTTATCGAGCCAGCAGCAATAACGATACTTTTTGTAGTTGGTTTAGTCCCAGCCATGATTGTTGGGGACGGCCAAGCACTTAGGGATGCCTTGCCTGAGCTCGCAACTATGTTGGTAGTACTTTTGCGAATGTCCTCGCCACTTCAAAACGTAACGCGAGATCTAAATAAGCTTCGAGGAGGTTTACCAGAAATTCAGGACGCAATGGAGCTTTTACAGATGAAGAGTAATAAGTTGTTGCTTGATTCCCCAGGTGTTCCCTCGCCTGGCGGCATCATGCCTAGGCGGCTTATTGAGTTGTCTAATGTTGAATTTACTTATGAAAACTCTACTGACAGTGTTATCTCTGGGGTAAATCTTTCGATTCCAATCGGTTCCAGAATTGCATTTGTTGGGAAAACAGGGAGTGGAAAGTCAACATTGGCTCATTTATTGCTTGGGTTGTTAGAACCGTGTAGTGGTGAGTTATTGCTAGATGGTGTGCCAGTTACTTGTGAGGAGATGCCAGCTTGGCAGGCTAATTGCGCTTTTGTTCCGCAAGACATCCGACTGCTTGATGCAAGTGTTAGGGAAAATGTTGCATTTTGCCAACAACCTGACCAAATAAATGATGACGATGTATGGGCGGCGTTGGCCGCTGCCCAATTCGATGAATATGTTTCCCAAATGTCATACGGCTTGTATACGATATGTGGGGAAAACGGCATTCTTCTTTCTGGTGGGCAGCGGCAACGTTTGTCTCTAGCAAGAGCTTTTTATAGAGGTGCTAAGGTTTTGATTCTTGACGAAGCGACTAGCGCTCTTGATAATAAGACCGAATATGATGTTATGAATGCTCTAGATCTCATTGGTAGACGCTGTACAATAATTGTTATTGCTCACAGAATTTCAACAGTTCGCAAATGCGATCGAATTTACGAACTAGAGTCCGGAAATATTAAGGCAGAGGGTGATTTTAGGTCTCTACTCGAAACTTCGTCGAGTTTTCGTGAGATGACATTGTTAGAAGAGAGTGGCGTTATCAGTGGCTGATATCTTGATATTGTCTACAGCAGATTGGGATCATCCTCTGTGGACCAATAAGCAGCATGTTGCTGTTTCACTGCATGCATTGGGTCATCGGATTATATATGTTGAATCTCTGGGTATACGGACACCTCGTTTATATTGTGGTCGTGATGTTTTCCGTATTCTTCGTCGTCTGTGGCGGCTTCTTAACCCTCTCCAGCAACGTTTGCCTGGAATTTGGGTGTTGTCTCCACCAGTTTTACCTGGAGTGACAGAAGGTATAGGCCTAAAGTTTAATTTTTTTGTTTTGGCGATATGTTTGTCAGTAGTCCGCTGGCGTTTGGGTGTTCGTGAGCTTTTGCTTTGGACTTTTAATCCTCTGGCGTCCCGTTACCTCGATCTTAAATCTTTTTCTCAGACTGTTTACCATTGTGTTGATCGTCTTCAAGCCCAGCCAGGCATGCCGATTGCACTACTTGATTGTGCTGAAAGTGAGCTTTGTAGGCAAGTAAATATTGTATTTACTACGGCGCCATTTTTACAAAAAAAACTCGCCCCTTTGAATACTGATACTTATTTCTTTGGTAATGTTGCAGATGTAGACCATTTTAAGTCTGCATCTCTAGGTACATGTTCAAGGCCGACTGATCTTCCTTGGGTGCGGGGCCCTATGTTGATATTCATTGGAGCAATTGATGCATATAAGCTTGAACTTGATCAAATCTATGAATTAGTCAAAAGTACGCCGGAGTGGACATATGTATTTATTGGCCCAATTGGGGAAAGTGATCCTTCTACAAATGTTGAGCTATTAAGAACATTGCCCAACCTATATCTCATTGGTTCAAGGGCATATCGAGATTTGCCTGCTTATCTTGCTTATGCCGATGTTGCCTTGTTGCCACTTCGACTTAATGACTATACGCGTCATATGTATCCGATGAAATTTTTCGAATACTTAGCTTCGGGCTGTCCAATTGTTGGAACGGCGATTCCATCACTTTATGACCAGGCTGACGTGGCTAGTCTTTGTAAGCCTACGGCAGTTGAATTTGAAAAGGCCATTCGGCGTGTATTGCATGGTGATGTTCCGTCTCTTGAGAGTCGCTTGGCTCGTGCCAACCTGAATACTTACAAACGGCGTAGTGCCGCAATGCTTCGTCTTCTCCCTAGGCCATTGTCATGAAACGAGTAGTTTTATATATTGACTCGATTAAATTAGGAGGTGCAGAACGAGTCACGCTCCAGTGGGCTTCATGGTGTTACGAGGCGGGCTGGGAAGTATTACTTCTCACGAGGAAGCCTCTGAATTGTGATTTTTATCCTTTACCACATGGTGTTAAACGTGTGATCGAGGTACCTGATAATAGTTGGATTAGGTTTTTAGGACCTCTGGGCTTTCCATTCCGAGTCAATCGTTTAAAAGTTTGGTTAAAGAGTCAACAAGTTTGCTTGGCAATAGGTGTGACTTCTCTTCCTGCCATCAAATTACTACTTGCTGCATGGCCTCTTTGTTTGCCATGTGTCGTATCAGAGCGCAATTTTCCTCCTTTGAAACGTATCGGATGGGTTTGGAGGATTCTGAGACGGATTAGCTATCCATGGGCAGCATTGCACATAGTGCAGACCGCTGAGGTGGGAAGTTGGTTGGCTGATAACTTGGGTGCTCGTCATCAACTTCTTCTGCCTAATCCTGTGGTTTGGCCTCTGCAGAAGTTTGATCCTATAGTTAATCCTCAGGCCTGGCTTGGCGCTGTCGGAGTAAGTACTGCAGACCCTGTACTGCTTGCTGTTGGTACTAAGGCAGATCAGAAGGGATTTGATCGTTTGGTTCGTTGGTGGATTCCTTTGGCTTTACGTTATCAAACACTGCAGTTGGTGATTCTCGGTCTCGGCGAGTTGCCATATCACGGGCGTGATCAGCAGTCAGACCTTTACGCTCTTCTCAATGCGCATCCTGATTTGTACTTCCGATTACATTTTCCTGGTCATGTTGGCAATGTCGTTGATTGGTATGATTATGCGCAATTGTTTGTTCTTTCATCTCGTTACGAAGGTTTCCCGAATGTTTTGCTGGAAGCTATGGCGGCCGGTTGCTGCTGTATAGCAGCTGACTGTCCCCAGGGGCCAGCTGATCTAATCGACAATGATTTAAATGGCTTGTTGGTTCCAGACCAATCGCCAGATGAGGTATGGGTTGAGTTGTTAGAGGCTCTTCTATTGGATCGTCCTAGGCGAGAGCGCTTGTCGGCTAAGGCCCTTGCAGTAAGGGATGACTACGCCCCATCTTTGTTAAAACGTAAATTTGTCACAGCTTTGAATGATGTGATGAAGAGTTCGATGGAGTGTTGAGATGAATTTGCAGAATCCTGAGGATCTCTGGTTAATTCTTCCACATCTTGGCCCAGGTGGAGCTCAAAAAGTAGCCCTTCTTGTAGCTGAATACTTTATTGCTAAGGGCTGGAGGGTGAGGTTGATCACAGTTTTACCTGGCCCCAGTCGAGCACACAATATTCCCGATGGACTAGCCATTACGGATCTTGGTCCTGCAGTGGATGGCCTCTGGAAGCGTGATCATTGGGATCGGTCTTTGCTAGCGCGAGGTCGCCGCTTTCTGGCTCCCAAACGTAGGTCGCATCGGTTCTTAGCGCGAATTTTGCTCGGGCCACTGATTTCTTTGTTCGAGCCGGTCTACCCACAAAGTTTTAACTGGCGTTCGCGATTATTGCTTTGGTGTGTGCATGGCATAGATGGTCCGCCTTCTTGGCAACTAACCGAAGTGTTTGAGCAACAGCAGCCCACTCGAGTGGTTTCATTTCTGAGTCGTACAAATATCCGTACTTGTAGCGCACTTTGGTTGCTGAAGAGCCATTTAGTGATTTCGGAGCGCAATGATATCAGTCTTCAGCCACTTCCATTCCCATGGTCACGCTTTCGCCAGTTGCTTTACCGTAGGGCTGATGTTTTGACTGCTAATACATCAGGTGTATTGGCAAGTTTGGAGTCTGTATTTACAAATCGGCAGCTTGCTTTGCTTCCTAATCCTCTGCCTTTGTCAAAGGTCAATTGGGATATAGATAGTGGAACGAATAGGTGTGGTTTTGTAACTGTTGCTCGTTTGGTACATCAGAAAGGAATCGATGTTCTTATACGAGCTTTGGGATTGGCATCATGTGATTCAGAGGGTTGGGGTCTCACTCTTGTAGGAGATGGACCTGAGAGAATGCGCTTGGAAGCACAGGCTGAACAGGCTGGTCTTGCTGAACGAATTGACTTTGTGGGTTTTCGTAAAGATCCTCATGCTTTTTTGGGTCGTGCAGGCGTCTTTGTACTCCCTTCTCGATTTGAAGGAATGCCTAATGCCCTCATGGAGGCTATGGCTGCTGGATTAGCGGTCATAGTCACAGATGCTTCCCCGGGACCTTTGGAGGTGGTTGTGCATGGAGAGACTGGACTCGTTGTGCCCAGCGAGGACCCAGTGGCTTTGGCCCTTGCTTTAGATCAATTGGCCTCTAACCCACAGTTGCGCGACAGGCTGGGCTCGGCTGCTAGAGAAAAGGTAAAAGAAATGGATTGGTCAGTTGTTGGGCCAATTTGGGAATCATTACTGGAGAGCAATTGACTTTAAAGCGATTATTGGTTTTTGCTCCGACGCGTAGTGCGGCTTCAGAAACTTTCGTGCGTGCCAATCTCGCTGGATTGCCGTTTGAGACCGTTGCTTATTTTGGCGATGAAAGCCCTTTGTTCCAGATGGATCGATTTGCGTATGGCTTCGCAGTGTTGCTAAGCAAAATATGCACGCGTTTGGGGTTTTTGAGACTAGCTAATCAACCTGCTGCTTTTGTTGCGCAACTTTTGATTAATCATCATCAACCTGACTTGGTGTTGGTCGAATTTGGCTTCCATGCTGTGCGCGTTATGGAAGCATTCAGTAATTCCGGAATTCCATTGGTCGTGCATTTTCGAGGTTCAGATCTTTCGTCAGATAGTAAATTTGGAGTCTTGAAAATTCAGTATAAGCGATTGATTCGGATCTCTTCAGGCGTAATATGTAAATCCCAACTAATGTCTAAGACCCTAAACGATTTAGGAGCTGATTCAGGACAAATCCTTATAAGTGCGTCTGGTGCTAATGCTCAATTGTTTTATGCAGGAGATCCCTCTACTTCTCCTCCAGTTTGTTTAGCAGTTGGTCGTTTTGTATCCAAAAAAGGCCCACTGCATACTATTCAAGCCTTCGCTCAACAGCCCTTTGGACAATTGTGGATGGTTGGAGAGGGCCCACTTCTTATCGCTGCTAAGTTATTAGTGCGCAAGCTTGACCTCAGTAATCGTGTTTTTTTCCTGGGCAGGCGTTCTCACGAAGAGGTTGCAGTTTTGATGCGTAGTGTGAGGGTCTTTGTTCAGCATTCAATGGTGGCTTCTGATGGAGATAGTGAAGGAAATCCTGTAGCTGTGATGGAAGCTCAGCTCAGTGGGCTTCCGGTAGTGGCAACTTGCCACGGTGGTATTCCAGAAGTGATAATTGATTCTAAGACTGGTTTTCTTGTCGAGGAAGGAGATATTAGTGGTATGGCTACGGCAATAAAAAGACTTCTAGCTGATCCAATCCTTAGTAAATATCTTGGTAGCGCAGGGGTGAAAAGAGTTGAAGGTCAGTTTACAATTGAACATCATCTTCGTGATTTGACAAGTTTTTTACGTCGAGTACATTCATGTAGTCTGGCGATGCGGAATGATACATAAATATGGCGAAACAGAAGTCGGCTGCTATTTAATGTTGAGAGTATGATTGTTTTGCAATTCTTTGCGCGCAACAATTGCGCCAAAAATTAATCCTATTAATAGTTGAATCGAATGATTGTAGACATGAATTGTTGTACAAATAGAATCAATGAATAAAGTAATAAATAGCCCTGTGCAGCATTCGCCCCAGGGACATTCACTTATGCTAATTAGTTTGGTATTGGATTGATAATGTTTAATGCTTTTGAAAGCCAAATATCCAATAATTCCTATAAAAACTAAGCCGAAAATCCCATGTAGGCCAATGATATGAGCATAGGTGTTATGAGCATGCCCAGGACTACCTGGCGCATGTGCAGACATATTTCCAATTAATTTGTCAGTGCATAACTCCATAATTTTTTCCTTTTGATGCCCAAACCCATACAAAAATCTATTGTGTCCAGTAAATATTGCATTCATCCAACAGCGAATTATTTTCAAACGGGTACTGTCACCAGCGAATCCATGACTCCAGTCTTTGCTTAGAACAAATTGCCAGATAATTACAAATGGTGAAATAAGAATGGCTGATATAACTAAAGTTCTATATGACTTCCTTATCTTAAATAGAGAGTGACGATGAGTTATTCCCCAGCTGCCAATAGCTCCAATGAGTGGGGAGATTGCTGCCATTCTTGAATCAGTGCCTAGACATGCTAGATAACCAAGAATAGTGGACCCAAACAAAAGGACTTTGCTTGATCTAAATCTTGCTTGTCTAAATGCATACCAAGAGGCAATTGTTAATAATGAAAGCACAATGGCCAACCTATTGATATTTCCATAGCCTTCGTTGAATGTGGTTCTATATGAAATAGCCATCCACTCATACTTGTCTTCGTAAAAACTAAGAAGAGCAATGCTTAATAATCCCGTAACGAGACTTAGCCAGTTGAGAAGGGTTTTCCAAGCTTGTTTACTTAATCCTGATCCAATGACTACGCCGATGAATAGCAGCAGAAAAACTGTAATACCATGTTCGTCGTCATGTTTAACAATTGTTCGAAATTGAATTATTAGTAGGCTAACGATTAGCAGGTAAATAATATAAAGCCTATTTGAATCAAAACCTTTGTTTTCACAATTACCTTTTGCGAATTTCACTAACCTTGCCATACTCCATACTAATAGCAATGCAAGGCTGGTTTCTTTGCTCCCATCATTAACTTGAAGTAGTAAGCCAATTGATAAGAGTGAGTCTATAGGGGA
>QCVQ01000029.1 GCA_003210315.1 Synechococcus sp. AG-686-F08 | reverse complement strand
CGGGATTTGAAATATGCAATGGCGGGCACCTTGGATGCAAGGACGTTTAGCTTTATTTATATTAGCATTATGGGACTTTTTCATTTTAAGTACAGCATATTCCTTAGTTTATTTTATTAGATTTAATGATTTTTCCCACAGTTTTACTCTTGGTCAAGTTGTTTATGTATTGCTTTGGTTGTCGGGCTCATATCTACTAGGCAGGTATTCGAAAACTGAGTCTGGTTATTTTAACAGTATAAAGGATGCTTTTTTTAAAACGGTTGTGATTGCATTTGCTTTGCTCCTAGTCTTTGTGTTGCATAACTGGATTAACGCTATAAGTGATGCTGGAACTCGCTTTCGTGGATTTCTGATTCCATTGATTACACTTAGTGTGGCTGGTTCGTATCTAGGTCAAATTTTTGTTTCATTACAATTCTCTGTTTCAAAGCGCTGGATATTAGTGGTTTCTCAAGATGAACATATTGCGTTGAAGGGCGATAACTCACTGGGCATGTCTGCAGCATTGGAGAATATAGAAATTATTGAGCATAATCTGTTTCAGCAATACGTTGAGAAAAAGTTAGGTTTAAATCCCAATCATGACTTCTATACTATAGCGGTCAGTGAGAATATAACTCTTGGTAGAGAGTGCTTAAAGTCTTTAATGCTTCTTAGATCAAATGGCACGCGGATTAGGACGTTGATCGATTGGGCAGAATTAAATTTGCATAGAATCCCTCCTGAATTAGTGAGTGAGCATTGGTTCATTGCTGCTGAAGGTTTTTCAGTTCAGCCTGGACGATTTGGCTGGCGGTTGAAACGGTTAGGTGATTTATTAGGGGCTTTCTTTATCTTTGTCATTACATTGCCTCTGTTTATGCTTTCCGCTTTTATGATTTATTTAGAGGATGGAACTCCGATTTTTTATAGCCAACTTCGTTCTGGTCTTAATGGCGAATTAATCCGAATTTGGAAGCTTCGTACTATGAAGCACAATTCAGAAAGGAATGGTCCTCAATGGAGTTCACGGCATGATTCGAGAGTTACCCATGTCGGAAAAGTACTTCGTAAATTTCGTATTGATGAATTGCCGCAGTTATTGGGTGTAATAAAAGGTGATTTGAGTATGATTGGTCCAAGGCCAGAACGACCAGAATTTGAGACTCTTTTAGAGCAGCAGATACCGCATTACAGAGTTAGGCATTGGATTAGACCTGGATTAAGTGGTTGGGCACAGGTAAACCACCCCTATGCGGCAAGTATCGATGACAGTCGAATGAAATTAAGCTACGATCTCTACTATATTAGAAATTCAGGACTTTTTCTTGATATACTTATTGCTATCAAAACTGCTCGTATGTTGCTTCGTGCAAAGGGATCTTCCCCAGTCCAACGAAATGTTCTTTAATCATTAAGTGTTTACTCCTTTGGGTTATATGTGCGATTGTCTTTCTCACGTATGAAGAATTCTAATCGGAAAGTTAAACTTGCCGTTTTGGTAACTCATCCTATTCAATATTTTCAGCCTGTTTTCAAGGAGCTATCTGCCCAGCCAGGTATTGATCTTTTGGTCGTGTATGCCTGTAATCATGGTTTAACTCACAGTTATGATCCCGATTTTCAAAGTGATATAGCTTGGGATTCTGACGTAATTAGTGGATTCCGATCGACATTCCTAAGTCATTACAAGCTTTCTAGGTTAAGTTCCTTTTTTTCATCCTTTTGCCTTGCTTTTAAAGCAAGTCGTGTGATTTCTGATTTTAATGCTGATTTTACTCTTGTCTACTCATATACTCCAGTGTTTATATCGCTATCAACTTTGATTCTTAAGTTATCTGGGAAGCATCTATATTTACGCGCAGATGGTACCGATCGAGCTTTGCCCCGTGGGCCTATTAAATCTTTTATAAGGGACATTATTCTATACTTATGGTACAAGCTCTTTAGGCATATTTTTCCTATAGGCTCTGATTCAGATCGACACTTTGCTCGCCTTGGTGTAGTTGAAGATAGGCGTACGTCTATCTCTTTTGCCGTTAACTATGATTTTTTTGATTTACAATCAAAATTTTGGATGACGCAACGTGAGTCGATTAGGTCAATGTATGGCATTAGGAAAGATAATATTGTTTTGCTCTGGAGTGCAAAAATGACGAGTAGAAAAAATCCAATGTTGTTAATTCATGCTCTTGCAATGTTACCGCCCCATATTAAAAAACGTATCTTCCTTGTAGCGATGGGTGACGGGCCTTTGCGTAATTCATTCCAGTCATATGCAATTAAGCACCTAGATGATAGAGTTTGTTTTTTAGGATTTTGTAATCAAAGCCAGCTAGGCCGTGGATATGCATGCTCAGATGTTCTAATATTCCCTTCATCCAAGGGAGAGACATGGGGACTTGTTGTAAATGAAGCTTTACAGTATGGTCTTGCCGTAATCTCAAGTGATCACCCTGGATGTGCTGCTGATCTACTTGACGGGAAAATAGATATTCCATATGGATCTAATGTTTTTCCTAATCATGATGTAGCGTCCCTTTCTAACTCAATATCAATATTTGCCAATATTTACCACGACGGTTATTTACCTAGGCCAGTTAAGGGTCTACCGCGCCCAATTGATCTTGTCATGGCCATTAAAGATCAGATATCTAAAGATTCTGAATGTAATGCTAACCATTCTCCTAATACTATCCATCGCCAGTAAGGTGACCATCTATGAGAAAACTTGAGAATTAGCCAACTAGCATAAAAGCTCTTCTTAGATATTCTGACATCTTGTGCACGTAGGCCTTTATTAATTAAGGAATAGATGCGGTCAGGTGAGAACCTATTATTATTTACTATCCAATCCGCTAACGCAAGATTAAATCCCTGTTTTGGTGAGTTAACTATCTCTGCAGGCAATCTCTGCTTTGCAATCTTTACTAGAATCGACTTTGGCCCAATCTCATTATGTATTGAGGACGGAATACTACGTGCTAGTGATACTAATTGTTGATCTAGAAATGGTACTCTTAGTTCTAGGCCCTGTGCCATTGTTACAGCGTCACTATCTCTTAATAAGGTATCCTGTAAATATCCACAAAGTTCAAGTTTGCTTATTGCATGCATTGTAGGCTCGATGTTAGTTCGTGTATTCAAGTTCAGCTTCATCAATCTTTGTTCTGCGTGATAATCTCTCAAGGATTTTGATAATCCGTTGAATTTAAGGATTCGTTTTTTATTTGCAGAGTACAAGTTGGTATCCTGCATATGGGAATAGCCTCCAAATACTTCGTCTGCACCAAGTCCTGAGAAGCAAACTCGCATTCCTTCACTTTTTGCAGCTTTGGCGACTAAAAAACTGTTAAATCCGTCAATACTTGGTTGATCAATAGAGTTGAGAAATAAATCAAAGTTTTCATCTAAATCTCTTGAGGATACTTTTATAGAAATATGGTCGATTCCTATTGTCTTGGCCGTTTTTTCTGCCAATTTCAACTCATCCTTCACTCCTGATAATCCTTTGAATCCAATGGATACGCTTTTGATATTTTCTTCTTGTATTTCATTTAATATAGAAGCAATTAATCCTGAATCGATTCCTCCACTTAGAAAGATTCCAATAGGATAATCTCCAATACTTTGCTGCTTTATAGCTTCGATTAGTTTATTCTCTATTGCATTCACTGCATTGCTCAATGTCCAGTTCTTATTATGTAAACCCGGCTCATTTTTTGATTCTACAAAGTCATTAATCGACCATTCACCATTTGAGTGTTTTTTTGTTATTTTTCCTGCCTCAATCATATTCACTTGTTTTAATATTGTGTTCGGACTTGCAACAGCACCCCATAGACTGTAGCTTTCAATTGCAGAACTATTCACACGAATCTCTTTCATTACTTCGGATGCCAAAAGTGCACTCAGCTCTGATGAAAATGCGCATTTATTTCCGGTTCGATATAAAAGTAATGGCTTTACTCCAAAACGGTCTCGCACAAGTGTCAAGGTTTGGCTACTGATTTCCCAACATGCAATAGCAAAGATTCCGTTTAGTTTCCCCCATAGTTTATCTTTCCAATATTCAAATCCTTTTAATAAAACTTCTGTATCTGAATTAGACTTGAATTTGTATCCATTCAATTGCAGTCCATTTCTTAGCTCTGTTTTATTGTAGATTTCTCCATTGAAAACAATAACTAGATCTTTGTTCTCAGAAACCATTGGTTGGTGCCCTAGATGTGTTCTATCCTGAATGGCCAGCCTTGTATGAAGAAAAGTACAACATAATCCATTTTTTGTGTTCGACCAAATGCCATGGCTATCTGGTCCTCGTTCTTTCAGAGATGAATAAACACCTTCACTATTAAGGTGTTCCCATCCAATTGCGCCAAATATTCCACACATATTAATCCTCTATTGTTTTGAGTATATTTGTAGCGAATCTTTTGTATGAAAATTTTGAAAGTGCATGTTTTCTAGCATTAGCTCCTTTAATCTTGATTTCTACTCGATCATTTATCAGTGTTTCTAATAGTTTGGCTATGTTTTCACTATTCGAATCGACTAGCCATCCTGTATATCCATCTATGACTATGTCAGTCTGTCCTCCTTCTCTTGCTGCAATCGATGGGCGTCCTGCGAGTGCTGCTTCTACATAAACGATGCCGAATCCCTCTCCCATTGCGGATCCATCCTCTCGGATACCATAATTGCTAGGCATTATAAATATACTGCAGTGTGCATAAATCTGTTCTAATAAATGATCGGTAACCTCACCATGAAATTGCACTTTATTCCTTACTCCTAGTTGTTCAGCATAATCTATTAGAGCTTGTTTTTCATCACCTTCTCCAACTATATCCCATTGAAAGTTTACGGGTAACTTGTTTTCCCTTTTCAGCGCAGATATTGCTTTGAGAACATCTCGATGCCCTTTATATCCCTCTTGTTTTGACATTCTTGCAACTGTTAGAAGACGAAAGTCACTTGGTATATCTTCAGGTGTTGTGCTAGGACTTATTAGATCAGCCATTGGATGAATTATTGACAGTTTACATCCAAGTGATTGTAATTTTTGATATCCAAATGAGCTTATTGTTATAATGTGATCACACCTTGAAAGTCTTTTTTGGTGTTGTCTGAATGCTGACCCCCATACATCAATGCCGTAAGTCCAACAAATCTTTTTGTATTTTGCTTTTGTTATCCAGGTTGCCCATTCAAGTGGTTTAAGTAGTAGAACATGCATTACCATGACGCTTTTTGATTGGGGAATAAGTAGTACAAGTCTTAGAATAAAATATAGTCGACTTATTTGCTTCCCAATCCAGCCTCGAAACAATCTTTTCGTGGTCAGAAGTCTTATATTAACCCCCTCTTTTGCTAGGCAGTTGTTAACTTGTCTACTAAGTCGCTCAATTCCTCCTTTCCTGTCCAGGTCATAAGCAAGTATTAATATCATTTTACTGACCTCCAATTAATGATGCATAGCTATCAATGGACTTATCTTTTCCAAACTTATTAAGGTATAACTTCAAAGCATTTTGTCCCATTTGTGATACTCTATCTGGTTGGTGAGCTAACAAATTAATCGTCTTGGCCAGCGAACGGCTGTCTCCTGGTTTTATTATAATTCCACAACTATACTCTTCTATAAGTTGCGCTAAGTCGCTATTTTTTTTACTAATTAATAGCACACCTCGACCACTCGCTATAATCCCGTAAAATTTTGATGGAGATACGGTATCTTCTGCTCCCGGAATTAGGCTAATCACTGCTAAGTCACACGCTTCAAGACTTTGCGATAATAAACCGCGATCTTGGTACGGATAACACCGTATGTTTCCTGAATTGTTCATTTTAATATAATCTTTAATGATTTTTTCTTTAAATCCTCCTCCAATAAAAACAAAACGGACGGGTATATTTCTAAGATCCGTAGCAGCCTTTAAAATAGTTTCGATATCATGAAGTCTTCCGAAATTCCCTGAATACTGCACTGTAAAATAATCTGCGAAAGAGTGTTTCTTTGCGAATAAATTAGTTGATCTTACTGAACCTTCATACTTCACGATTGACCAATTTGGTATTACGCGTAATGTTTTTAGTCTTCCAATATCCTTATAAAATCTCTTTTTCATGCTTTCACTTAGCACAATTGTATAAGATGCATGCCTGCATGTTAGTCTCATTATTCCATTTAAAGCATATGCTGCTAAACTGTTCTTTTTTATTGCACCACTTAAAATTGCTGATCTTGGAAATATGTCCTGGAAGATAAATATATAGTTTGTTGACTTAGTCAATTTCAAGATAGTTCCAAGCAAACCAATGAAGGGTGGGTTTGATGCTATCAATAATGTGTCCCCTTGTTTTGTATTTCTGCTGCACCAGATTAATGAACCATAGAAGAAAAATATCCCTTTGGCAAGTTTATTTTGGATGCTGGTACTGTTTTTTTCTGCTTCAATTCTTTTTTTTAGGTAATGAACTACAATATTATCTAATTGTTCCTTGTTCCTATTGTTTGCCATTGTCAGCACTCTGACATTCATGCCTCTATTTTTCAATCCTTGCGCCACATCGTTCATTAATTGTGCACTAGCTCCTTGTTCTGGATAGAAGTGCTGCGTGACTATTACTACATCTTTTTTAATCATAAATTCAGGCCTTTCTCTTTTCTTCTATACTCAACTATCTTTATGACTGTGATGAGCTCATAGAAACTCATCATTATGCTGAATATCAATCCCTGCCATCCTTCAGTCCAGCCTCCATTCAAAATATATTTTTCAAAAAATCTTGCTACGGGTTTTAACTGCCAATACTTTGCACCTATTATTCTTGATCTTAGTTTTCTGTTAGTATTAAAACTATTTCTGCTTTTTGTCTTTTGGTAGTCAATAATGCTTTCTGCATCCCAAGAGCTATATCGCATGTGTCTCAATAACCAATCATCAATTCCCTTGCTTAATGCGTAATGTTCATATGGTTCTTTAATTTGCCCAATATTTCTTAGGCTTTCAAAACTCTCCCAGACACCCCCAGAAAATTTATTTAATCCCTTTCTTAATATTCGTGGATGCCAGTTTGGGTAACCTTGTGTTCTTTTAAGCCATTTACCTAGAAACCAATACCTTGGTGTCATTTCAAATCCTGTTTTGCTATTATCTTCATTGATTGCACTTACAATCCAATCTTTACATTTTTCTTTTATCTCTTCATCTGAATCTAAAAATATTACCCACTCACTTGTTATCGGTAGATTATCGAGTGCCCAGTTTCTTTGTTCTGTTATTAAAAATCTACCCTCTGGTTTGTTCACAGCTACTGCTGCTCCAAGCATTTTCGCCAGCTCTATGCTCCCATCTGTACTACCAGAATCTACAACATAGATCTCACTGCACCAGCTTAGGGATGTTAGGCATCGCTTTAGCTGTGATACCTCGTTCATACACAAAACTACTCCAGCAATTGTTTTCATCTTTTATACTTATCAGTAAGAACCGTTTTGTACATCTCTAGCATTTGGTGAGCCACAGCTGTTGGAGAATACACAGTGCTAATCCACTCTGCAGACGTGTTGGCTCGTCTCAAAGGCTTCTCAAACCATTCAATCATCCATTCTGACCATAGCTCTTCCTTCCTTTCTAAAACAACACCATAGTCGATCATCCCACTTTCTCTCAAATCTACGGATACGCCTGTTTGATCGCTTACTGCGACTTGACATCCATGTGCAAGCGCTTCAATCACCACATTTCCGAAGTTTTCGTGCCTACTCGGTAGTAGTAATAGATCTGCATTTTCATATACTTCGGACAGCTGCAATGGTTCTACAAATGGACTCCAACTGATCCTTCCATCAAGTTTCATATTTGTAAAGCTTGAGAAAAGATCGCTCTTACTTTCATCATCACTTTCACCTATAATGTCTAATGTCCAATTATACCTTGTTAATTTACTTAGTATACTTGGAAGTAGATCTAAGCCTTTTTTCTTGTTAACTCTTCCACATACTAAAAGCTTTCTTGTTTTGCTCTTTTCAGTAATGTGGCTCTCGTCTTTTATTTTTTCTTGTATTCCTCTGCTTTTATATGTTACATCAATGGGGTTCCCTACAATTTTTATTGGCGGAGATAAACCAAGCCTTTCTACCTCCATTTTCTCTGCCTTGCTTGTTACATGAATTAACGCTGATTCATTGAGAGAGCTTTTCTCAATTATTTGATAATATATATTCTTTATGAGTGAATTTCTACTGAATGAATATTCACTGAGGGCACCTCTTGTGCTTTGTATTATTGGTTTACCAAGGATCTTTGCTAATTTTCTTAATTTTATTCCCCATGGCTGCCAGACTATACTCATATGTATTAAATCTGCCTTTTCAATTATTTTCTGAACAGATTTGATTCTGTATTTACATGTTTTAATTGTAGCTCCACTATCTTTCGTTTCAAGATATGTCACATTTACGCCATTTCTTTCTACAGGGAAGTGAACACTAATTTTTTCTGATTTTTCGATACCCGCATTTGTTGTTATGATTGATACTTTGTGCCCCATCGCTACCATCGATTCACATATCCTACTGATGCTTTGAACTGGACCTCCAAATTTCCATGCAGGTGCATAAACGGGAACTATATGGACTATATTCATTTTTCACTATATTAACACTTCTCTAATCCTGCGCAATCACACTTTACATTCTTTTTTTCAAATGAGTTTCAAAACTAAAACCTTATATATACTAGCTTACCGTACAGGTGACCACTGTAATCGTTTGTTTCAATCAATCCACTACCATGCTCACTGTCTTGAAAATGGATACTATTTTTTCAATCCCACACTCGTTGGAATGCTAAATAATCGAGGATTATTATTAAACCAAGTAGGTGATTTCTTTCACCATTTCTTTATATATTTTGGCACAATCATTAGATTTTCTGTCTGTTTATTTCAAAAGAGCTTTCTTTCAAGGTTTCTCAGCATTAATATCGTTGGAGGTTGGGATTTTCGTTCTCATCAGCTTACTACTAAGTATCGTAAGGAACTATCAAAAACGTATAGCTTGAGTACTCTTATCTCCGATCGTGAGAGATCGCTTTTATCTTCTCTAAACTCTGTAAAACAGAATGGTTCTATTGTACTTGGTGTCCATGTTCGACGCGGAGACTATTCCACTTGGGAAGGTGGAATTTATTTTTTTAATGACGATTTTTATCGAAAACATATAGAGTTGCTCCGTTTGGAACTTTCTTCTTTGGGTAAATCCGTTTATGTCATCGTATGTTCTAATGATTCTTCTCCTCCTAATTGTGGTGAAGATTTTTTGTGTCAGCAATCTTGGTATGTTGATCAGCTATGTTTACAGCAATGTGATTATATAGTTGGACCGCCAAGTACTTTTACCCTTTGGGCAAGTTACGTTGCTAGTATACCTTATGCACATATTGTTGACAAAAATCAGCGTATTTCGTTGAGTAGTTTCACTATTTGTGGTGGTTAGCGGATAGTCGTTAATGTTTTTTGCTTCTTAGTCCTATATTTAGTATTGTATTTCTAACCACTTTCTTGAGATAACGTGTCGTTCTGACTAAATCTGACCATCTATCCCATCTAAATTCTTTGATTGTCAAATATAGCCCTTTTCTGGTTGGTTCAATGTTATTATTCAGCCTCATAAAATGTGAGGCGAATAAGGGTTGCTCTAGTGTATACCACGTTGCATATTGCCATTCATAGGGTGAGCTTGGATGTAGAAACTTAGTTTCTTCTGTCCAATTCAACCATTTAATGTTGTACCAATCTTTTATTTCTTTTATTTGCTTTGCATGTGCCCATGTATTGATTTTTGTTTTCATTGCTTGATCACTCATTACATATCCATAGTGATAACAATCTGCATTTATTATTTTTCTTTTAATTGCATTACTTGTTCTCGAATACGTAAACTTGCATGCAGAATTTTTTGCTTTTATAGCAGCCCCTTCATTCAAGCTCTTTATCCCATTATGTTTATTGACAATTACGTATCTTGGATTTTTCCAGAAATTGATCCAGGGTGTAATTAATAGTTCAGTATCTGTTGCATCTTCTATCTCTTGTTTTAAGGTTTTCCATGCATCTTCTTTGTAAAACTCATCTGCATCTTGAATGATCATCCAATCATATTCCTCATTACGTGCCTTTTGAAGTAAAGCATTTCTTGTGTCTTCATCATAATTCCAATCGCCATATACTATTTCTACCTCGCACTGTAGTTGGTTTGTTTTTATATTTTTTATGTCGGTAGGATTTTTTATATTGGTTCTTGACTTTATTGAATAGTTCCAGGGTCTTGGTGGGTATGCAATAAATATTTTGTCTACATGGGGTGCAGCATTCTCTAGCATCTCATTAATCCATGTGTCTACATTAAAGGCGATTACCTGAAGGCAGATTTTCATTTTTTTCTTACTTTACCATTCTTTGCCTTCGTATTAGTCATTATATCCATCATTAGTTTTATTGGCGTCGTTTGCATGCTTGCTTTGTTTGCATATTTTTTACTGAAAACAATATATAATAAAGTAAATTTTACATATTGTTTCATCAAGTTTAAGTGTTTGCCCCTCCTTCTTGAAAAATATTTAGAAAATAATATACCTGCTGGCAGGTAATCTGGTGATTGTGGATTGCAACATTGCTCCCAGTATTTTCTCTTTATCTTTCCACCATATGATTTTCTTGTTGTTTCCTTTTTCCTTATAGCGTAGTATTCGAAATTTGTTGTCATTTCGATACCGTGCAGACTCAACGAATATGTCATCCAGAAGTCTGAGTAGTAATGGGGGATTCCTACAGGTATTCTTTGCGCTTTCACTAAATCTGATTTTTTTATCAATAAGGATGCTGTTACACCTAGATTTACACAACCGGGTTTACTTCTATTCGTTTGTTTATCTAATTTTTCATCATATATATTTCCCCAGTTTATATCAAATTGATTTTCATTAATATCTAGTATGGTTTTGTCTAGCATGTTTCTGTTGAAACTTTCAGTTGGAGCATCTACTAGTATGGGTATTAAGGCGCTATTCTTGCTATTGATTAAATGATTTACCCCCATATCCAATGATTTTTCGCTCAAGTATGCATCGTCATTCGCTATTAATATTATATCGTCATTGCCTATACTGTTCCTATTTGTTATGAAGTTTGTTATGTAATTTAAGCAACCTCCCCAGTATTGCTTTCCATTTAATTCGTGAATCTCTACTTCGTTGTGATGTTCTTTAATCATGTCTACTGTTCCATCTGTGCATCCATCGGCAATAATATGAACCTTAAGCCCCCACTTTCTGTTTACTATATTGTAAATGTGTTTTATACATTCTTGTGTGGTATCTTTTCGATTATGGCATGGGATAAATACAATCAGCCTCGTATCTGTATTCACCAGTAACATCCTTTTTCTATATTTTGATACCCTTTAGGCTTTTCGCTTTGATCTGGCCTTACCCAATGTTTATTGAATAGCATTTGAAATTCTGGTTCATTCTCCCAGCGTGCACCTTTGATTCCAAACAATATTTGAGTTGCTCCGCCTAAATGTATTGCTTTTCTCCCTATGCGTTTTATGTGTGCCGCCAATGGTAATCCGTAAGCGCCAGCACCAATAATCGCTATATCAAATTGCAAGTCATTAATTTTATCCTCCATCCAATTTAAGCCATCAAACCACGATGTGAAGCGTTTGTCTGTATTTCCGGCAATTGTTTGTAAGGGTTTAAATGTTTGTATCCTGAAGTCTGGTAGTACTCGATTGTCCCTGAATAAATTCTCTCTGATTTTATATTGTTTTTTGATAGTTTTGAAGTACGGGTGTATTACCAGAATGTCTTTTCCAGTTAAACACTCCGACCACGGATCAATAGACAAGTAGGGTTCAAGACTTATCAAACTTACTTTTTTGCAGCTTTTCATTTCTTCCTCCAGTAATACTTCCTCTTTCCTCCATGAACCCAGTATATCTATGTATCTTGCATCATCAATCATTCGCAATGCAAATTTATCCAGATCTTTATCATCTACTGAAAACATACCTGCCCCATTATATAGGCTATACCTTATTCCATCATGCCACCAAAATGTATCTAATTCTCCTTTTATAAATTTATAGCACTTTTCACCGGGCCAATTACTCCTCGCTTTTTTTCTAATATACGTTGCTACTGCATTCAGTTCTCCGCTGCCAAACCTTCCTATAAGACTTGGCTTATCTGTATTAATTAAATCTTTGATCATTTGAGTATCTTTATTGGATCTTGCTAGATCTACTATCGCATGCTCCTCTGATTGACTAATTACTCTTCTACCCTTGTTTAGTGCAATGCTTAATAATTTGTTCATGATTTTGCGCTTAATAGTTTTTTGAAATAGTTGTCATTGATGGATAAACTTTCGTAATCACCTTCATTTGATATTCTCCCGTCTTTTATGATATAGATGCAGTCACACTTTCTTAGCGTTTGTATTCTATGAGCAATAAGTATAATAGTTGGTTTGTGTTTTAACGAATTTATTGATTCTATTATTTTTGCTTCTGTTAGATAATCAAGTGCACTCGTTGCCTCATCCAATATTAGTATACTTTTTCTTTTATATAGTGCCCTAGCAATTCCAACTCTCTGTCTTTGCCCACCTGATAATCGAGAACCTCTTTCTCCAACATTAGTATTTACTCCTTCTTTGGCAGTATTAATCATATTTTCTAGATCTGCCAGTTTTATGCATTTGTCTATATTTACCCAGTCTATTTCATTCATGTTTTTTGTCATAGCTATATTCATAGCTATAGAGCCATCTATTAGGAATATATTCTGGGGAACGTGCGAAACTTGATATCTCCATTGGTTACACAATAAATTATTCTTGTTTATTAGATTTCCATCGACTTTCACATCTCCTTTGCTTGGTTTCAGCAATCCCATTATTATATCAACCAAAGTTGATTTTCCTCCACCTGTTTCTCCAATTATGCCAATTTTTTCACCCCTTTTTATTTTAATTGATAAATTATTTATTATATTAGTCTTATACTTTGTTTCATCGTCATAACTGAAGTATAAATAATTTATTTCTAATAGTTTCCAATTGTTCATATTTTCATGTCTCATTGTTTTTGTTTTTGGGCCTAAATTGTAACTTTCTTCCGTTTTTCTGTTCGTTAATGCATATACTGTTTCAATTGATGCTATACTTGATCTATATGAAGACCAACAACTAAACAATTGTTGGATACTTGGTAGAGCAATTTGGTATGCAAGTGCCAGTGCTCCAATCTTTGCAATTCCATCGGTTGAATTAATATTTCCATTTATTGCCGCTAAGAATCCTAAGCCTGCAAATACTACAAAACCTAGCATTTCTATTACATATCTAGGTGCTGTTTGCAGAAACCCTGTTTCTATGCCTATCATTCGCATCTTTGTGGCATTTTCTATAAATTCGTCTGTATGAATACTTTGCGAATTTTCCAAAATTATGTCTCTTATATTTCCTAAATTTTCTTGCTGCAGTCTAATCTCTTTTCTACCTTTGTTTACTATTGATATGCCTAAATTCTTGAGTCTTTTTCTTATTGTTAGTGTGAACAAAATATATAGTGTTCCTACAATTGTAAGTGCAAGTCCAGTTCCTTCTGTATTCACAATTAATGCTGCATACGTAGCACCTAGGATTGTTGCAGTTGATCCTATTATTTGGATTATTGGTGCTATTACTCCAGCTACAAAAGCATCTATCTGTCTTAAATCTCCCATCTGATCGGCCGTATTTCTTTTTTTGTGATTTTCATAACTATCATTTAACATAAGATTATATGATCTTTTGTATAAATCGAGTGCTATTTTTGTTCCAACCTCCCCAGATTTCCAACTTGTTATTAACCTTAGTAGCCCACTTACAACCGCTAATGTTGCTATCGATATACATGCTTTTATGGTTTGATTAATTTGTTCACTTGATTCATTTATCTTATCTATTGAAATTATGTTTTCTATGAACGGCTTAGTTTGTGTTATTAGTGTTGTTTGTGTTGTTGCTGCACCTAACATGAGGATCATCACAATGATTAATTCTGCTGTCCTCTTTCTTGATAGTTCAGATAATATTGCAAATATTTTTTTCACCTAGTTATCTCCTTTTCGGTTTTTGTATAATATTTCCTTGTTATTCTATTATAAATATCTGCCATATCTTCTATCACGTTTGCCTCGAATTTTTTCCCTGTTGCGTTTGCGAACTTTTCTATATTTAAGTTCATGTATCGCTCTATAATATCTTCTTGTTGTATCTCTAATTTTAAGCTACCTTTGGTCAGCATTATCATTTTCTCCATTAATTCACCTAACCTTGTGCTTTTCTTTGAACCTATATTGTAGATTCCTTTTAATTTGTTTTGTATTGACAATTCAATTGCTTCAGCTATTTGTTTGAAGCTTATAAAATTTATTTGTGATGATGGAGTATTGAATATTCGTATTCTACCTTTTGATATTGCATCGTAACACCACTGATTTACTACCCCTTGCCCTGTTCCTGAATTTAAGTATCCATAAGCTGTTGCAATCCTAAGTACGCATAATTTTGAAATTGTTTCTTCTGCTAGCTTATGGATCTGTGATTCAAAGTATGACTTTTGAATGCCATATTCACTTGTAGGTTTTATTCTATCATCTTCTTTATATATTATTCTCGAATTGCTTTCGTATAACGCCCCTGCACTTGATATTAGTATTATATGCGTTGGTTCAATATTCTCAATTAATTTCATTGTGTTAATCATTATATATTTGTTTATTTGACTCATTGAATTGTTTCTTCTTGATGACCTTGGTGTTCCACACCAGGAGAATATTATTAAACAACATTCCTCTGTTCCAATGAATTCTCGGCAACATTGACACAAGCTATTTATTTTATTTTCTGTTTTATATTCACCTATGTTAAATATTATTCTCTCTGTGCTGTTCTTTTCTTCCTTTCCCCTTGACATTCTAGTTACTTCTAAATTTTTTTGTTTGTTATGTGTTTTTATCCATTCTCTCGCCATAGCAGAGTTTGAGCCAATAATTATGTTTTTCATTTGTGAACCTCTCTGTATAGTTTCATGTAACTTTCACATGTTTTTTCAAACCCATATTTTTCTTTACTTTCCCTTGATATACGATTTTTTTCATTGTCAAATCTTCCCTTTTGGATGTCTTCCATACATTCTTTTAAACTAATTCCTTGATTCTTAAATAATAAACCATCTTTTCCGTCATCTATCATTTCTGACGCACCTGTTTTTTCTTTTGCTATTGTCGGTACTCCACAGCATTGTGCTTCTGCAATTACATTTGGACTATTATCAAATAGCGATGGGCATATTAAGCAGTCTGAAGCGTTATATGCAATTATTTGAGATAATTCATCTTTATAAGACCCCAATTCTTTCCATTCTATTCTGAGTGCCTTCATTTTCAATCTATACTCAACACTCAAGTTACCAAGGATTTGCAATTTTATATGCGTTCTTTCTGATTCTTTGATATCTGCAATTGCATCCAATATCTGTTCAAAGCCTTTCCTTTTATCAGCTGTATTTCCCACAAAATAGTATATTCTATCTTTTTTGTCTATTTCCCATCCCAGTACCTTCATACAATTTTCTTTGTTATCAATGTAACAGAAATTATCTGGTATATGATTTGCTATCTTGCTTATTTTATGCTCTTCTATCCCTGTTTCAATTACCTTTGCTCTCATCCAATCTGATGTAACTACTATTTTGCAATTTTTATCGTTCATCAGTTCTATCTTATCCTTTTGTTGTTTTTCTATTTTTTTATGACCTCTTTTGGCAACATAAGCACATTTTTTGCATCCTGTTCTGTAACCCTGGCAGCTATAACTGTATGCGCAGCCTCCTGTTAAGAACCACATGTCATGTAGTGTTATAATTGTTGGTTTATCTAATTTTTTTATTTCTTTTATTTTGCCCAATGTTTGATACCAAAATAAGTTCAATACATCGTAATTCTCTAATGTTTTTTTTATATCTGATGTGTACCCCTCAGAAAAAAAGTCATATCTGCCTGCTGGGCTGATATATTTTTGCCACCATCCCTGTGCCTTTATCTCGAATGTTTCGTATAATAGTTTATCAGGCCTATTTTGTTGACTTTGGAGCTTGTACTTTGGTTGTACCAAATGGTAACCACTTTCTTCTCTCCCTCTGCATACCAAGTCAATATTATCCACCTTGGCAACTCTTTGTGTTAGGCCGGTTGCTAAGCGTCTCACCGCCCTTGCCGCTCCCCCGTCGCCGTTATCTGCCGTAACAAGTCCTACGTTCATTTTGAGTTTTCTCTACCTCCAATATTAGAGCATTTACAGCCCTTTTTTCTACCTTTTTATTAGCGATAATAATTCCCTCTTTTCTTATGATTTTTCTATTTCCAAATGGTCAACTTGGTAAT
>QCVQ01000028.1 GCA_003210315.1 Synechococcus sp. AG-686-F08 | reverse complement strand
CCTTTGGCCACAATCAATCTCCGCCTTATTATGTGGTTCTCCCCTGACCAGGCTTATGTACTCATTAATTGAGCACTTTGTTTCGACTATTTATTCGTCGTTTACCAATCTTTTCGTTTCATCACCATCTTTTATGTTCGCGTCCCCTTTTAATAGTTTAAAGGGTGTTGAGTTGCTCTATTCCTGGGAACCTAATGACGTCCTTCCCAGATTTGGTTGTGATTCTGATGAACTGGCATTTCCTATACGTGTTATAAGTATTGGCAATCTTGGTTCCGCCCATGACCTTGATTTGTTGGAAAATCTTTTGCTTTACACAGCGTCACTAGATTTTACATGGTCTTTTGTTGGTGGTGGTTCTGGAATGCTCAGAATTCGTTCATTCTGTTCTTTGCATGAGCTAAAAAATGTTATTTTTTACGGTTTTTTGCCAAAAGTTGATTGCTTACATCTTTGCTCAAAAGCTGATCTATCATTAGTGCCTTTTCGTAAAAGTGAAATCTCTGACACTATTTGTTATCGCTTTGTTTCTTCTCTTTCAGTTGCTACGCCAGTCATTAGTTTTGGCGAAAACGCAGTTTCTGAGCTAGTCCGTGAGTACTCCTGCGGGATTATTTTAAGTAATCCTAATTGTTCTGAGCTGCCTGACTTCCGAAGTTTGTCCTCTACAGAGCTCATATCGGATTTCGTTGTTTCTATTAGTTCACAGCTTTCTTACTTAAGATCTTCAGCTAGAGCATCTGCCTTTGAGCTTTTTCAATCTTGTTTTTCGCAAAGTGCAGCAGAAAAGTCTCTTGGAAAATTCTTTGTGAACGTCTAGGATTGCTTTTTATATTCTGCTATTCACCTTCACCTTTTTGCCCGCCTGTGGGTTATTTAAATTACTGTGCTTTTCTTTCAAGCTGTGGTTCATAAATGATTCAGATCCATCATTTTGGTGCTTCGACTGGAAGCGAAGAATCTTTCAGGATATAGGCCCTTTATGAAATCTCAAAATGTCCATTATTTGCTTATTCTTGTTTGCCGGGCAATGCCACTGTCATATCTAGTCTTGTTGACTTTAGTTCTCTTCATTTGTTTTATTCTGACCGTGATAATTTGACTGCTTCTCTTTGGATCAGTGACACTTATAGGCCATTTGTCCCTTTTGAATCACCTTATTTTAAATTATCTGCAGTGAATTGGGGATGATTGGGCCTAATTGCATATTCTTCTTTTTCTCTTTTGACTATGCGATACGCGTGCAACTCTTCCGATCTTGATATGGCTACCTGTCTCTCAAACGCTGAAGATCAGTTGCTTACTTCCTGTAGAACTCTTTCGGTAAGTTGTCGAATTCCTCGCCTTAGCATTATTTTCGGTCAGGTTGGTCAGTATGGCAATTCGAATTTTAGTCGTTTGCTCTTGGTCGTTTGCAAAGTTCTTTTACTGCCTGTGCCGAAATATTTGGGCTTACGCCAATCTATTCATGCTTCTCAGTTTGTAGCGGTCGCTTTGAAATTCTTTTCGCAATTAGAGTCTGGTTGGGATTTCAATCTGCCGGAACGTATCGCACTTGGTGGTGATACGAATCTCAGCTGCGTCTCTATGATCCTTTGTTTGCAGCAGACCCAGCCCATTGCGGATCCATTCCGATGATGTCGTTTGATCCAGATCCCCAATCGGCTGTTTTTTATCCTAACTGCTCCCTTGTTTTCCTTCTCGCCCAAGATCTTTGAGGTTGTGTTGCGTATTAGTTCACCCTCTCTGTTTTCACGCCAGCACATCAGTCGCTTAATTATAATCCTCACTACTTTGCTGTTCTGCCACTTGGTTAATGCTTTTTGAGCTCTCGGTAATTGTCTTTGCTACAGCTTCTAGTTGGTGGCTGCTGCGAGGTCTTATTCCTTTTCTTAGGATTAGTATTTTAGACCATCCTAACTTAAGGAGTTCTCATTCCTTCCCTAAGCCTACTGGCGGTGGCATTGCTTTTGTCCTAATCGCTTTTTTTGCTAGTGCTCTTGCTTTGTTGACAACGTCTTCGACGTCTATGCAACTGCTTTTTGCGCCCTTGTTGGCGTTGCCCCTTGCCCTGGTGGGCTTTCTTGACGATCGTCACAACCTTCCCGCCACCTGGCGTTATGGCGTTCAGCTCGCCACTGCTTTCGTAGTGATCTTGGTTAGTCCGCTTGTGGCTCTGACCGTCGACTTGCTCCCTCTGCTTTTGTTGTTGTTGATTGCTGTTACATCGGTGATCAACTTCACTAACTTCATGGACGGCCTGGATGGCCTGGTGGCGGGCTGCATGGCCGTGGCGATTACTGCTAGCGCCATTCAGCTTGATGCTCCTTGGCCTATCTGGTCTTTGGTGGGTGCCTTGCTGGGGTTCCTGTTCTGGAACTGGAGCCCCGCCAAGGTGTTCATGGGTGATGTTGGCAGCACCTTTTTGGGTGCAGTCTTTACTGTGCTCGTGCTTCAGGCATCCTCCTGGTCTGAAGCGATTGCTTTGCTGCTTGTGGCCACCCCGCTTCTGGGAGATGCCTGCCTTTGCGTGCCGCGGCGACTTTCCGCTGGGCAGCAAGTGTTTCAGGCCCACCGCCTGCATCTGTTCCAGCGCCTGCATCAGGCTGGTTGGCCTCATGGCCGCGTCTCCATTCTCTACATCTCCGCCACCTCTCTTCTTGCCTTCGCCTTCCTGTGGGGTGGCTTGTCTTGGCTGATCTCCCTTGTGGCCCTTGATTTATTGATCGGTATCTGGCTTGATCAAAAAGTGGCTGTTCCTTTCTCCGTGGCCTCCCGCACTTGAAACCTGAGTTGACGCGTTCATATCCCATCGGTGTCATCGAAAGAGCTGTTCGCTTTCCGTCTCGAGTCCGCCGGCTGTTGTTGATCGGCATAGATGCCCTTCTGTTGCCCATGTCGGTTTGGCTCAGCTTCTGGTTGCGTCTGGCCCATCTCTTTCATCCCAGCTTTCAGGCTGCCGGCTGGTGGTTGCTGCCAGCGGCTCTGCTGTTTGGCCTGCTGATATATGCCTTCTCTGGGCAATACAAGGGCCTGACGCGTTACGTCGGCAGTCAGGCTTTGTATCGCCTCGCTGGTCGCAATGGATTGCTGGTGCTGCTCCTAGTCGGCACCGGCGCGTTGCTGCGCTTGCCGATGCCTCCCCGCAGCAGCTGGATCCTGCTCTGGTTGTTGCTCACCGGCTTCACCGGAGCAGTGCGCTTTGCCCTGCGTGATCTGCTCTTGTCCCTTCGCTCGGTGGGTCCCAAGGAGATGATGCGTGTGGCCATTTACGGCGCCGGTGAGGCTGGCGCCCAGCTGGCAGCCTCCCTGCGCCTGGCTGGTAACCACCAAATCATCACCTTTTTAGATGATGCACCGGTGCTCTGGCAGCGCTCGATCAACGGTATTCCGATTCAGCCGCCCCAGGTGCTGAGTCAGATGCAGGATCAGCTTGATCAGGTGTTGCTGGCAATCCCCTCGCTGCCCCGCAGCGAACGCCGCCGCATCGTGGCTGAGTTACAACTTCAGACGATTCCGGTGCTGCAGATCCCCTCGGTTGATGACCTCACCTCCGGTCGGGCCCGCATCGATGCGCTCCGTCCAGTCGCCATTGAAGACCTGCTCGGTCGTGATCCCGTGCCGCCCGTTCATGAGCTGCTCGGCCCTGGCCTGCGCGATGCGGTGGTGTGCGTCACTGGAGCTGGTGGTTCGATCGGTTCGGAACTCTGCCGCCAGATCCTGCAGCTGGCCCCCAAGGCTTTGATCCTGCTCGAGAGCAGTGAACCGTTGCTCTATGCCTTGGAGCAGGAGCTTCAGCAGCAGCTAGCTGGTTCGGTGATGCTGCTGCCGGTACTCGGCAGCACCGCTAATCTGGCTCTGGTGCAGCGACTTTTTGAAGACCACGGCGTACAGACCGTGTTCCATGCCGCCGCCTTCAAGCACGTGCCTCTGGTGGAAGCAAACCCACTGGCGGGACTTGCCAACAATGTGGGCTCCACCAAGGTGGTTTGTCAGGCCGCCGTTGCGGCGGGAGTGAGCGAACTGGTGTTGATCTCTACCGACAAAGCGGTGCGTCCCACCAATGTGATGGGCGCCAGCAAGCGTCTGGCAGAGCTGGTGGTGCAGGCCTCGGCACAGGAGCTTTCTCAGAGTGCCAAGGGAGCTGGCCAGCCGCGTACACGTTTGGCAATGGTGCGCTTCGGCAACGTGCTGGGTTCATCAGGATCGGTGGTGCCTCTGTTCCGTAAACAGATTGCCGCTGGAGGACCGATCACCCTTACTCACCCCGAGATCATCCGCTACTTCATGACGATCTCAGAGGCAGCCGAGCTGGTGCTTCAGGCAGCCACCCTCGCCAGGGGCGGAGATGTTTTCTTGCTGGATATGGGCGAACCGGTGCGCATCAAACATTTGGCTGAGCAGATGGTGCGGCTCAGCGGCCTCTCGCTGCGGGATGCTCAGAATCCAAGCGGTGAGATCGCCATCACCTGCACGGGCCTGCGCCCCGGCGAAAAGCTCTACGAAGAACTCCTTATCGATGCTAGGACCGAAGCCACCCAACACCCTTTGATCTTTCGCGCCCACGAACGGGCCCTGCCTCCTGAGGTGCTGTGGCCTCGATTGGATGCGCTCGATGCTGCTATCGCAGGGCAGGATCGGGAGGGTGCGCTGGCTTTGCTTGCTGAGCTGGTGCCCGAGTGGGAGCGGGGAGATCGAGTGATTGGGGCTAGTGCTGCGGCAGCTGCTGCTACGGAGAAGGATTCATAGCCTTCGTTGAGGGTTGTTAGTGCCTAAAAGTGCCTGAGGCCTTTTTATGTTGCCGATCCAACTGAGGTTGTCTTCAGTGTCCTGGTCACCTGGTTGGGCTATGGCACCTTTGAACTGTTTCCCTTAACGCTCTCTGCTGTGTGAACTTACCCTGAACGAGAGCGAGTTAAAGCACCATTTTGATGCGGATGTGCTCGATGTGCATCGCCACGGCCAACGCCTGCAGCTGCCAGGAGCTCCTGGGTCGCTTGAGTTACTACCGCGACAGGTAGATGCCATGGCTTGCCGCTTAAAGTGATGAAAGATGTGTGATGCTTGATGCGTACGACGCTGCGGATCGATGACGATGTGCTTGCCGCAGCACGTGTATTGGCTCGCCAGCGTCGCCGTTCTGTGGGTGATGTCATTAGCGACCTAGCCCGACAGGCCCTGTCCGGGGCAGCGGACGGAGGGTCGCAGAACGTTTTGGAGCAACGCTCTGGATTGCCGCAATTGCCGGTGACGGCTTTTGGTGGGGTTGTTGATCTGGAACGTGTGAATCAATTGCGCGATGAAGAGGCTTGATGGCCGAACCGATTGCCCTGCTTGATGTGAATGTGCTGATCGCTTTGGTTGATCCTCAGCACGTGCAGCATGAGCCATCCCACCGCTGGTTTCAGGCCCATGGCGGCCATGGCTGGGCGACGTGCCCCGTCACTCAAAACGCGCTGTTGCGGATTCTCGGGAACCCGCGTTATCCCAACAGCCCTGGCGGGCCTCTGGTTGTTATGCCATTACTCCAAGAACTGCTTGCCCATCCGACTCATGTTTTTTGGCCTGATGCGTTGTCTTGGGAGGCTGCTGGAGTAATTGAGGCAAAAGCACTTCTTCATCACGGGCAAATCACGGACACCTACCTTCTTGCGCTCGCTGTGCATCACCAAGGAAGGCTTGTCAGCTTTGACAGGCGTCTGAGCCCTCGTGCTGTATGCGGAGGAGCAGAAGCGCTGCATCTGATTGATCCAGGCTGATGACCTTTGAAAGGGCATTGATTCCTTTGTCGAGCCTCCCTGCTCTGCTCGCCTCAGCCAGCAGCGCAATGTCCGATGCTGAAGTCGTACTTGTACTGCTGATCCCAGTGAGGCCGTCTTGAGCGCCCTGGTCACATTGCTGCTGTTGGGGGCGGCGATCGCCTGTTTTATTGGCGGATGGCTCGCCCCTGAGCTGGTGGCCTTGTTGGCCGCAGGCCTGCTCATGGCCACAGGTGTGCTCACACCCAATGAGGCCTTGGCTGGCTTTGGTAGCCCTGCCCTGATCACCCTGGTGGGCTTGTTTGTGCTCTCCAATGGCTTGCTGCACAGCGGTGCCTTGGATCGCTTGCGTGAATTGCTGGCATCGCCGCGAATCCGTAACCCCAGTCAGTTGATGCTGGTATTTGGCTTTGTGGTGGCGCCGATTTCCGGCTTCATTCCCAACACCCCGATCGTGGCGATCTTGTTGCCGGTTGTGCAGGGCTGGTGTCAGCGCCGCGGCATCAGCCCGTCGCGGGTGTTGATGCCGCTGTCGTTTGCCACCCTGATCGGTGGCACGATCACCCTGATTGGCACCTCCACCAGCCTGCTCGCCAGTGATGTGGTCACCCGGCTGGGCTATGGCTCCTTTGAGCTGTTTTCGTTTACGGCCATCGGTATTCCCGTGTGGCTGATCGGTGCCTTCTATCTCGTCATTGCTGGGCGTTATTTGCCTGATCGCGGTGATCAAAGCGACGACAACCTCCAAGCGCTGAGCCGTGATGGCTATCTCACAGAAGTTGTGATTCCGCAGCGCTCTCCGCTTTGTGAGGTCACCTTGCATGAGAGCCGCTTGCAGCGCCGCTTTGATGTGGATGTGCTCGATGTGCACCGCGACGGCCAACGTCTCCAGCCGCCTCTTGCCCAATTGCGTTTGCAAGCTTCCGATCGCTTGCTGTTGCGCTGCAGCCGCCAGGAGCTGTTGCGTTTGCAGCAAGACCGGATGGTGGATTTGGCGGGCACCCTTCTTGCAGAAGAGCTCCCCCACATCCGCCACGCCGAAGTGTTGGTGCCGGCAGGCTCCTTGCTAGCTGGTGCCACGTTGCGTGAGCTCCGCTTTCGCCAGCGTTTTAATGCCACGGTGCTCGCTGTGAACCGGGCCAACAGCACCCTGCGCGATCGCTTGGGACGGGTGGTGTTGCGTGAGGGCGACATGCTGCTCTTGCAAGCTCCGCTTGATGCACTGCGCGGTCTGCAGCAATCCAGCGATCTGGTGGTGCTCGACCAGCTCGACGACGACCTGCCCTCCACCCACCGCAAGGGTTTGGCGATCAGCGTGATGCTGGCCGTGCTGCTGCTGGCCGGTTTCAAGGTGATGCCCTTGGTAGCAGCCGTGCTTGTAGGCGTTGGCGTGTTGGTGATCGGCAAATGCCTCGATGCCGGAACGGCGCTGCGCTCGATTCGCTGGGATCTCTATCTGCTGTTGGGTGGTCTATACAGCTTCAGTGTGGCCATGCAGAAAACGGGCCTGGCTGATCAGGCGGCCTCAAGCTTGCTGATGCTCTTGCAAAACAGCTCGGCTTACGTGTCTTTGCTGGTGATCTATGCGATCACCCTGGTGGCCACCGAACTGCTCAGCAACGCGGCCGCTGTGGCTCTGGTCTTACCGATTGCTGCTGCTGTGGCCACCGGCTTGGGACAGCCGCCGATGCTTTTTGCCACCGCCGTGGTGTTTGCGGCCAGCCAGAGCTTCCTCTCGCCGATTGGCTATCAAACCAACCTGATGGTGTACGCCCCTGGGCGTTATCGCTTCCTTGATTTTTTCCGCTTTGGTTGGCCGCTCTCCTTGGCTTACTCCCTGATCGTGCCTTTGCTGCTGATTTGGTTCGCTTAAAGCTCCAGGAGTCCTGGTGGCGGGGTGAGCAGCAACCAGCCTTCCTCCAGCTGCACCTCTGGAACGATCGCTTCCACGAAAGGAACCAACACCGTTTTGCCGCTGTGCAGCTTGATCTCGAGCAGATCATTGCCGCCGCTGATCAGGTTGCTCACTGTGCCGATCGCTTCATCACTGCCGGCTAAGCGCGCCTTTAGGCCCACCAGATCCAGCAGGTGAAACTCCCCCTCGGCAAGCTCGGGCCTGTCCGCAGCTGGAACGAGCACGGTGTTGCCTACGAGCGCTTCTGCGCCAGCGCGGTTGTTCACCCCCTTCAGTCGCACCACATAGATGCTTTTGCCTGGCAGCTGCCGGCCTTCGAGGAGCTCTACTTCTTTTGGCTCTGCTCCCTTGGTTTGCAACCAACGAGGCCCAGGTTCGGTGAAGCGCTCGGGAAAATCACTGGCCGGGTTGAGGCGTAGCTCGCCCCGTAATCCCTGAGCGCCCACGAGCGTCCCCACAGGCATCCATTCGTCTGCGCTGTTCGGATCAGTGGAGCTGGGTGACGGAGTGGAAGTCATCGTTCGATAATGGCGCCACGACTGCCCGTTCCTTTCATGGCTTCCGCTGTACCGATCCTGCCTGGCGCCACGGTCACCGTGGTCGACGCCCGCTCGATCTATGCCGGCTACACCGGGTTTGTGCAGCGCATCAGTGGCGATCGCGCCGCCGTGCTCTTTGAAGGCGGCAACTGGGACAAGCTTGTGACGATGCGCCTCAGCGATCTCAGTGCTGCCTGATCTGGTGTCGTTGCGCCTGCGCTTGCGGCGGATTGTTCTTGAGGCAGACACAAGGGCGGGGCGTGTCTACAACCTGATCATTTTCGGAACAATTCTGCTCAGTGTGGCTGGCCTGTTGGTGCAGCCCCATCCCTTAAGGCTGGCTGCCCCGGGTGAAGTGCCCAGTTGGGTGGGGCAACTCGAGCATGGTTGTTTGTTGGTGTTCATCGCCGACTTTCTGTTGCACCTATGGGTGTCGCCCAGGCCGCGCCAGTACTTGTTCAGCTTTTACGGCCTGATTGATGTTTCAGCCGTTCTGTTCTTTTTCGTTCCCCAGATCAGCAGTGGCCTGATTCTTTGGATCTTTAAGTTTGGGCGGGTGCTGCGCGTGTTCAAGTTGCTGCGCTTCCTCGATGAAGCCCAGTTGCTGGGTAATGCCTTAAAGGCCAGTGCCCGCCGCATTGGCGTGTTTTTGTTTTTTGTGGTGATGGCCCAAGTGGTGTTGGGCTATTTGATGGTGCTTGTGGAAAGCAGCCATCCAGAAACCCAGTTTCAGACCGTTGGCCAAGGGGTGTATTGGGCGATCGTCACGATGACCACCGTGGGCTATGGAGACATCGTTCCCCAAACCGTGCTCGGCCAATTGCTGGCTGCTGTGGTGATGCTGCTGGGCTTTGGGATCATTGCCATTCCCACGGGGATCATCACCGTGGAAACGATGCAGCAGGTGCGCCGTGGCAGCCGCAGCTGCCTGAGTTGTGGAGCCTCAACCCATCACAACAAAGCTCTGCACTGTGATCAGTGCGGAGCAATCTTGCCGCCTGCTGCATCGTGAGTTTGGAGTAAGGCTGCCTTGGCAGCCTGCTGCTCTGCTTGGCGCCGCGATCCACCCCATGCTTCTGCCTTCGGGTGGCTTTGGTCTTGGATGAACACCTGGCAGTGAAAGCGCCGTGGGTCGCCATGGCGTTGGCTGATTTCCTGGCAGGTGTAGGTCGGCAGCCCCAGCCCCTGGCCTTGGCTCCATTCCTGCAGAGCCGACTTGCTATTCCCGCGGTGAGGATCCGCGAGCACCTCAAGGCTTGCTTGGCGCCAGTAAGGAGTCAGCCAGGTTTGAACGGGGAGGACTTTGCCGCTGATCCGGTAGATCGCACCGATCAGGGCTTCGCAGTGCTCGGCGCGAAGGGTGGCGCGTGCTGCCATATCGCCGCTGGCCTTGGCTCCAAGCTTCAGCAGTGATTCAATTTCGATTCTTTCCCCTAATTCCGCCAGCCAGCGGTCGCTCACCAGCTGGGCCCGTAGGGCAGAGCGTTCCCCCACCGGCATTTGGGGATGTTCCGATTCGATGAAATCCGATGCCGCCAGCCGCAGCACAGCATCACCGAGAAATTCCAGCTGTTCGTGATGGCGGGCGAACCCCGTAGAGGTGTGGGTGAGGGCTTCCTCGAGATGCTCCAAATGCTCCCGGCTCAGCTCTCCCTGTGTGGCAAGGCTCGAATCAGGGACCAATTGGCACCAGAGCTCTTGAAGTTGCTGTTCGCGCTGGGGAGTGATCACAGCAACTCCTTTGGATGCGAATGACTTGGTTTTAGCCGCACGTCCTTGTTGATGCCGCCTAGAGGAACATCAAAAAAAGGGTTGAAAGCAGGACATAAGCCGGGTTCTGTTCACCCTTCCAAGGAAGGGGGGTGATCATCTATCTGGGATCGCCGTTACCGACGACCTCGAGCGGCGCACAAAGGCGGAACGGGGAAGATGGCCACCCGTCGTTCCTAGGCCTTGCTCCCAGCCGGGGTTTACCGAGCCAGCACCTCTCGATGCTGCTGGTGCGCTCTTACCGCACCTTTGCACCCTTGCCTGTGCCGGCGGAACCGGTCATCGGCGGTGTGTTTCTGTGGCACTCTCCTCACGGTCACCCGCACTGGGCGTTACCCAGCAAGCCTGGCCATCGGGGAGCCCGGACTTTCCTCAACCGATGGGTGTTACCCAAGGGCAACACCCATCAATTGCGATCACCTCGCCTACTTTCAACCCCCATAATGGCCCTTGAGGGGCTGTAGCTCAGCCGGATAGAGCGACGGTTTCCTAAACCGTAGGTCGTGGGTTCGAGTCCCGCCAGCCCCGTGACTGACTGCTATCGCCTTCAGCCTGGGTCCCTCAGAAACCTTTGCGCTCAAGAGCATCGGTGAGGCGAGTGATCGCAGACGCCAGTTGCGCCTGGGGATCGGGTTTTGTTTCGGCAATGACCTCCTGCTTGCGTTTGGAGGCCTCAATGGTTTTCACAATCAGAAAGCACACAAAGGCGATCACGAGGAAGTTGATGATCGCCACAATCACGCTGCCTGCTGGCCAGGAATTGAGCGAGTCCACGTTGGCCGCCTTCAAGGCAGGCTCAAGCGCATTGGTCATGATCAAGGTCACAACCGAGCCAACTACCTTGCCGAAAGCTCCTGCAATCACAACGGCAATGGCGAGATCAACCACGTTCCCTTTGTTGATAAAAGCTTTGAAGTCTGCAAATAAACCAGGCTTGCGCGTCATTGAAGGCTTCAACTGATGCCTCTTGGATAGTCATTCAGGCTGAACTTTTCCTGCTCACAGAAACAAATTGATGGATTGTCTTGAATGGCTGGGGTAGCCAGATGCCAGACCCCCGCTATTTTTGAGGGTGTGAACCGGTTCCATGACCCAGCTTCACGAGCTTCGGCTGCGGCTTTTGGTTCAGCAGGAAAGCGAACGCATCGCTGCCAGCCAACCAACAGACCTTGACTTGTCTGTGGTGCAAGCGCGCTGCCTTTGCTGGCTCGCCCTTTTGGCGGAAGCCCATGAAGATCAGGCCAGTGACGCTGAGAGTCGTGGAGATACCGAACAAGCGATGGGTTGGTTTGCCGATTCCATGCGTTTGCGCGATGCACTCAATGTGGTGAGCTCGATCGAGATTCCTCTACCTGCTGTCGTGGAAAGGGATGCAGATCAGTTCGGTGATCGATCCGAGTTCGATCAGGATCCTCCATTGGCGGCCTGATCAGGTGTCATGATGGTTACTAACTGAGGGTCTGCTTTGCCTGAAGAGCCCTGTCAATGTCCGGACTGTCAACGCTTTTATCGCGAGCATGACCGTCTGATCAGAGAGTCACCAACGTTGCGTCAGCAGCAAGAGCTGAGTTGGGCGGCCCTTCAAGCCTTTAGAACCCTGTCTGGCCGAGTCCTGGAGGATCTACAAAAGCAGCACGGCACTCCAGCAACTGATGCCCAAACCCATGCCACCCCAATCGGTGGTGGAGAAGAGCCTGCTGATGCCATCCATCAAGCGATGGCTGATCTAGAAAATATCAATGCCCACCTGTTCTCCATCGAAGCGTTGATGGAGCGCATCTTTGATGTGCGCGTGCCCGACGATATTGAACAAAAATTCAGGGAGCTCGCCGGTGAGCTCGCCCCAGATCCTCTTAATGCAGATCGCTTGCGATTAAATCGTTTGTTGCACCAAACTCCTGATCTTCCCGATCGCAGCTGAACGACAAAAAAGCCCTCGAGATCAACTCGAGGGCTTTTCAATGACGGCTCAGAATGTCAGCGCACGTCGCAGGTGATCTCGACTGGCATGGGTTCAACCTTCCAGATGTCGCGGCAGTAGTCACGGATCGAGCGATCCGATGAGAAGAAGCCGCTTCTGGCGCTGTTCAACACCGACATCCGGTTCCAATGATGGCGATCGGTCCAGGCCAGGCTCACCGCATCTTGAGCGCGCAAGTAATCGGCGAAATCAGCCATCACGAAGAAAGGATCATTCCCCGTGAGGTTGTCGATCAGAGGACGGAACAGCTCACCATCGCCATTGCTGAAGTGACCCATCTCCACCAAGCGGATCGCTTCAGCGAGTTCAGGAACAGATTCAACCACTTCCCAAGGCCTGTAGCCGCCTTGCTTGAGGGCAGCAATTTCTTCCACGGTCTTGCCGAATAGGAAGAAGTTTTCTGCACCCACGTGCTCACGGATTTCCACGTTGGCGCCGTCGAGGGTGCCAATCGTGAGAGCACCATTCATGGCGAACTTCATGTTGCCGGTGCCGGAGGCTTCCTTCCCTGCAGTCGAGATCTGTTCGGAAAGATCCGACGCTGGATACACCTGTTCGCCCAGCTTCACGTTGTAGTCAGCGAGGAACACCACCCGCAGACGTCCGTCCATGTCGGGATCAGCGTTGATCGTTTCGGCGATGCCGTTGATGAAGCGGATGATCAACTTGGCCATGTAATAGCCAGGTGCCGCCTTGCCTCCAAAGATCACCGTGCGAGGCGCCATGCCATCGGCTTGGCCGTTTTTGATCCTCAGGTACTGGGTAATCACCTGCAGAGCATTGAGGTGCTGGCGTTTGTACTCATGAATCCGCTTCACCTGTACATCAAACAGGCTTGAGGGATCCACCAAAACGCCTGTGTTGCGGTGGATGTAAGTGGACAGCTTGCGCTTCACGGAGAGCTTGGTGTCTTCCCAATGCGTCAGGAAGCCCGTGTCGTTCTGGCGATCCTCAAGCTTGCGCAGAATCTCCATGTTGGTGACCCAGTCGGGGCCTACATGCTCATCAAGCAAGGAGGAGAGTCCGGGATTGGAGAGTGCAACCCAACGTCTCGGGGTGACGCCATTGGTCACGTTGGTGAATTTTTCAGGCCATAGCTCTGCGAATTCAGGCATTAGCTGCTCACGAACCAAGTCGGAGTGCAGCGCCGCCACGCCATTCACGTGATGGGCGCCAATCGTGGCGAGGTGAGCCATGCGGATCGACTTACCACCCTCCTCATCAACGATCGAGAGTTTGCGTTGAATTGCCTCGTTGCCCGGGTAGCGCAAGCGCACCTGCTGCAGGAAGCGGCGGTTGATTTCGTAAATCAGCTCTAGGTGTCTGGGCAACAGGCTTCCAAACAGGTTGAGGTCCCATTTCTCGAGTGCCTCGGGAAGCAATGTGTGGTTGGTGTAAGCCACGGAACGGCGAGTGATATCCCAAGCCTTGTCCCATTCCATGTGGCGATCATCGATCAGCAGACGCATCAGTTCTGCGACCGCGATGGCGGGGTGGGTGTCGTTGAGCTGAACGGTCCAGTACTCAGGGAAGTCGTCAATCGAAAGCCCACGGTTATCCAGGCTGCGCAGCATGTCCTGAAGGGAGCAGCTCACAAAGAAGTGCTGCTGTTTCAGGCGCAAGCGGCGTCCCTCATCGGTGCCGTCGTTGGGATACAGCACTTTGGAAAGGGTTTCGCTGCCCACTTTCTCTTCCACAGCGCCGTAGTAATCGCCGATGTTGAAGGCGTAGAAATCAAAGCTTTCCGTGGCGTCGGCGCGCCAGAGGCGCAGGCGATCGCACGTGTTAACGCGGTAGCCGAGCACGGGCACATCGTGGGGAACGCCGATGGCGTGATCCGATGGGATCCAGCGAGAGCGGTAGTTGCCCTTGTCGTCGAGGTAGCTCTCCGTGCGGCCACCAAAGCCCACAAAGCAGGCCTGGTCGGGTTGGGGCAGTTCCCAGGGCCAGCCGCCCTTCAGCCACTTGTCGGTGACCTCCACTTGCCAGCCATCGCGGATCAGCTGATCAAAAATCCCGAATTCGTAGCGGATGCCATAGCCGGTGGCAGGAATTTGCAAACTGGCGAGCGATTCCATGTAGCAAGCGGCTAATCGCCCAAGGCCGCCATTGCCCAGGCCAGGCTCTTCTTCCACTTCGATAATTTGCTGCAGGGATTCAATCCCGAAGCGCTTCACGGCTTCTTCTGCCTCGTTCTGGATTCCCAAATTCAGCAGGTTGTTGGCCAGCTGCGGGCCAATCAGAAACTCCGCAGACAGATAGGCCACGGTTTTTTGCGGTCGAGCTCGAATCGCTTCCAAGCTGGCCAGATAACGGGTCATCAGCCGATCGCGTACGGCGTAGCTGAGGGCCATGTAGAGGTCATGGCGGCTGGCAGATGGAGCCAGCTTGCCCAGAGTGAAAAACAGATGTTCTGTCATGCCGTCAAACACGGCATCAGCATCCAATCCCGCCCGTTCTGGGTCGGCGTAGCAACCAGGAGTTGGAAGGCGAAGATCGAGGGGTTCGGAGCTGCTCATGGAGAGAGAAATATGGCGAATGCTTTTTGTGTTGAAGTAAGTGTGGTGGTAATGAACCAAGAAAGCTTGAAACGGTCGCCGAACTGTGACCGAGGAGGCTGTTTTGTTGCCATCGGCTAGCAGGCCATCGCAATGCACGGTCAGAGATCCCGTTTGCCCTTAAGGTCCCGCTGAGAAAACATGCCGATTCCGATGCTCGCTGCTGCGATGCCGCCCCTTCTCACGCCGCTTCTGGCTGAACTGTCAGCCCACGATCTCGAGATGGCGGGCACCTTGATTGGGGTTGGTCGATTCATGCTGATCTTCGTGGCAGCGCGAGCGCTGGCCGAGGTTTTGGTGCGCCTTCAGCTCCCGACAATTTTGGGAGAACTGCTCGCAGGTGTGTTGATCGGCGCCTCTGGCCTGCACCTTTTGGTGCCACCAGAAACCCAAGTGGAGCTGAGCAATGGCTTAATCACCCTGCTCAGCTCCTTGGGCAATGTGCCCCCTGAATCGGTGACGGAGCTCTACAACGAGAGCTTCCCAGCCTTGGAATCGGTGGCGCAGCTGGGTCTGTTTGCTTTGCTGTTCCTTACCGGTTTGGAAAGTGAGCTCGATGAGCTCATCGCTGTGGGAACGCAGGCCTTCACCGTGGCTGTGGCCGGTGTGGTGTTGCCTTTTGCCTTGGGTACCTGGGGGCTGATGGCCCTGTTCCACGTCGATGCGATTCCGGCGATCTTTGCTGGCGCCTCGATGACCGCCACCAGCATTGGCATTACCGCCAGTGTGTTCGGAGAACTCGGATATTTGAAAACCCGCGAGGGGCAGATCGTGATCGGTGCGGCCGTTCTCGATGACATCCTCGGCATCGTGATCTTGGCCGTGGTGATTGCCTTGGCCTCGGGCGGAAGCCTGGAAATTGGTCCGATCCTCAAGCTCGTGGCTGCCGCTGCTGTGTTTGTTGTGGCGGCGATTGGACTAAGCCGCACGGCTGCTCCCGCATTCGACTGGCTGATCGACAAACTCAAGGCGCCAGGTGAGGTGCTGGTGGCCTCTTTCGTGATCCTGGCGCTCAGCTGCTTTACCGCTACTGCGATTGGTCTGGAGGCCGCCCTTGGCGCCTTTGCGGCTGGTCTGATCCTAAGCAGCTCCAAGCACAATCACGCCATTCAGCAGGCGGTGCTGCCGATCGTGACCCTGTTCGCCACGATCTTCTTCGTGCTGGTGGGTGCCGGCATGGATCTATCGGTGATCAATCCTTCCGATCCCGCCAGCCGTGCCGCCTTAATCATTGCTGCCTTCCTATTTATGGTTGCCGTGATCGGCAAGATTGCCGCTGGTTGGGCCTTTGTGAGCAAGCAACCCACCCGTCGTCTCGTGGTGGGGCTTGGAATGATGCCTCGCGGAGAGGTGGGTTTGATTTTCTTGGGACTAGGCACCAGCGCCAAGCTTCTGTCTCCATCGCTTGAGGCGGCGATTCTGTTGATGGTGATCGGCACCACTTTCCTGGCACCGGTGCTGCTTCGGTTGGTGATTGGTGGCGATAAGCCTGACGACGACGACAAGGTGGATGGCGAGGTGGCGGCTGATCCCGTTGGTTTGATTTAGTCCCCTTGCCCGCGGGCGACCACGAGAAACAAACTCCAGCCAATGGTGATTAAGGCCAGGCTGGAGGCCCAGCCTGGACCGAGCGCCCAGGCCAAGATGAGTTGGGTGATCACACCCACAGCAAGGGCGAGCAAAAGACTGCTGATCACCAACGCGGCCTGACGCCAGGCCCCAGTGAGGGGGCTGTCCTCCAGGCTTGCCTCCAGTCTTTGCAGGGGGCCACTAAGCGGCAGGTAGAGGGCAAGCGCCCAAAACAGGCCTCCGCTGAGCGTGCTGCTTTGCAGCAGGGGCCCCATCTCGTATGTATCCATCGTTGGCAAGTGCCCGGCGCTGCGGAGGAATGAACAGGATGCCTAGCATCGCCGCCCGACGAACAGAGAGTGGTGGGCGAGACCTGGTGGCAGTTTGAAAACCATGCGGTGCATGGTCTTTGCCAGATGCCTGATCAGCCTGAGGCCGCGGCCCAGGCCAAAACACGACCAGCGCTGTTGCTTGTGCATGGTTTTGGCGCGTCGACCGACCATTGGCGCCACAACATCCCCGTTTTGGCAAGCGAATACGAAGTGCATGCGCTCGATCTCCTTGGCTTCGGCCGCAGCGCCAAACCAGCAGGTCTCACCTACGGCGGTGCGCTCTGGCGCGACCAGTTGGTGGCCTATGTCCAGGAGCGGATCGGTCGCCCCACCGTGATTGCGGGAAATTCGCTCGGGGGGTTTGCTGCCTTAGCGGCTGGGGCCGCTTTAAAAGATCAGTCGGCGGGTGTGGTGCTTCTCAATGCCGCTGGCCCCTTCAGTGATGAACAGCGCGCGTCGCCCAGTGGCTGGGGCTCCATCGCTCGCCGAACGGTTGGTTCAGCCCTGCTCAAAAGCCCAGTGCTGCAACGGATGTTGTTTGAGAATTTGCGACGGCGGTCCACGATTCGGCGTACCCTCAATCAGGTGTATGTCGATCGCACCAATGTCGACGACGCCCTGGTGGAGGCGATTCGTCTTCCGTCGCTGGATCCTGGTGCTTTTGGGGTGTTTCGCACCGTCTTTGATATTCCCAGCGGTCAACCTCTCGATGAGTTATTTGCCCAGCTTCAATCCCCACTGTTTTTGCTCTGGGGGATCCGTGATCCCTGGATCAATGCCGCCGGACGCCGGGCAAGCTTTCAGCGCCATGCTCCGGAGAACACCCATGAAGTGGTGTTAGAAGCCGGCCATTGTCCCCATGATGAGGTCCCGGACCAGGTGAACAAGGCTTTGCTCGATTGGCTGGGTTCCCTGCAAAGCCAACCCATGAAGA
This sequence comes from Synechococcus sp. AG-686-F08, assembly GCA_003210315.1. Lineage (GTDB taxonomy): Bacteria > Cyanobacteriota > Cyanobacteriia > PCC-6307 > Cyanobiaceae > Synechococcus_C. The sequence continues at coordinate 71 of QCVQ01000028.1, read as the reverse complement.
GTCTCCATGAGGATTGAAACCATGGCTGCGCGGATCACGGCCCTGTGGTCACACTGAGGAAGCTCCGGGTT
>QCVQ01000027.1 GCA_003210315.1 Synechococcus sp. AG-686-F08 | reverse complement strand
CATCCCCGTCGATCGCCCAATGCAGATGTTCCTCGCGGTTCAGACCATGGACCGCCAAGCCATGCAAAAAGGGGCGTCCCAACCGTTCAAGACACGCAGAGATAGCGTGTTTCCCTTGCTCCAAAGAAAGCCCTGGAAGGAGTTTGCTGGTGATTAACCACCCACCCTCAGGGGCAATCCCTTCTCGAGCTAGCTGATCTAAGGCCTGCCCCAAAAAGGTTTCAGCAGGGCCATAGGCGGGTGCCGTCTCTAGATGATTGATCCCAGCGGCATGGGCTGCCTGCACAACGGCAACCATTTGCTCGCGGTCTTTCAAAGCACGCATCGTCCCCAGAGTGAACAAGCTCACCGCTGGACCCGTGCCAAAAGCGCGACGAACCCCAACACCAGCCATAGGCTCTGTTGTCATCCCAAAGTGTCGTCATCCGTTTCGTCGTCCCTGGGATGTCTCGACTGAAGGTGCCGGACCATGGCCGCAGGACTGACCTGATCTAAAAATCGACGAAACTCGTTTCGATCCTCTGCATCCGCTTCAGCATCCACGGCGATCGAGGCTTCAGCGACCACTTCCTCCAACATCCAAATGCTGCTGCCCGTTCGGATGGCAAGCGCAATGGCATCACTGGGCCTGGCATCAATGTCCAGCAGCTCTTCGCTCAGCTCGTTCTCCTCGATCGACTCAGGTTGTGTGACGTCCTCAATCGCATCGCTTGGCGCGTCATGGCTGAGTTTCAAGACAGCGCGAAACGTGCTGTCCTCAATCGCATGGATGATGACCCGCTCGAGATGCAGTTCACCAGCCTCCAACAAGCTCACCATTAGGTCATGACTTAAGGGGCGAGGAGATGGCTCTCCATTGAGTCCAGCCATGATGTTGTGGGCCTGCGCCTGATCGATCCAGATCGGCACTTGTCGCCGTCGCGATGGATCTCGAAGCAGGACGATCGGACTCCGACTGGCGGCATCCAGCGCAATCCCAATCACGCTCATTTCCACCATCGACGGCTCTCTCCCCCTTCCTCGATTATGACCAGTGAACACACGCTGAATGCACAGCATGTTCACGGGTCTGGTGCAAGCTGTTGGTTGGATTGAACGGCGCGGCAGTGGCCTCGTCGTGAGTGGCTGCTCTCCGTTCGCTCCCCTTCAGCTAGGGGACAGTGTTGCTGTTGATGGCGTTTGTCTCACAGTGGCGGAGCTGGTTGGTGATGGATTTCTTGCCAATGTCAGCGAGGAAACGCTGCAACGCAGCACACTCGGCCGCAAAGCCTCTTCAGGCCGTTCGGTCAATTTGGAGCCGGCCCTCCGCTTGTCCGATCGGCTTGGCGGACATCTCGTGAGTGGTCATGTCGACAGCATTGGCGAAGTGGCAAGCATCGAAGCCCTAACCCAATCGTGGAATCTCGAACTGCGCTGGCGAGATGCCGCCTATGGCCGGTACATCTGTGAAAAAGCCAGTGTTGCCATTAATGGCATCAGCCTCACGGTGGCTGGGTGCAGTGATGCTGGTGCGCGATTTTGGATCGCCGTGATTCCACACACTTGGATGTCCACGGCATTGCGCGATCTCGCACCGGGGGATGAGGTGAATTTGGAAATCGATCTTCTCGCTCGTTATACGGAACGCCTGCTCAGCCACTCGCGGGAAGGAGGGGGATCCAACTCTGGAAACCACAGCTCTATGAGCTCTGAATGGCTCGCCTCCCATGGTTGGAGCTAACGGGTGGTGCTGAGGGAACATCACAAAAACGGGTCAGCGCTTCGGGGAATCAATACCTTTCAAGAGTTGTCTCTTTTACAAAATTCATGACCGCTGAGGACCGTCCCGATTCCGCCGGGACTTTTAAAGCTTTCGCCATCGCTGAAGGCATTTTGCTGATCATCTTGGGTGTCCTCGCCCTTATCTTTCCAGTGCTTGCGTCCGTTTGGGTCACTGGAGTGATCGCGGTTGTCTTTCTCGTTGGAGGCGTGGTGGGTTGGATCAGCAATCTGGCCCGCTCGAAACGCATGGGGCGCTGGATTTGCTTCTGGCGTTTGGTCGTCTCAACCTTGTTCATCGTTGCAGGGGCTTCGATGATCAGCAACTTCCGCAGTCCTGCAGACGCGGCAGAACAAGTCGCAACCCTGTCGTTAGCGATCGGAATCGTGTTTCTTGTTGAGGGTGTGGTCGCCTTTTTCAACGGCCTGTCTCACAGCAACCGTCCTGGAGCGGGCTGGGCCGTTGCCAATGGAGTGATCACGTTCATTCTTGGACTGCTGATCGTGACGCTGAAGTTCTGGGGCTTGCTTTGGGTACTGGGCGTACTCGTAGGAATCAGCTTCCTATTCAGCGGCATTGACCTGATCGCCTTGAGCTCAACCATTCACAACGATCAAGATCCACCAGCTGCTGCCTGATCACCTAGCGGTCAATGGTTTAAAACCAGTCCTCGCAAGGGCCCGGGTCTCAGCCTGGGGCCTTTGTTGTGTCTTGATCGGGCTCTGAGCCCACCTCTGCAACCTTGAGCTCCTCGTTATTCATGGGAAGAAGCCAAATGGAACGAGAGTCTTGGCGCAGTTCAATCCGGAACTCTTGGCCAGGTTCTAGGCCGAGGCGACGGGTGTAGGCATGACCAATCAGCAGATTGCCATTCCCATGAACGCGGGTCTTGAATTCGGCTTGGCGACCTCTGGTTCCACCCCCGCCACCAGAGCTGGAGGAGGGCAGCTTGTATCCCTTCGCTTCCACTAAAGCTTTGTAGAAGCCCTTACGCAGAACGCGACCACTGGGACCGACATAGCCGCATCCCCTCGCAATGTCGTCTTCAGAGCGATTGCTGAGTGACCGGGCCCTGTTCAGCAATTCCTGGCCAGTGAGCATCTAACTCATGAAATTTGCTTTTATTCTGGCCAAAACTCTCATATGAAGCAACAAAAATCTCGAATTAAGCTTGGGAAGCATTAACGAGGAGACCAAGCTGGCTCAGATGAGATAGAGAATCACAAACAAGACCACCCAGATGCCATCTACGAAGTGCCAGTAGAGCTCTGCAGCTTCAAGCGGGAAGTGATTGTCTGCGGTAACGCGTCCTTCAGGCGTACGACATTGCCACCACACAATCAAAATCATTAGAGCGCCCAGGGTTACGTGCAGACCGTGGAAGCCGGTGAGAGCGTAAAAAGTGCTGGCATAAAGGTTGTCTGTTAACCCGAATGGCAAGGTGAAGTACTCCACCATCTGACTCACCAAAAAGGCCAAGCCCAGAACGGCTGTCAAAAGCAACCAGCGCCTGCAGCGTTGCATGTCACTTCGGCGCAGATTGACACCAGCACGATGGAACGTGGCACTGCTAACAAGCAAAAGAATGGTGTTAAGAGTTGGGAGTGGAAGCTCCAACTCGTACACAGCGCCAGGAAGAAGAGGGTTAACAGCTTTAAACGTGAGATAAGCAGCGAAAAACCCTGCAAATGTCATCGCGTCAGCCACCAAGAAGGTGGCTAGCCCAAACATGCGGTGGTCGGGATGGCTTTCTTCGTGATGTTCCTGAATTTCAACCGCTTGGTCTTGAGGGGATAGGGAAGTCATCGGCCGTTGCTCCATAAATCACTGCCACTGGCATCTTTCAAGTCGATCTGGTCTGCAGGGATTCCATACCCATAGGGGTGAGTGACCAAAGGAGGTTCACCTTTCCAGTTCTCTACAGGAGGTGGAGAGGTGGTCAACCATTCAGGGGTCAAGGCACGCCAAGGGTTGTCTCCAGCAATCTCACCAGAACGTGCACTCGCGATCACGTTCCAGAGGAAGGGCAAGGTGCTGAGCGCCATCAGCAGGGCGCCCACACTGCTGATCTGATTCACAAAGGCAAATTGTGGATCGTATTCAGCAACACGCCTGGGCATGCCATTAAGGCCAAGCCAATGCTGGGGAGCGAAGCAAAGATTGAATCCAATGAACGTCAACAAAAAGTGAAAACGACCAAGGTTTTCATCCAACATCCTCCCGGTCACTTTGGGGAACCAGTGATAAACAGACGCGAAGATCACAAACACCGATCCTCCATAAACAATGTAATGGAAGTGTGCAACAACAAAATAGGTGTCATGAACGTGAACATCAAAGGGCACTTGGGCTAGCGCCACACCAGTAATCCCACCCAAAACAAAGTTAACAATAAAACCGCAAGAGAAGAGAATTGCACTATTGAGGCTGATTTTTCCTCCCCATAACGTTGCTATCCAATTAAAGAATTTGATACCAGTCGGAACAGCAATAAAGGCCGTTGCAATTGTGAAAAACAGACGCATCCATGGAGGCGTACCACTGGTAAACATGTGATGGGCCCAAACAACCAGCCCAAGAACAACGATCGCCATGATCGAATACACCATCGTGGTATACCCAAAAAGTGGTTTTCGGCAATGAATCGGCAAAATTTCACTCACCAAACCAAAGGCCGGCAAAACCATGATGTAGACGGCTGGATGGGAATAAAACCAAAAGAGGTGCTGATAGACAACAACATTTCCGCCCATTCCAGGATTAAAGAATCCCGTGTGAGCAACAATATCGAAGCTCAGAAGAATCAAAGTGCCAGCAAGAACTGGTGTTGACAGAACAACAAGAATGCTCGTTCCAAGCATTGCCCAGCAATACATAGGCAATTGCATCAGCTTCAATCCAGGCCGACGCAATTTCAGAATCGTGGCGATAAAGTTAATTCCACCAAAAATTGAACTTCCCCCAAGCAGCAAAACGCTCAGAATCCAAATAATTTGACCAGTCGCCGGAGTTGTCAGACTGAGAGGTGGGTACGCTGTCCAACCTGACTGGGCTGCACCAGTAATGAAATAACTGGTGATCAGGAGTAAACCAGCTGGAGGAATCAACCAAAATGCAACCGCATTCAACCTCGGGAAGGCCATATCCCTGGCTCCCACATAAAACGGAATCAAATAGTTGCCAAAAGCACCATTGACCACCGGGACGATCCAGAGAAAGATCATCACAGTGCCGTGCAATGTAAGCACCTGGTTGTACACATCCCGGGGCATAAAATCAGCCACAGGGCTAGTCAGCTCTGTACGAATCGCGCCAGCAAGGGCACCACCGATAAGGTAAAAAGCAAACCCACACACAAGATATTGAAGCCCGATCACTTTGTGATCGACGCTAAAACTGAGATAGCGAAGCCAACCAGTTGGTTGCAACGAGGGGGGTTTGCTCTGCTGAGGAAGGGTGAGAGTCATGCTTCAGATACAGGGAGCTTGCGGTTGGCTTGAAACCAGGCGTCGTAGTCATCAGCCGACTCAACCACCACTGTGGAACGCATACCGCCGTGATAAGGGCCGCAAAGTTCAGCACAAACAACTGGATAACGCCCAGGACGGGTGGGCGTGAAATTAAGCAAAGTGGGCTGACCTGGAATGATGTCCTGCTTGAGCCTGAACTCGGGAACCCAGAAGGCATGAATCACATCTTTAGCTTCCATTTTCAATGAAATAGGTCGTCCTGATGGAACATGCAGTTCACCAGAAATAATGTCTCCTTCGGGATAGTGAAAGAGGAAAGCAAATTGCATCGCCGTGACCTCAACAGGCAAAGGTGGCACCAACATTTCAGAACTGGCTTGCATTGCCCCTGCCGTTCCAATTCCTCCCCAAACCCTCTCCTCAGTGGCTTGAGAATCACCATGTCCACCATGACCAAGGGGAACCATTCCTCCCATCCGTTCATAGATGTCGTAACTGAATAGACCCACGAAAAGAACAACTATTGCTGGGACAGCTGTCCAAAAAATCTCCAAGGGCAAATTGCCTTCCAGCGCAATCCCGTCTCCAATCTGTCCAGCTTTACGGCGGAAGCGAACGAGGCTAAACACCACCAGCCCAACGATTCCTACAAACAAAATCGTGCCGATGCTGAACAGCACACGAAACAGTTCGTCGTAAATGGGTGCATTGACGCTGGCATCAACAGGAAGAAGGTTGATGTTTTGGCCAATCCACAATCCACCCAGCACAAGGATCATTCCCAGCACAAGAGTGATAATTGCCGAGGGGATGGGCACGAAACTCCTGGTACATGTCTCATCAGACTATGGAGATCTCACGCCTTCTTCATGCAGTGATTGTTAAAGCAGCCTGAAGTTCCCGCTTACACACCTGTTTCGGGGCGTTGTTGTCAGCAAAGGGAGATGTTGGCGCTTTTAAAAATGTCGGAGACCTGTAAATAGCGTGCCGTTTGAGATCAGATCGCTAGTTTCCAAAAACAAACCAAGTGATTAGGAGGGTCAGTCGTTGACTTCATCGGTAATAGTTCCGATTCGTTTGCGCCTGGCGCAGCTCGCCGCTCACCTGGTCGTCGCTCTGATCGCCCTTGTGGTGATTGGAGGGGCAACCCGTGTCATGGAAGCAGGACTGGCCTGTCCTGATTGGCCTCTCTGCTACGGCAGCTTGCTTCCAGGGCGGCAAATGAATCTCAAAGTGTTTCTGGAGTGGTTCCACCGCCTGGATGCCTTTGTTGTTGGTATCGCCCTGCTCGTCCAACTCGGTGCCGCCTGGTTCTGGAGGAAGGAACTACCCCGCTGGTTGCTGCCTCTTTCATTCCTCTTAGTTCTACTGGTGGTTCTTCAGGGAGGCCTCGGTGCTCTGACCGTGCTTCAACTGCTTCCCTCAGCAGTTGTCACTGCCCATCTCGTTCTGGCTCTGACCCTGGTCATCGTGATGAGCGGATTGACCCAAAGACTTCTGCACACTGGATCCAAAGAGTCTGCCGCCCCTCGCTGGTGGCCTTTGCTTGGAGGAATCAGCCTTGCAGCCGTCTCAGGCCAATGCCTACTCGGGGGGCGGATGGCAACCTCATGGGCGGCCCAACGGTGCTTGCAGGAGGGTCAGTCCTGCCAATGGCTTCATTGGCATCGCAGTGCAGCAACCCCAGCAGCCGTCTGCGTCTTGCTGTTCGTTGCAACAGCTCTGATCGCCGGCGGCTGGGCTCGTCAGCAATGGCCCCTTCTCATCACAGCCACTCTCCTGGTCTCAACGCAGATCGCTTTGGGTGTTTTCACCTTGCGTCTTGGTCTGAGTCAGCCCGCGGTGACGGTATGTCATCAACTCGTTGCCTGTCTTCTCGTGGCCGTCCTCGCGGCTCTCACCTGGAGACGCCCATCGGCACTCGACTCCCCTCTCACGATCGATCGCGATTCTTCAACCCTGGAGCCCTGTCATGGCTAGTTCAGCTTCCGTTGCTCCAATGCCCCCATCCCTCACAAGAGAGGAGGTGGTGCCATCTCGCAAGAGAATCAAACTTCCCCCCTGGCTTGAAGTTGCCAAGCCAAGGCTGATCCCACTTCTCCTGGCTACCACCTTGGGGGGAATGGCTCTCACCGAAGGCTGGCCCCTCTCCTCGCCAAGGCTGGCATGCACCCTTGGTGGTGGTGCGTTAGCGGCAGCCGCCGCAGGAGTTCTCAACTGTTTATGGGAGCAGGAGCTAGATGGACGCATGCTGCGCACTAGCGGACGAGCCCTTCCCTCTGGACGGTTGTCACCATCTGCGGCCTTTATTGGCGCCGTGTCCTGCACTCTTGCTGCAGCGGCGCTGCTGGTCAGTGGGGTGAATTGCCTTGCGGCTGGTCTGTCTCTCCTTGGACTCTGCAGTTACGTCCTGCTTTACACCGCGCTTCTTAAGCCCCGCACCACGCAAAACATTGTGGTTGGCGGTGTGGCTGGCGCCATCCCACCCCTAGTGGGAGCGGCTGCAGCAACAGGCCACATCGGCCTAGGTGGATGGTGGCTGTTCGCGCTTGTGATGGTGTGGACTCCAGCCCATTTCTGGGCACTTGCATTGCTTCTACATGACGACTATCGAGCCGTTGGCATTCCAATGCTCCCAGTGGTCAAGGGGCCTTTGGTCACAACGAGGGCGATTCGACGCTACGGATGGGCCACGATCTTGCTGAGCTTTTTGGGCATTTGGGCCCTTCCCGAAGGTGGCGCCTTATATGGGCTATTAATCCTTCCCTTCAACGGTCGCCTTCTGCAAATGGTGGAGCGCCTGGCTGCTGAGCCCAACAACCGGGTTCGCGCTAAGGGGTTGTTTCGTTGGTCGATTCTTTATCTCTTCGGTATCTGTCTTTTGCTTGTCATGAGCCGAATGGCTGGTTCCGCTCAGTTTGATCTGCAGGTGAGGGCGGTCGTTGACATCCTCGCGGGCGGAATTCTTCCTGTCGCTTCCTAGATTCTTTACCATCGCTTGTGGACGGTTTCATGTCCCTGATCGTGCTCGATCACCTGGAAAAGTCTTACGGGACGATTTCAGCACTCAGGGACTTGAGCCTGCAGGTCCCTGAAGGATGTCTCTATGGCCTGCTGGGTCCGAATGGTGCTGGCAAAACCACAACACTGAGAATTCTTGCCACTCTTCTGGCTCCAGATCTTGGCAATGTCCGGATTGCTGGCCTGGATGCCTTGAAAGACCAACGGGACGTTAGACGCCTCATTGGTTATGTCGCTCAAGAGGTAGCGATTGACAAAATCCTTACAGGGCGAGAGCTCCTTGAACTTCAAGGCGATCTCTATCACTTACGACCAAAGCAAAGGAACCAACGGATCGACGAACTGATTGAGATGTTGGGCATGGATCCCTGGATCGATCGTCGATGTGGCACCTATTCAGGGGGCATGCGTCGTCGACTTGATCTAGCAGCAGGTCTTTTGCATCGCCCCCAACTGCTCATCCTCGACGAACCCACGGTCGGACTTGACATCGAAAGTCGAGCCGTAATTTGGAACGTGCTCCGTGACTTAAGAGACCAGGGCACAACGGTCTTGCTGAGCACCCATTACCTCGAGGAAGTGGAAGCACTCGCAGATCGAATGGCGATTATTGACGCCGGAACAGTGATCGCTGAGGGCACACCGGACGAACTCAAGCAACGTCTTGGAGGTGATCGGGTCACCTTGCGTGTCCGTGAGTTCAGCAATGAGCAGGAGGCAGAGACGATTCGTGCGTTGCTGGACCCCCTTGATGGCGTTCAAAACATTGTGATTAATCGCTCGCAGGGGCATTCACTGAACCTTGTAGTGGATGGAGAACAGGTGCTTCCTCGCCTTCGTCTTTGTTTGGAGGAAGCAGGACTTCCCGTGTTTGCCCTCGCCCAAAGCAGACCCAGTCTTGACGATGTCTACCTTCAGGCCACAGGACGCACCCTGATGGATGCCGAGCTGGCCATTGCCGGTCAACGTGATCCCAAGCAAGAGCGCAAGCAAGCCATGCGGTAACGACCTGCTTTCACCCCTCCCTTTCCATCAGAGCGCTATGACCACCCCCCATCTCCAGATCGATGCCAATCAAGCGTCTTCCAGAGGCGCTTTGACGGAGCTGATCCAGGAAACAACTGCCTTAACGCGTCGCCTGTTCGTACAGCTCAAACGGCGTCCCTCCACGCTGATTGCCGGCGTTCTTCAGCCACTGATCTGGTTGATTTTATTTGGAGCTCTGTTTTCTAAAGCTCCAGAGGGACTGTTACCCGGTGGCATGAGCTATGGGCGTTTTCTAGGTGCTGGGGTGATTGTGTTCACAGCGTTCAGTGGTGCACTCAATGCAGGACTTCCGGTCATGTTTGACCGCGAATTTGGATTTCTCAACCGACTTCTTGTTGCGCCATTAAGAAGTCGAAGTTCCATTGTTTTCGCTTCGGTTATTTACATCACCACACTGAGCCTCGTACAGAGTTTGGCGATCATGCTCACCGCGGCCTTGCTCGGCTATGGATGGCCGGGAGCTGGTGGTCTCCTGCTCGTTTTGTTCACTCTTTTGCTTCTGGTGTTTGCCGTTACGGCCTTAAGTCTGGGTTTGGCCTTTGCCTTGCCTGGTCACATTGAATTGATTGCTGTCATTTTTGTTGCCAATCTTCCTCTGCTGTTTGCAAGCACCGCGTTAGCACCTCTCAGCTTTATGCCTGTGTGGATGGGCTGGCTAGCAGCCCTAAATCCCCTTACCTTCGCGATAGAACCAATTCGAGCGGCCTATTCAGGTCCTCTCGATCTTTCGCTGGTTCTCTTGGATGCACCCTACGGGGCAGTCACAGGACAGACCTGCTTGTTGGTCTTGACCGTGCTCACCGTGGGGCTGTTTCTCCTCATCCGACCACTGCTCAACCGCAAACTCTCTTGATTCCGTGTCTGTCTCTTCGTTTCAGCCCCTGAACCCCCGCCAACTGGACCTGCAACGTCGCTTGCTGGTCGCCAATGAATTAAGAGAAACCTCCCTCATCGCGCAATTAGAGCTGCAGTGGGTGCATCGCTATGGGGTGACCTCTCTTCCCAAGCGAATGGCTGAACCATCCCCAGACGCTCTCCCCTCTGTTCAGAGTTCAGAGCTGGAGCCAAACATTCAGCCCCTTTCTCTGGTTAGCGATCAACCGGTCGAGACAGAGACAAGGGTCTTACACGTGGCACCACCCCTTCCGATTGACTCCAACGCTGATGAGGCTGGGGTGATTGAAGACCTGGCTGATCGTTCTTCAAAACCGGCACTCGCAGTCGCGCCACCTCCGATTGCCCAGGGTGCACAGCGCTTTCGTCGCTGGATGGTGGCATCCTCAGCAATCCAAGATCGGCAGGCATCCTGAGCACCATGCCCATTCCATCCCGCACCCAGCTTGAGGGTGGCCTGATCGTGTCCGTTCAGGCTCCGGAAGGATCACCCATGCGGCATCCCGATGTGATCGCAGCCATGGCCGAAGCCAGTCTCCGCAACGGAGCAACGGGTGTGCGCCTCGAGAGCCCAGAGCATATTGGAGCTGTACGCAACCGCTGCCCTGACGCCCTGATCATTGGCCTGTGGAAGCGCACATGTCCAGATAGCTCTGTCTACATCACACCGCGCTGGGACGACATTCAAGCGGTCTGGGCAGCCGGTGCTGACGTGATCGCCCTCGATGCCACAGCCCGCCCAAGGCCAGAGAAAGAAACCCTTGCGGAACTCGTTCAAAGGGCAAAGACAGACCTTGGAGCGCCACTGATGGCCGATGTGGACTCCATCGAAAACGGCTTGACCGCAGCTTCACTGGGATGCGAGTGGGTGGGCACCACCCTGTATGGATACACAGAGCAAACAGCACAGCTCACACCCCCCGGCTACGGCTTGATCTCTCCTCTGAGAGATCAACTTCCCGAACAGGTGACCTTGATTTGTGAGGGAGGCATTCAATCGCCTGATTCAGCGCTCCAAGCCCTTGGGCATGGAGCCGATCTTGTGGTCGTTGGCACGGCGATTACTGGTGTCGATCTCCAAGTGGCCAAGTACCTCAGGACCCTGAACAGGCAGAGTGGGTGAGTCTCATAAGACTCGGGCATGTTGCTGAAATTTGCTTTTCCTGTCGTCCTCAGCGGAGCCTTCTTTGGTCTGCCAATTGCAGGGTTGCCGATGACAGAACTACAGGCCCTCAATCGAGAGCTGGGGAGACTGTGCAGCGAACCGCCCCGTGAAGCTTTGTCGGTGTGTCGCATCCACGCCCGACTGGTGGGATCCCTTTAAAGAGATCCCATCGCGGGATTACATCATGCCCATGCCGCCCATGCCGCCCATGGGATCCATACCGCCCATGCCGCCCATGGGGTCACCACCGCCACCTGCAGGGGCAGGAGGCTCAGGCTTATCTGCCACCACAGCTTCGGTTGTTACCACTAAAGAGGCAATCGAAACCGCATCCTGAAGGGCAAGACGAACCACCTTGGATGCATCCAAAATTCCGGCACTCATCAAGTCTTCATAGTTGCCAGTGAGAGCGTTGAATCCCTGTCCGCTATTGCGAACGCGATCCACCACGACGTCACCGTTTGCACCTGCATTTTCAGCGATCTGACGCAGGGGAGCGCTCAGGGCACGCTGAACGATCTCGACCCCAGTCTTTTGATCACCTGCCAGACCAGAGGTCAGAGAATCAAGCTCTGCAGAGATGTGCAGAAGGGTTGATCCACCTCCAGCAACAATGCCTTCCTCCACAGCTGCACGGGTGGCATTCAGTGCATCCTCGATGCGTAGCTTGCGATTTTTAAGCTCTGTCTCTGTCGGAGCGCCAACCTTGATGACGGCCACACCTCCAGCAAGCTTGGCGATGCGCTCATTGAGTTTTTCTTGGTCGTACTCCGAATCCGTGTTGTCGAGCTCACGCTTGATCGAAGCAACGCGGGCACTAACGGCCTCTTTGCTCTCATCGCTCGCCACGATCGTGGTGCTGTCCTTGCTGATCGTGATCCGACGCGCCCGTCCCAGGTCCTCCATCGTCACCTTGTCGAGGGTCATCGCCCTGTCTTCGCTGATGACTTGACCGCCGGTGAGCACTGCGATGTCGGCAAGAGCTGCTTTACGCCGCTCGCCAAACGATGGAGCACGCACGGCAGCCACCTGCAGCACCCCTCGGTTCTTATTCACAACCAGAGTGGCTAGGGCTTCCCCATCCACTTCTTCAGCCAAAATCACCAGAGGTGAGCCTGATTTCTGAACCGTTTCCAACACGGGAACCAAATCGGTCACCGAGCTGATCTTGCGATCGGTGAGAAGCAGCAACGCATTCTCAAATTCGCAAATCTGGCGATCACCGTCGGTGACGAAATAGGGAGAGCTGTAGCCGCGATCAAAGGCCATGCCTTCTGTAACTTCAAGCTCAGTGGCCAGAGACTTGGACTCCTCAACGGTGATCACGCCGTCGAAACTCACCCTGTCCATGGCTTCGGCCACCATTCGACCCACCTCCTCATCGCCGCCTGAACTCACCGTGGCAACCTGGCGAATCGCATCACCGCTGACGGACTGACTGCGCTGATTCAGGCTTGCGACCACAGCAGCCACAGCTTTTTCCATCCCCCGGCGAAGTTCGATTGGGCTAGCACCAGCGGCCGTATTGCGAAGCCCCTCCTCGACCATTGCCTGGGCGAGCACGGTGGCCGTTGTGGTGCCATCTCCAGCTTTGTCCTTGGTCTTAGCCGCCACCTGCTGGATCAGCTTGGCTCCAATGTTTTCGAACGGATCTGCAAGTTCGATCTCTTTGGCGATCGTGTCACCGTCGTTGACGATATCGGGAGAGCCATAGGACTTCTCGAGCACCACATTGCGGCCTTTAGGTCCGATCGTGACCCGAACGGCATCAGCAAGGGCATTCATGCCGCGCTCAAGGGACTCACGTGATTCGTCTGAGAAGCTGAGAAGTTTGGCCATAGTGTCAGGAACCCGCGGGTCAATCCCTTCCAGCGTCTACGAACACCCTCTCCTCTCGGAAGTGGGGAAAGCCGAATCCACCGGCCAACGGAGCAAAGGGTCTAGTTAAGGTTTGAACATGAAGGATTCCGGAGCGCTGTTCTTCGTTTTCATGGCTGCAATGGCTGCAACCATGACGTTGGTCTACGTACCGCTGCGTATTTACCTCACAGCGACGGACCGCAGCCGGAGACTGAAATTGCTTCAGCGCATTCGTCGCTTGAGAGAAGAGCTTGGTCAGCCTCTGCAAAGCTGAAATTCAACTCATCACCATCCCACCATCCACCTGAAGCACCTGTCCCGTGATGTAAGCAGCTGCGGGGTCAGCAGCTAAGAACCTCACAGCTCCAGCCACCTGATCAGGGGATCCAAATCGTCCCAAAGGAATGGCAGAAAGGATGGCGTCTGCCTCAAGGTCTTTCGTCATATCCGTGGCAATGAAACCAGGTGCCACGGCATTCACCGTGATTCCACGGCTCGCCATCTCCTTGGCGCTACTTCGCGTCAGCCCCACAACGCCAGCTTTGGCTGCTGCGTAATTGGCTTGTCCAGCGTTGCCCATCAACCCAACCACCGAGGTGATGTTGATGATGCGACCACTCCGTTGTTTCAACATTGGACGGGTCACGGCCCTCGTACAGAGGAAAACTCCAGTGAGATTGAGATTGATCACCGCCTGCCAATCTTCAGTTTTCATCCTCATCAACAAGCCGTCCCGCGTAATCCCCGCGTTATTCACCAGCACGTCGATGCGTTCACTCCGCTTCAACACCGTTTTGATCAAATCGTCCACAGAAGCCTCATCGGAGACATCAGCCTTGAGGGCATAGGCAGAGCCGCCCTTGGCCTGAATCTCGGCAACCACTGCCTCAGCCGCTTCGGGAGAACTGGCGTAATTCACCACCACCTCTGCACCCTCAGCGGCCAAAGCCAAGGCCACTGCTCGACCAATGCCACGGCTTGCACCAGTGACAAGAGCGGTTTGACCGTCAAGAGAAGCGGATGAACTCATGAACGCTTTTTTTTACGATCGATTGATCGTAGGGATCGTTTGCCCTTTAAGTCATCAAGGCCAGCTAGATGCCCCGCATGGTTTCAATCGTGTCGATGGCATCACCCAACAAATTGCGGAATAACTCCAGCTGCTTCTGGCTCCCCATCACCACAAGGAGTTGACCAGGACCCAGCCGTTCTTCCCCGCTGGGATTTCCCTTCAAGGAGCTGCCGTCACGGATGGCCAACACCATGGCCCCACTGCGGCGGCCCAGTTGGAGCTCCGACAAGCTCTTGCTGGCCAAGTGGCCAACAAGCAAGGGATCACGACTTAACCGAAATTCTTCAATTTCAAATTCCGACCCAGACAACAAATCCATGAAGTCCACCGCCAAGGGCCTCAGAGCTGTTGCTGCCATCACCCTTCCCCCAGCGACATAGGGACTCACCACAACCGTGGCTCCAGCAAGTTCGAGTTTTGCTGCCGCCTCCTCGCTATCGGCTCTAGCAATGAGCCGACATCCAGGCTCTAAGCCTCGAGCGCTGAGCGTGACATACAGATTGGCAGCATCACTGGGCAAGGCCGCCACCAAGCTGCGACAGCGATGAAGTCCAGCTTCCAAGAGGGTTTCATCGAGGGTGGCATCGGCCTGGAGCACAGGCAAACCGCGTTCCTCCGCTGCCTGTCGCCGAGCAGAATCCATTTCCACCACAAGCACAGGGACGGTCTCCAGGAGCAGCTGTTCAGCAATCTCTCGACCAATGCGGCCATACCCGCAGAGAATCACATGGTTATGCATACGCCGTAGGTTTCGGCGAAACCTCAACTCCCGCAACTGACGGAAGTATCCAGATTCTGTCAGGCCAAGAATCTTTTGAATCGAGAGCTGCACCACGACGATGCCCCCTGCCACGATCAAAACCGTCACCACCCGCCCGGCCTGGGAGAGAGGTTCGACTTCTCCATAACCAATGGTGCTGATTGTGATCAGCACCATCCACAAGCAATCACCCCAGTCCCACCCCTCCGTAATCCGATAGCCAATCGCTCCGCCCAAGATCACGATGGCCAGGGCTACGACGGGTAACAGCCATGGCCTGGCCAACTGGCGTAGCTGAGGGCGGTAAAACTGTGAGGGGTAGCGCTGAAGCCGACGGCGTTGTTGCGACTTCCGTCGAGGCCTCTTCATCAGAAGCCCATCGCCTCCAATACATCAGCTTCTGAAAGAGAGCGGAGATTGTCATGGCCGAGATGCCGAATCACATCCCTCTCAGGCAGTTGATCGTCAGACAGTCCGAGTGCAACCAACGGCACACCGCAAAACGTTGCCAACAAACTTGTCTCCGGAGAGCTGGTCAACACCACATCCGCGCAGGCAATCTGGGCTGCTCTCTCTGAAAGCGAGCTGTTGTCTGCGAGATAAATGGTCCGCAAACCAGGCAGCTTGGCTTGGATCGTGAGCGGTAATTGCTTCCAGCGTTCTGCGGGCCAATCTTCTTCCGTTCCAGCTGGTTGGAGCAATAACAGAGGCCCATCTCCCTGCGGCTGCCGTTCGCGGGCCCCGTTCATGAGCGCTGCGGGCAAGCTGATCCGGAAGGCTGCAGCATCCAAGCTGAGGCCCAGCGGAGCAAGAAATCCAGCACAACGTTGGGCACTCCAGCCTTCAACCTGGCTGACCTCAGCAGTTGCAGCAAATCCAGCTTCTGCAACCCGGGTTGGGATATGGCTCATCGACAGCATCAGGTTCACCTGACGTCCCTCAGCAAAATTGAGGCAAACCTGGAAATCAGGCTCTCGAACACAGCCAAGAAGATTGGCCCAATCGGCCATGGTCAGATTTGCAGAAAAGTCAAAGGGAATGATCTTTTCCACCGAGGGCAGCAAGGTCCACAGCGATCGGTAACCAGGGGAACAGGCCACTTGGATGGAAGCCCCAAGCTCGTTGGCACAGGCTGCTATGGCAGGCATACGCTCAAGCTGCTGTTGAGCTGTTCCTGGGCTTAAAACGAGAACGCGCATGAAACAACAGCACAAGTGGTGCGAGCTGATTGTATGGAGGCCGTTTCAGGTTGCTAGGAACAGGAGTCGCTTATGCATCTGTTGATCGCAGCCGCTGGGAGTGGGCGGCGGATGGGGGCGACCCGCAACAAGCTGCTGCTGCCGCTCTCAGGACAACCCGTGCTGGCATGGACACTGCAAGCAGCTCTTGAAGCTGAGTCGATCGATTGGATCGGAATCATTGGCCAGGAGATTGACCGTGCCGAGATTCTCGCTCTCGTGGAAGGTGCTCCCAAACCCGTCGCTTGGATTGCCGGCGGAGACAGTCGTCAGGAGTCAGTCGAACGGGGGCTGGCAGGGCTGCCAGACCAAGCACAACACGTGCTCATCCATGACGGGGCCCGCTGTCTCGCCTCACCAGACTTGTTCGACCGCTGTTCAGATGCCGTTCGCGGTGGCAAGGCGGTGATTGCAGCGACCCCTGTCACCGACACGATCAAACGGGTTGATGCATCAGGCTTGATCACAGCGACCCCGAATCGCGCAGAACTATGGGCGGCTCAAACTCCGCAAGCCTTTTCTGTGGATGAACTCCGCCAGGGTCATCGTGAAGCGCGGGCGAATGGCTGGACTGTCACCGATGACGCCTCTCTTTATGAACGCTTGGGATGGCCCGTCAACGTTCTTGATGCAGGTCCCTCCAATATCAAAGTCACGACCCCTTTTGATCTCACTGTGGCTGCAGCGGTGCTGGCAAAACGCCTGGGTTAGCGCCCACGCTCAAGACACCCTGATCGCCATCAAGCGTGGCGATCGCACCAACTGGCAATGCTGCATTCCCCCCCGGGCCGTGCCCCACAAGCAGATTTGCAACCACGGGAATCCCTAAGTCAGCGGTGCGCTCTCGCAACACCTCCTCCAAGCTGAATCCAACGGAATCCGACCCGTCATCGCAGGCCAGGAATCGACCAAATCCAAGGCCGGCAAGAGATTGGAGCAGACCTGCTAATCGCCACTGCGTGAGCATGCGATCAATGCGATAAGGGGCTTCGCCGATGTCTTCAATGACCAACACAACTCCCGTTAGGTCAGGCAGAAAAGGAGTCCCGATCAAATGGGAGGCCACCGTTAAATTCAGCGTTAACAAAGGACCGACAGCCACGCCTCCCTGCCAGGGCACCCCTTGAAGATCCAGCAGAGGTTGGCCAAAGAGCAGGGCTTTCAGTCTCTGCTGGCTCCACTGGGGTTCATCAGCAAGGGTTGTGATTAAGGGCCCATGGACCCCCCCGCTCACACCTGCTGCCATGCGAGCACAAAGCAGTGCGGTCACGTCCGAGAAACCCAGCAACCAC
>QCVQ01000026.1 GCA_003210315.1 Synechococcus sp. AG-686-F08 | reverse complement strand
CTTAATTCCGTATCACGAGTTTCGTTGGGGCCTCTGGTTGCGTACGCGGCCCATGCCTCCATTCAGCTCCAAACATTTGGATCCAGCCCTGCCTGCAGCACGCAGGCTTGCTCGCTCATCAGCGGCATCCCACCTTGCGGGCTGGAAGGGTGGTGATTCCTAACGACGACGGCGAGAGTCAATCTGCAAAAGATCCTTCACCCGTTGAACCTGACTAGCGAGTTGAGGGTCGGTCGCTAACTTTTTTTCCACTTGTTCAATGGCATAGATCACGGTGGTGTGATCCTTACCTCCGAAGGTGTCGCCAATTCTGGGCAAGCTCAAATCTGTGCCTTGCCGCATCAGGAACATGCCCACCTGACGAGCCTGGCTCACGGCCCGACGCCGGCTGCTGCTTCGCATGTCATCCGCCGTGACGTCAAACACCTCTGACACCTTATCAATGACCTGCTGAGGTGTGACATCAACGCCCTGGCCGCTGGGGTCGAGCATCGGCGCCACAGATTCCACGGTCATCGGGATTCCTGTGATGGACGAAAACGCAACGGCACGGGTAAGCGCTCCCTCAAGCTCGCGAATGTTGGAGGTGAAGCGGCCAGAGATGTATTGGATCAGGTCCCTAGGAAGTGCAACGCGCTCTTGCTCTGCTTTTTTCTGGAGAATCGCCATTCGAGTTTCCAGATCAGGAGCCTGGATATCAGCGATTAATCCCATCGAGAATCGAGAGATTAAACGCTCCTGCAGCCGCGGAATCTGGCTGGGGGGCCTATCGCTTGCAATCACAATCTGTCGCCCTGCATCGTGCAAAGCGTTGAAGGTATGAAAGAACTCTTCTTGGGTGTATTCCTTCCCTTCAATGAATTGAATGTCATCCACCAAAATGAGATCTGCAGCCCGATAACGGTCTCGGAATGCCTGCATGCCGTCCTTACGAATGGCAGTGATCAGATCATTAGTAAACGTTTCAGTCGACACGTAAAACACGCGCGCTTCAGGATCAATCTCCAGGCGGTAGTGCCCGATTGCCTGCATGAGATGGGTCTTCCCTAGACCCACACCTCCACAGATAAACAGCGGATTGAATTCACGACCTGGGGCCTCCGCAACTGCCAAAGCAGCCGCATGGGCCATCCGGCTGTTGGGTCCCACCACAAAACGATTGAACACGTAGCGCATGTTCAAGCCGGGAAGCCGCCGAGGTGCAGAGCTCGACGGTGGAGCCACTGCAGGAGCCGTTGAGGGCAGCGGCTGGCTGGAAGGCGACAAGCTCGACACAGGAGCCGACCCAGACCCGGCCGCTTCGTCGTCTTGAGCGAGCACGATCACCTCGATCGGATGACCAATGATCTCCTGCGCCACTTCAGCAATGGTGCTGGCGTAATTCTTGCGCAGCCAATTGCTGGCAAAGCTATTGGGAGCCTGCAGGGTGAGCGTCCGGTCTTGAAAAGAGCTGCAACGCGCAGGACGAATCCACGTTTCGAAAGTGGGCTTACTGAGGTTGCTCTGAAGGGCGTGCTGCACCTTGTTCCACAGCTCACTGCCCGTCAGCACCACATCCCACCTTCTGCGAATGCCGAATCTACGCGCCTCATGCCGAGCGGCCCGTCTTTAATGAGACCAGTTTCAACACGTATGTGTTCATGGCAGCTGCCGTCTTCCGCACCCTGGCACGATCCCTGCCCTGGATCGGGATCGGATTAGTCAGCTTGACCATGGGGGGGTGTGGATCGTCCCTGCGTCAACGTCTTGGCTTAGAGCCTGAAGCGAAGGCACCCGCAACCCTGCCCGAAGTGAGTGATGGGCCTCGTTCTGCCCCTCTTCAACCCGGCCGCAATGTCATCGTCCAAGTCGTTGAAAGGGTTGGTCCGTCGGTCGTACGCATCGACACCGTGAAACGCGTATCAAACCCTCTGGGAAACCTGTTTGGAGGTGGACCAACCACCCAAAAACAAGCTGGTCAAGGTTCTGGATTCATCACACGCTCTGATGGCCTGATCTTCACGAATGCGCACGTTGTGGAAGGCGCAGACAAAGTGGCCGTCACCTTGCCAGACGGTCGCAGCTTTAGTGGACGCGTGCTTGGCGGCGACCCCCTTACGGATGTAGCCGTGGTGCGAGTGGTGGCTGAAAAATTACCCGTCGCACCCCTTGGAAACTCGAACGCGCTGAAGCCCGGTGAATGGGCCATCGCGATTGGCAATCCTCTTGGGCTCAACAACACAGTCACAGCGGGCATCATCAGCGCCGTGGATCGCACCAATGCCGTAGGAGAAGGTCAGCGTGTTCCGTACATCCAAACCGACGCTGCTGTGAATCCAGGAAACAGCGGTGGTCCCCTCATCAACGCCGCTGGACAAGTGATCGGCATCAACACAGCGATTCGCCAAGCACCTGGCGCGGGACTGAGTTTTGCCATCCCGATCAACTTGGCCAAGCGCATTGCCCAACAAATCATCAGCACCGGTCAGGCCTCCCACCCGTTTATCGGTGTGCGGCTCCAGAGCCTGACCCCCCAGTTAGCTAAGGAAATCAACGCGACAAGCAACCTTTGCACCGTGCCCGAGCTCAACGGCGTGCTCGTCATTGAAGTCGTAGAGGACAGCCCCGCAGCCAAGGCTGGCATCAAGCCTTGTGATTTGATTCGAGATGTGAATGGCGCCGCCGTCAACGACCCCTCTGAAGTTCAGCTGGCTGTTGACCGAGGACAGGTGGGCAAGGCCATGCCGCTGATTGTGGAACGGGGCGGAGAACAGCAAACCCTGGACGTGATTCCAGAGGAATTACCACGCCGAGGATGAGTCAGTCGTCACCCATCCCAACCCTGGTTGTGATGGCTCGCTGGCCAGCTAATGGCCGCTGCAAGCGTCGCCTGGCCGCCGACATTGGAGGCGAACAGGCAGCCATCATCCAGCAACGTCTCACCGCCCATACCTTTGCTGTTGCCAAGGCACTCAGCGAGCAGGGTGACGTGGATGTTCAAGTGGCGATGAGCGGTGTCGGTCTCCGATCAGCACAACGCTCACTGCGCTCCTTACCGCCCTGCACCCTCGTGGATCAGGGGAGGGGAACGCTAGGGGCTCGCATGCTCCGCCAAATTCATCATGCGCGCTTTGGGCGGCACAACAAGCCAGTGATCGTGATCGGAACCGATCTTGCAGATCTTTGCCAAAACGATCTGCTCCATGCCATCCAGAGGCTGCAAAACCAGCCTCTGGTGCTCGGCCCCTCTGCTGACGGCGGGTATTGGTTGCTAGGGCTGGCCCCTGCCTTAACGCAGCGACAGCTCGATGCACTCTTTACTGCCGTGCCATGGGGAAGCAACAAGGTGTTGGACATCACTTGTGCTCGCGCTCGGGGACTGGGGATCACCCCCCATCAACTCAGCATGAAAAACGATATTGATTGTTTGGCTGATCTCAGCTCATGGCAGCGATGAGCGCTAACACCCTCACGCTTGGCGTGGTCATTCCTTGCCTCAATGAGGCGGAGCGTCTCCCACTGCTCCTCGCAGACCTACAGCGCTGGCCGCACTCCATCGAGATCACTGTTGTTGATGGTGGAAGCAACGATCACAGTCATCGCATCAGCTCTCTCGCTGGTGGCCACTTCATCACAAAGCATCCACCTGGCCGCGGCAAGCAACTTGCTGCAGGCGCCCAGCACTCCATCCGGCAAACCCAAAGCGAGTGGCTCCTTTTTCTCCACGCTGATAGCCGTCTACCAAGCCACTGGGGAAGCAGCGTGCTGCGTGCGATTCAGGATCCTGAAGCCCAACGATTCGCATGGTTTTTTGACTTGCGTATTGACCCAAGCACTCCGGCCCGACGCCTGCTGGAAGGGGTGATCGCCCTGCGGAGCCGCTGGTGCCAACGTCCCTATGGAGATCAGGGGCTGCTGCTACACAAGTCCCTCTATGAGCGCAGTGGTGGCTATGCACCCTTGCCGTTAATGGAGGATCTCGACCTTGTGCAACGACTCAGCCAAGTCACTCGCTTGCGTGCTCTTGGCCTGATGATCACCACCGATGGCCGTCGCTGGCAGCGGGGGGGCGTGTTGCGCCGCAGCCTTGAGAACGCCAGGTTCCGTCGTCGCTGGCGGCGAGGAGAATCTCCAGAAGACTTGGCTGCGGACTACTACGGAACACCCTCTTAACCATTCAATTGGAATACCAAAAACCACAACGGTGACCATTGGGCTCTAAGTCCCAGCCGAGACGGTCATAAAAAGGCAGCACCCCCGGATCGGCGAAGAGTGTGGCGCGCTCCGTTCCCATCTCTTTCAGAGCCTCAAGGATGTAATCCATCAATTGACGCCCAAGGCCGGCACCTTGATAAAGGGGGTGAACGGCCACATCCCAAATCGTGGCTTCAAGCACGCCATCTCCTGTGCAGCGTGCGAACCCCACCAAACGTGGAATGCGCGGGTCATGGCGCCACAGCCCCACCCTGAGCAAGCTGTTATCAAGAGCCTTACGAACGCGCCGAACCGGCCTACGACTCCACCCCACCGCTTCTAAGAGCTGTTCCAGCTCGACTAAATCCATCGGACGAGACTGGCTGAATACCAGGCTCAGCTGGGTATTGGACATTTCACAGATCCGAGCCTCTTTCCCATAGGAATGAACCAAAATCTCTTGGGTGAGAGAGGAAGTACTAGTCACCCTGTTCTGCGACGATTCCTTAATCCTGACGCACCGATGACCTCTGATCTGCTGCTGATCGCCGTACACGGTTGGATGCTCAGCCGAAAGGTCTGGGCACCGTTTGAAGCGAGCTGGACACGTCTAGACATTTCCATTCCTTTGTGGTGTCCTGATTTACCCGGATTTGGAGTGGAGTCGCGACCTCCCCAGCTTCGACCAACCTTGGCGTCCTACGGACAGTGGCTTGCGGAGCAGATTCACCTTCAAGCCAAGGGTCGCCAAGTTGTCTTAATGGGCCACTCGCTAGGCGGAAGCATTGCCCTGCATGCGGAAACGTCCCTGCGTCGAGAATGGAATCAGCCACTTTCGGGGCTTGTGATGTTGGCGGCAGGAGGTGGGATCTACCAACCCAGGCCGTTTCGACGTCTCAGGTTTGGAGGGCAATTAATTTTGAAACTGCGTCCCAGTCAGTGTCCAGGACCCATCGGCAAGTTGGGGCCCTTTCAAGCGGAAAAGCGGGCTGCACTTGGGCTTTTGGTGAACAGCACAACCCGAGGAGCTGTCAAACAGATTCCAAACCTGGTTGCGGGATTAGGGGCGGAAAACCTATGGATTAGCGGTGAACAAGACCGCGTAATGGAACCCGGATATGTGCAACACCTTGCTGAATACAGCAACAAACACTGCCTAAAAGAACTCAAGAAGTGCGGACATCTGGCGATGCAGAGCCATCCTGACCTTCTTGCAAAAACCATCCATCACTGGCTCATCGATCAAAGCCTGGCGAGTCCTCGCTCCTGAAGATCCGCAAGTTCGGCGTACAAACCGCCACTGGCCCTCAATTGAAGATGGGTTCCCTGCTCGATCAGGCTCCCTCGGCGAAGCACCAAAATCCGATCAGCCGCCTCAACAGTGGCAAGTCGGTGGGCAATCACCACTGCGGTGCGGCGGTTGAGAAGACGATCTAAGTCCCGCTGGAGGGTGGCTTCCGTGGAGGGATCCATAAACGCAGTGGCTTCATCCATCACCAGGACGGTTGGGTTTCTAATGGCCACCCTGGCCACAGCAAGCAGCTGTCGTTCCCCAGAACTGAGATTCCCGCCCCGCTCTCTTAATTCGGTTTCCAAGCCTTCGGGCAATCGACCTAGCAGAGGATCTAGGCCGAGATCACGGCAAACCTCTTGCAATTTCTGATCAGCGAGGGGCTGATCCAAACGCAAGTTGTCAGCCACCGTTCCACTGAAGAGAAAGGTGTCTTGAAGCACAACACCCAACTGTCGACGCAGCTCTTGCAAAGGCAAAGTGCGAATGTCCTGGCCATCAAGAAGGATTCGTCCGCGCTGGGGTTCGTACAACCGGCAGAGAAGCCGAATCACCGTGGTCTTGCCTGATCCAGTGGGTCCAACAAGCGCAACATGCTCACCAGGTGCGATCCGAAAACTGAGTTTTCGAAGGATCGGCTCGTCTTTTCGATAGGCAAAGTCCACCCCTTCAAAGATCACCTCACCTCGGGCTTGTGAGGCAGAAGCCTTCTGGAGAAGCGCTGAACCAACGGTGGCGCCATGGTCAACAATCTCGAGAGGTTCCTCCAGCAGTTCTCCGATCCGTTCCACGGCTGTCAGCCCCCCCTGAATCTGTGTAAACCGCTCAGCCATTTGGCGCAGTGGATCAAACAGACGCTGTGAATAGAGGATGAAGGTCGTGAGCGTGCCAAGTCCCATTGCTCCTGCTGTGACCATCCATCCACCAAGAGCAAGGACCAGGGCAACGGCGCCTAAAGACACCCACTCCAAAAAGGCAGAAATGCTGCTGTCAAAAAAAATCGTTCCATTCACGGCACTGCGATACGCCAATCCAGTTCTCTGAAACCGATCTCCATTCACGGCTTCACGGCGAAACATCTGCACAACTTCGAGGCCCTGAAGGTTCTCCTGAAAGTCAGCATTGAGCTGTGAAAGCTCCTCTCTCACTCGGTAATTGGCCTTGCGATAACGCCTTTGGAGCCAAACAATCACGATGGTGACAGGCACTTGGGTCACCAACAACAACAACCCCAAACGCCACTCGATCAGCAGCATCGAAACCGCAATGACCAACAGGCTGACAAGGTCACCGAGCACACCGACGGCACCGCTCCCAAACACCTCAGCCAAGGCATCCACATCGCTCGTGAGGCGAGTCAGGAGCTTGCCCACAGGCATGCGGTCATGAAACCGCAGAGACAAACTCATCGCATGCGCGAACAAGTCCTTGCGGATTCGAGCGGTAAGCCGCTGGCCAACGGCTTGAATATTGAACGACTGGACCCCCTGAAGAGCCAAGCGAACCAGAACGGAACCCAGCAACATCGTGATGATCAGCCGGATCGCAACCGTGCTGTCGAGCCCCTGAAAAAGAGGAATCACCGATTCGTTAGCGGCCCCACCGACACGCCGAAGAACGGCAATCGCCTGACCGACTAACAGCGGCTGAATCGCACCGGCAAGTGCCACAGGAATGAGCAGAACCAACGTGAGGGTTAGTCGTCGTCGGTCTCGACCCAAGTAACGACCAAGCCGCTTGACCCGCTGAAAATCCGAACCAGCCATTAGCTGGCCACCTTGGACGCTGCTGTTGTGGAACGCATCGCTTCAACGATCTGGCGCAAATCGCCTTGATCGAGGCGCAGTGAAAGGGGGTGACCCACCAGGCGAGCTGTTGTGTGGAAGAGATCTTCGATCGCGACTAAACCGTTGTCACGCAGGGTCCTGCCGGTAGCGACCAAATCAACAATCGCCTCGGCAATTCCAGTGATCGGACCAAGCTCCACTGATCCGGTGAGGTGGACAAGCTCGACAGGGAGGTCGATGGCATCGAAGTGGTCGCGTGCACACCGAGTGAATTTGCTTGCCACTCGGCAATGGGGCGGTAGATCGGTCGCTCTTTGGTATCCGCTGCTGGCTTTCACAGCCACTGCCATTCGGCAACCACCAAAGCCCAGGTCGACCAACTGCGCAACGGGCATTTGATGCTCCCGCAAAACGTCGTAACCGACCACTCCAAGCTGTGCCTGGCCGTATGCCACATAAACGGGAACATCTCCGTTCCTCACCAGTAGAGCTCGGGCACGTCCACATGCTGACGGAACCATCAGTTGCCTGTTATCCGGGTCAAGAACTGCCGAGAAGTCGAGACCAGCCGCCGCAAAGCGGGCCACTGATTCTTTTAGAAGCGCTCCCTTGGCTAGGGCGACAGTGATCATGGAATCAAGCGTTGAGCAGAACTGTAACGATGGCGAAGCCCTCCACGATTGATGGCATCCACCCAGTTGCTGTCCTCAACGACAACATCATCTGGATTTGGGTGCATGGAGATCAGGCCGTCGTCATCGATCCTGCCGTCTCTGACCCCATTGTCGACTGGCTCGACAGACGTGGATTGGAGCTCGTTGCAGTGCTTCAGACCCATCACCATTCCGACCATATCGGCGGGACTCTTGGACTTCTTCAACGCTGGTCATCCGCTGAAGTCATCGCTGCCGCAGAGGACCAAGAGCGAATCCCATTTCAAACTCTGTCCGTTCGCGATGGAGACGAGATCGAGCTCCTAGGCAGGCCCATCAGGGTTCTGGATGTACGTGCCCACACACGCGCTCACATCGCTTACTGGTTGCCACAGCGAGAGATCTCAACCTCCCTCACCAGTGTGTTGTTCTGCGGCGACACCCTGTTCAGCGGCGGATGTGGACGACTCTTTGAGGGAACACCTGCCGACATGCACCGCGCCTTGCAAAAGCTGGGATCACTGCCACCAGAAACCCTGGTCTGCTGCGCTCACGAATACACCGAGGGGAATCTGCGCTGGGCCGCGCAACAGGAGCCTGAAGATGCCCTCATTAGAAAACGACTAATTGAGGTTCAAGCAAAACGTCGGTCAGGCTCTCTGTCCCTTCCCAGCAGCATTGCCGAAGAGTGGCGCTCTAATTTGTTTTTAAGGGCAACCAGCTCCGAAGAGCTGGGCCGTCTGCGTCAACACAAAGACAGCTGGAAAGGCTGATCCCATCAGCTCAACACTGGCAGCGATAAACACTGAGGGTGGAGCAAAACCTCACTGTTTTGTTGCAATGAAAGCCTGCAGCGCAATCCCCTTTGATGGTCTTCAGCAAGAGGCCTGATCAGACGCAACTGCTGATCTCCGATCTGAATGCGATAAAGCCAAGAACGGCCCAAAAATTCCCGCCCCATCACATAGGCGTCACCTGCTGCATCGGGTTCCAAATTGATTAAAGCAGGGTCAATCAAGACCGTGGCATCTTCTGAAAGCTCCATGGATCCCTGCCCTTCTGGAATTTCAAGATCGCCCAGCAAACAACGCAACAACGCATTAGATCCGTCCTTCCAGACCGGGAGCACATTGCGCTGAAGAACAAACCGCCCCACAAAAGGCGTTGCCGGGGCCTCCACCAACTCGCGTGGCGTGGCGCATTGATGGAGATGGCCGTTGCGAAGGATTGCAACCCGACCGCAGATAGCAAGGGCTTCCTCAGGGTCGTGGGTTACTAGCAAACCACTAGCCCCGCACGCACTGAGCACTCCTGGGAGCTCACTGCGCAAGCGCAAACGCACTTCAACATCAAGGTTGGAAAAGGGCTCATCTAGCAACAAAACAGAGGGTGCAGGAGCGAGCGCCCTGGCAAGAGCCAAACGCTGACGCTGCCCCCCCGACAATTCATGCGGATAGCGTCCCTTTAAATCGGATAGGCCCAGAAGTTCCAGCAACCATGACGCCCTGCTGGTGTCCTGACCGCGACGAAGTCCAAAGCACGTGTTTTCCCAAGCGTTGAGATGGGGAAAGAGGGCGTAGTCCTGAAAGACCATGCCCACGCCACGGCGCTCTGGTGCAAGGTTCAAGCGGGACGATGCGACGTCATTTCCATGCAAACGAACCACGCCTTGGCTTGGGTGTTCAAAACCAGCAATTAAGCGCAAAAGTGTGGTTTTCCCGCATCCAGACGGCCCCAGCAAACCCACAAGTTCACCCGTCTTCAGCTGAAGGTTGATGTCTTTCAAAGTCCAAGCTTCATCTGCGCCGCCGTAGCGATGGCAGAGACCATCAAGTTCAACCGGGCACGACTCCATCAGCACGGAACGCGAAAATGTAATGGCATTCTGAGCCGTATTCATGTCATCAACCCCATTAAAGGCGGTTATCACCCAAGAAGCACCAGCACCGGTTGGGCCATACAACCAGGCTGTGATCGCCGGTGGGTGGCTGTATTGCTCAGGTCAAATTCCTCTTGATCCTGCCACTGGAGCAATGGTGGGAGAAGGGAATGTGGAAGCAGAGACTCGCCAAGTGCTGCGCAACTTAAAAGCTGTTCTTCAGGAGGCCGGCACCGACCCGTCTCACGTCGTTCGCACCACTGTGTTCCTCGTGGATCTCGGCGACTTTCAAGCCGTAAATGCAATTTATGCCGAGATGTTTGGAGATGGGGTCAGCCCTGCCAGAGCTTGCGTTCAGGTTGCAGCGTTGCCCAAGGGCTCGAAAGTTGAAATTGATTGCATTGCCTGGCTGAACTGAGGATCAAATGGGTCTTCCAACAGAGGGGGGGGGCCCGCGGTTTCTTAAGTTGAGAAGATGCTGAGAAAACCTATGGCCCAAGCCAAGCTGACCATTGGCGAACTCGAAGCGGGCTACCCCCTGTACTGCAAAGCATTACGCAGGCTTCTAAAGGAGGGGAGAAGCATCAAGGACATTGAACGAACCGTGTGCTGGGGGCACTTGGAAACGCTGAATCGCTGCCTTCCGGGTCGCTACAAAGCACCGTCCTATTTGCTGGCGTTGATTCGGAGAGATCTGGACCAGCCCAAACACTAAATACTCAAAGAGCATCCAAAATCGTTGTTAAAGGTTGAGAAGGATCTTGCCCCTCGATCTCACCCTGAAACACGCGACTTGCCAAGACATCCTCTACTTCAATGGTGGTCAGATCATCGCGACTAAGATTTGGCTCAAGACGAGAAAATAAGCGATTCGCTTGACGAAGCCTCAAGCGATCGAGAGCATTTCGAATCGAACGGGCATTCGCGAAAAATGGTAACTGGCGTCGCCTCTTGATATAACGACTGAAGGCATCGCGCGCTGGTTCACTGAAATGATAATCCTGCTGAGTGAGCAGAAGAAGTGCGATCTCCATGAGCTCTTCCTCGCTATAATCAGGGAAATCAATATGATGAGCAACTCTTGAGGAAAGACCAGGATTAGACTGATAAAAGTTAGCCATACGATCCTTATAACCAGCAAATATCACCACAAAGTCTGACCGCTGCCGCTCCATATCTTGCAAGAGAATTTCAATAGCCTCTGCTCCATAATCACGCTCATTATCTGACTTATAGAGATAGTAAGCTTCATCAATGAATAGAACACCGCCCAAGGCACGCTTAATCATCTCACGAGTCTTAGGTGCAGTATGTCCAACATATTGGCCAACAAGATCGTCGCGGGTCACAGTCACGACATGCCCCTTACGCAAATAACCAAGCCGATGAAGAATTTGCGAAATTCGCTTAGCAACCGTGGTCTTCCCCGTCCCGGGCCTGCCGGTAAATGACATATGCAACCCTGGGGCTGTGCTTTGCAAGTTCAACTGTTGACGGGCACGATCAACAAGAAGCAAAGCCGCAATTTCACGAATGCGGGTTTTCACTGGCAGCAAGCCAATGAGCTCCTGGTCAAGTTGCTGAAGAACCTCCGCAACACCTGAATCGGCATAAGCAGCCGCCAGATCAACAGAAGAGGGCATCAATTTCTAAAGCAAAGCTACGGTCGGCATCACTGAGCTGGCTATCACTGCCTTCAGTTTCTGGACGTAGGGTGATATTCACGTAGGTGCGACCAAAACTAATATCAGGAAATCTCTGCTTAGCTTCGCTGAAGTCACCAAGCCGATCAAGAAAATCACGCGTGGCGCTGTAGCTATCAAACTCAAAGCGGCGCTCCAGGCAAACTGGCCTTTTGCGTTCATGCCATTGGTCCATAAAACCACCTTGCCATCAAGGACAAACCTAGTAGAGAACGCGCCATAAACCAAATCAATCATCAAAGCCAAGAGACAGAGCAACGAAAAATAGAAAACAAGTTCACAGAAAGAAGAGCAAAAGATCAACTCCAATTACAAAGCAAAGTCAGGGATCATATACATCAAAAAGACACAGGAAAAAGATTACCCCTTAAGCCAAAAAAGACAAACAAAATGACGACCCAGCCAGCCAGCAAAAAGAGATACATAGTAACGACAATTATGATACATAGCACAAGCGCAAGAGAACAGAAAAGAAGAGATCGGCCAGTAGGGTTAAAAAAAGAAATTTTTAATGGAAAATTTAGAAGCATTTCGACGGACACTAGAAAGTATCCATAGAAAAAATGATGCAAGCCAGACACTCAATTCAATAACCGTCAACCTTGCAAAAGCAAAATCAGAATTGAGCAATGCCACCAAGGCGCTAGCTGACCTCATGGATATAGCAGACGAAGGGAATTGCAAGGCATGCCTTGTATTTCTTACAGAGGTAAGAGCAACAGCAATTGCTGCCTACAACACGATCAGGTCAGCTGAAAATGAGATTGAAAACAGAAGTGGCTGTCAAAGCAGCGCAAACTAAATCGATACCCCAAAAACCATGAAAGAAACAAACAGCGGCCTACTTGAATCATTCATTGAAACAATCGAATCAAACAAAAAAGACAGAGAAAGGTGGCTCAAGAAGGTTGGACAGTGCGGACTCGAGCAAGCTCTAGGGGAGTACAACAAGATAAAAGAAATAGAGCGATATGGAAGATCAAATGATCAGCCTCAAAGGATTGAATGAAACACTCGAATCACAAGAATAAACAAGGACAAGTAGTTGGATAGACAGCGAGTGTAGGCAGGAGGATCGAAAATAGATTGGTCAACGATCAAGTCATGGCCTACACAATCTTTTTCGCAACCTCCACAGGAAAGACAGAAGATGTTGCTGACAAGCTCAAAGAGCTGTTACCAGGCACAGAGGCTAAAGATGTAGACAACATCGGCTCAGCTGCAGATCTGGCATCCGCTGAGGCACTCATTTGCTGTGTTCCCACTTGGAATACTGGTGCCGATGAAGGTCGATCGGGAACAGCATGGGATACATACGCTGAAGAAATTCCAAGTATGGATTTCAGTGGAAAATCTGTGGCAATCGTAGGGCTAGGAGATTCATCATCCTATTCAGACTATTTCTGTGATGCGATGGAAGAATTGTATACGGCCTTCCTTCAAGCAGGCGCAAAAATCATTGGGAAAGTACCCACAGATGGATACACATTCGCAGAATCAAAAAGTGTTATTGACGGCAAGTTCTGTGGATTAGCAATTGACGAAGACAATGAGTCTGACTTAACAGATCAACGACTAGCCGATTGGGTCAAACAAATCAATTCAGAAGCATAAAACTCAAACACAATGAAGCGCCCTAACCGGGCGCTTTTTCATATCTACTATTTATGCACCCAATCAACACGAAACTCAGTCCTAGAATTGAGATATTTGTCGATTGACATCGCTGCAATACAGCCATCAGAGCAGGCAACAACGGCTTGTTTAAAAGGGGTGTTCCGAATATCTCCAATAGCCCAAACACCCGGAATAGATGTCATCATATTGTCATCTACATCAACACCACCATCCGCACGAAGCGGGATTGATCCATGCAGAAAATCAGTTATGGGAAGGGTACCCGTAGAGTACAGAAATGCACCAGAAACATCTAATGAATAAGCTTTATTATCCTTAATTGACTGGAGGTTTACATACTTGAGTCCATCATCAGCTCCATGAATAGACAAGAGCTTAGTTCGCTCTGATTGCTTAACATTGGGGAGATCCAAAAGCAAATCAACACGATTTGTAGAGCGACTTGGCTTTCCACTTGTCACCCAATGTACTGTTTTTGCAAATTTAGCGAGAACGAGTGCCTCATCAACAGCCTCTTGATTAGATCCGTAAACAAGAACTTCTTCATTACGGTAAAAAGCGGCATCACAAGTAGCGCAATAGCTAACTCCACGACCTAAAAATTCTTTCTCACCTTCAAGAGTCGAAGTCCGCCCCATAGCACCCGTAGCTAAAACGATCGTTCGAGAGCGAAAAACACCCTCTGGAGTATAAACAAGTTTATGCTCGCCAGACAAATCAAGGCTAAATACTTGAGCACGCAAATAAGTGGTGCCATAGGAGATGGCTTGATTTCGCATCATCTCGAGCAAATCAGATCCAGATACCTCATTAGAAACACCAGGATAATTAGCAATTTTATGGGTAATTGCTAAAGCGCCTACAGATGGATTCTTATCCAGAACATAGGTCTTCAATGATGACCTTGAAGTATAAAGAGCACAAGAACAGCCTGCTGGCCCGCCTCCAATGATGAGAACATCGGCATCAATATACTCTGTCATAGTGAAATTTTTCTCGAAAGTGAGGAATGAAATTGATCAGGGAAAGCCGGTGAAAATGACTCTGGAATCATCTCCAGAAATGAATTAATCAATTTTCCAAATAACTTAGGCTGAGAGAAATGAGAGAAATGACGACCTTCTGGCAAAGAATAGAAGCGATCACCATTCTTTAAATAGGACTTCCAACGGCAGGAAGAATTCTGATCAACAACAAAATCATGAGAGCCGTTAATAATCGACAAAGGAATGTCTATTGAAGAAAGATTAGGAAGAAGCGAATGTGAAGCAATGGAGCCAGAAATATAGTCACAATCAAGACATTTTTCAAAGAAGCCAGAAAGAACTAAATTGCTTTCACTAAAATTTTTATCAAATAGAAGAGGAACAATATGAGACAAGATAGAAGATCTTGAGCAGGGCAATCTTCGCCTCATTTCCAAATAATGGCTAGTCCATTGATTGCTTGAGACTGGATCAACTGAAATCAATGTAAGGGAGCGAAATGCCTTTGGGAATTGACGTGCAAATAAACACGCGAAAGTACCACTAAGACCATGTGCAACAACATGTGGCGGAGAATCCAATTGATCAACGGTTTCCCTTAAAAAATCAAAAATAGTGGTTAATGAACATATCTCATCAAGGTCATGCTGAAAAGACCAACGGCGCACATGCCTAGATTGACTTAAAATACAAGCAAGTTTCTTATTAAAGCAAAAAACAGAAGGCTGCAAATCAAGCCAAAGAATTGATGACATGCTTAAATTATGCTCTTACAATAGTGATTCACAAGGGGCACGCCCTCGAACAAAGAAGCACAGATTCGAGGTCAATATGTTACAAATGATCTGGACGAATGATCTCCAGTCATCCCAGGAATGACTTGAATAATTCCTTGCCTCACCTTTAATTCCAAAGCAGAAATCAATCGAGATTCAGCACTATCGGCATTACTCTTTAAAAAAGAAAGAGTATTTAATGCGGAGAATGGAATCACCATGGACGTAACTGCATCCAGATAGATTGAGACAATAGATGACGTTTTCATGAGTCAAATCCAGTAGACCAGGAGCGATTAGTAATCAATGAAATGCAATGATCCATCAATCAGTGCGTGACAATCTAATGGTGCCGTCACCAAAGATCTTCTTCACAATCGGTCTTGACGATGAGATCGGACGTGGCATATGCTACACATAAGAGTGCATATTTATCTTTAATTTGTGCCTCATCTAAGAAGCTTTGATCACTCTGATCTAAAGTCCCTTGAATAAGTCGACCTACGCATGAACTACATGCACCTGCACGGCACGAGTACGACATATCAATACCAGCCTGCTCTGCAGCATCCAAAATATATTCATCGTCAGGACAGTGAAATGACACATCTCCTTGGGGTGTCATCAGCTGAACATTAAAAAATGTCATCACGAGAATAGTCCAGCGACTATTTTATGCCACTCACCAAGTGATTCGAAACATTCATTGATGAGTAATGTATCATTTAGCACTCTTGGCTTAACAACCGCAACAATCAGGTCGGTAATTAGATTTGCATCTACCCCTAAAGATTCATGCATGTCGACCCATCTGATAGGGGAGAGAATATCATTCTATCAATCAGCTATGAATGACATTGATAAGGTTTAAGAGTGAATTAAATCAACATGCAAAAAGAAAGATTTTCTCGTTTTCTAGGGTCCGCCAACGGATGGAGGTCCAAACGCCTAAGGCTTGCAATTGCTTTAAGGAAGCAAGGATGGTCATATCAGCAAATAGGTGAGCATTTAAGCACAACCCCACGTTCAATAGGGAGAGATATTAAATGTTTTGTGATTAAATCGAAAGAGAAAATGGCATTACAAATCCCAGCCACATCATAGTTTAAAAGAATGGCTCATATGGGATAAGAAGAATAATTTCCCCTTATCACCATCACTCAGGAAGAGCGCAGATTCACCTATTGAGATCATTAATCTTTAACGACACCAGAGCGATCTTCAAGTGTCTGGTCAGGTTCTTTACGTCTTAGCGAGAGTCCAAAATCATTTGGGCTGTTAACTGACAAGTGATCAGTCAATTGCCAATTTTTCAATTAAGGAATGAATATTTTGTACATCAAAAGCTTCGCGAAAGCTGCATCTCTTGATTATTAAGAGTCTAAAAAAGCAACACCTAATGCAAATGGATAACGATTAGAGAAGCGCACCTCTCTGGCAGCCCATCAACCGCTCAGACCATGATTCAGCGTAAGCACGATTCGCTTGTTGCTGTTCTGAATCTGTCGTGTCAAGGGGATGTGGCATCGTGCCGGAGATTGCACCATT
This sequence comes from Synechococcus sp. AG-686-F08, assembly GCA_003210315.1. GTDB lineage: Bacteria > Cyanobacteriota > Cyanobacteriia > PCC-6307 > Cyanobiaceae > Synechococcus_C. The sequence continues at coordinate 1,741 of QCVQ01000026.1, read as the reverse complement.
GGTGACACAAAACATCGATTTTTGGAAGCTGATGCAGATCTGCACATGAACATCATGCATTCCGCGCCCATGTGACAGGTACCAGTCACTGAGCTCCTCTGGAAGATTCCGGTACATGTCTTGCATACACAAACTCGGGGGGATACCCGCTCCCATGCTGGGAATTGGATCTGCATACAGAGCTCCATACTTGAAATCGCTGATATCAGCTGAAATCTGTCGAGCTTGAGCGTTGTAAGACACTGTTCCCAGGAAGGGCATTCCCCTAAAAAAGACAGCCTCTACGTAGGGGACCGCCACATCAACCAGAAAGGTCAGTCCAGCCTCTGGTGGAAGAACCCATACATCTTCGTTCCCCACCGTGACTTTGTAAGTCATCGGATCTCCAGCTGCAGCGACTAAACCATCTCTGATGTGATGAACAGCATCGATAACAGAACAAATTTCACCGTTGCGGTATCTCCGAGACAGGTCAAGGAACAGGTCACTCATGACCCGCCAAAAGAGACCCAGGGCATAAATGGTGGCCATTGATCGGATTGCTTCAGGAGCAAAACCTGGATAGAGCCGATGTACCAATGCCAACAATGGATCACGGCGACTACGCAACGCAATGATCTTCTGACAGGTCTCTAGAAAAGGCTCTGAATCAAAATAAGCATCCAGTCCACCAGTGCCATGCCAAAACATTGCCTTTTGGCAGTACTCGGCATATTCAAAGTTGATGCGATCACCGCGAAGATGTTGCCATAAGCGCTCAACACTGAAACCTTCGTGAAAGAATCGCATCACCGGAAATGGATTCAGCAGCTGGGTTTCACCCTGATTCACCAGGTTGCGGCTATAAGCGTCAAGGACGATCCCGTAGCTGTCGAGAACGTTGACAATCTGCAGAAGATGGTCGGGTGTATCGGCCAATAACGGTTGGTCGGAGAGCAAACGACGAATCAGCTCTTCACGATCTGGAAGGGTTGGAACAACTGGGACATCATTGATCTTGGTCGCTGTCATGAAAGTCCTCCTGTGATGGGTAAGAGCGCTAATTCGCTGAGACCGGTGGTAGCTGCCTGACTCATTCCAACCAAAAGCTCCGGAGCAAGGCCCAGGAGCAACACCAGGAAAGACAACGCGATCGCAGGGAGCTGCTCGTGGAGTGGCACGACGGAAAGAATCGTGGGATTAGTGACTCGGCCTGCAGCAATGGCCAAGCGTCCAAAGAATGCTCGGTTGACAAGCAACAAGAAGTACACAGCTGTCAAACCTGATCCCACCATGCAAAGCAAGGTGGCAATGGGGAAGGGCTGAAGGCTCCCCCTAAAGACAAGAAATTCTGAGATAAAGCCTGCCATGCCTGGGATTCCTGCACTGGCCATCACACCCACAATCATGAGGGTGCCCGTCAGCGGTAAGCCCCGCTGAGGGTTAAGGAGTCCCCGAAGAACATTCAGATCTCTTGTGCCCGTTCGTTCGTAAACAACACCCACAGCGAGAAAGAGAATCGCTGAAATCAAACCGTGGCTAACCATTTGGAAGAGCGCTCCTATCAAACCCAATGGCGTTGCAGCGGCAGCAGCAAGCAAGACATACCCCATATGTCCAACAGAGCTGTAAGCCACCATCCGCTTCATGTCTGACTGGGCAATAGCAGCTAACGAGCCGTAAAGCACAGAAATCGCTGCCCAGAGAGCCAGCCAAGGAGCGGCAACCTCCCAAGCCTCAGGGAAGAGACCCAGACAAAACC
>QCVQ01000025.1 GCA_003210315.1 Synechococcus sp. AG-686-F08 | reverse complement strand
TGCATAACAAAAGAAGGGCAACATTTATTTGCTTATCCATTTGAAGGACGTTTTGTCCATGAAGGGCTTGGCTTCCTGTGGGCATCAAGGTTGACCAAACAAAAGCAAAGTACAATCACGGTATCAGTTAATGATTATGGTTTTGAATTATTAGCACCTAGAAACTATCCATTAAAGCAACTCCTACTAGAAAACCTAGAAGATCTTCTTGAGGATTCAAATGTGGAATTGGATCTTGAAAATGCATTGAACTTGTCAGAGCTGTGCAAGCGTCGGTTTAGAAGCATCGCGCAGGTCTCAGGGTTAATGGTGCAGGGATATCCAGGGAAAAATAAAACCAGTGGTCAGTTACAAATCAGTAGTTCACTTTTGTGGGATGTATTTAGCAAACATGAGCCTGAGAACTTATTACTTAAACAGGCACGTTATGAAGTCGTCCATGATCAACTTGAATTACCACGATTAAAAAATGCAATAAAACGAATGAGAGAATGTGATGTTATTCATAGTGAGATTAAAAGACCAGGACCATTTGCTTTTCAGCTTTTAGTTGAAAGATTACGAAATAGAATGAGCAATGAATCAATTCTAGAAAGAGTAACAAGGATGCAAAATGAGGCTCTTAATCACGAAAACTAGAGTATGGCTAACCAATAAACAAAAAGCAGAACTTCAGACTGAGGAACATTCACCAGTGAGGGACGTAAACCTCTAAGATAAAGAAAATTTAGTGTAAATGCCAAAAACAGAAAAAGTCGCAGATTATCCAAGACCACCACTTATTGAACAAATCAACGGACTAGTCTCAGTAAGGATTGGAAATGAAGTTATTGCTCAGGATAGTAAGTATATACGTGTATGTGAAACATATCATCCACCCACCATTTACATCGATCAAAATGCTTTTGTCATTGGGACTCTACAACAAACAACGGGTCGCGGTTCGTACTGCGAATGGAAGGGCATTGCAGAGTACTGGACATTAAGCAAGGCTGATGGAAGTGATGGTCGGCATCGAGCAGGATGGAGTTACCCCAGTCCAACCAAACACTTTGAACAACTCGCGGGACGGATTGCACTATATCCAGGATTGGTTGATAGCTGTATGTTGGAGGGCGAAGAAGTAGAACCACAACCCGGCACATTTTATGGTGGTTGGGTATCTAGTTGGACAATCGGACCTTTTAAAGGCGATCCGAATCACCCTGAACTTATCTAATGACTTCCAAGGAACAACTGATAGAGTTACTTCTTACAAAACCTAAAAGTAAGCTAATCACTCCACTTATAAACGAAGTAGAGTCTCTGTCTAAAATAAATCTTCAATGTGATGCTGAGCTTTTAAAAGGAGTATGGGAATTGAAATGGAGTAGTTCAACCCAGCCTTGGCTAAAGCAGGCACCATGGCTTGAAAATCTACAAGTCCTTGATCCAATTCAGAATAAAGGAATGAATTTACTTCGTTTAACTGGTCCAATTGGTGCGCTTGCCGTTATTGCGGTAGAAGCTGAATTATCCATCAATGGAGATAACCAAGTAGGTGTGAGGTTTAAAAAAGGTGGTTGGATTGGTCCATCTGTAAGCAACGGATGGAGACCTAAATTGCTAAAGAATACTAATCAATCGTTTCCGGCATGGTTGGATATCACAGCACTTGATGAGTCACTAAGAATCTGCCGTGGTAATGCAGGAACTTGCTTCGCCCTTTTAAAGAGGCCTGATTTATTAGTTTCAGACTGGATTCCGCAATTTCCCAATTAAGTAGATTACTTTTTGGGAAAATTTTAAAGCGATTTGCACTTCCGCAATTCCCGAATATTGTGCCAGCATTCGGCAATCAAATCCACAGGTGTACCTGTCACCGACAGGTACCACCAATAGAACTATTGAATCGTCAAAATTCATTCTCTGCCGATTGTAGTAGTCTTAGCAATTCATGTAATTCACTATTGGTAACCATCCAGTCTCCATCTTGATCTTTGGTGACATGGGAAGATTTCAACATCCATGCGTCCTCCAATTTTAGTAAAGTGAAGTGTTTGGAAGTGTGTTCAGACATTAAATTGATTTAGCGATTTTATCAAGCTTAGAGATCAACATAGAAAAATCACGGAACCATCATTCAAGTTATCATCTCTGCAGCCCTATCTCCCAATGAAATTAGAGAGTCCCTTCCAGCTGCCAAGCCATAAGCCTGTCCCGCTCATCTTGACCAGCATTGGCACCCTCCACTCAGACTTGACCTCACCCAGTACATCCCTACCAAGCTTCTCGAGGCCCAATACTAGCCAAACCTTGTAGCCCACAGGGGCATCATTAACTCCACCAGGAAAGCCAGCATCGTTTGAGTGTCGAGGGTCATTCATGAGAAGCGAGTGCTTGAAGGATTCCGAGCTGAGATGAATGACCTGTTTTTTGAACGGTATTGCGCTACAACGAAAACAACAGAAGGCAACACAAAAGGGCCAGAATCATGATCTCACACTGAAAAATGCGATTTGTGCTTGCTGCTCTGCTGTCTCTGGCTGCGCTCCCTTTTTTTCTAGTGACACGCGAAAGGGATAATTACACAATCCAGAGGGTCAAGGATGCCCCCCCCCTGAGGCTGGATGTCGTCAGATCGGTCTGGAGATCACTGATGAAGGTAAGTCTTCAGGTATTTACTCTTGCAGTGCTTATTTATATAATGATTAAACGCGAATTTTGGAAGGTAAGTTCAGGCTCATATCTGGCTACAATCTCCCGAGCCAATACCTTTATTTTTCATTATCTGGTTATCTAATTTCTTATCAATCTTGCCAGTATCGAAGTGCGATATGGGCTGATATTAGAGCTAGCAATGAAATAGAATCTGCTGAATTCGCAAGGGTTGTGACAGTTTAAATATCCTTTATTGTCACTCAAATATCCATATATTCTAGCCTTCTGAGTATGCCAATGCGCTTTTACAAATTAGGATCGTATATCCTAATATCGCGGCTCCTTGGTGTTGATATTAATGCATTGATCACCGATAGTTGTTTTACAACCTTACGCTGGGCCGTTGTTTTAGCACCAACAAAGCAAACTTTAAGGTCTGCAGAAACTCTGGTATCAAAAGCCTCTTCATAGGAGATGTTCAGTCGTACTGCTAAGCCACTGCTGACAGCATAGGCAACTCGTCCGAGCCCAGCAGAAATGTCAGCGGTTCCTAGGTCTCTGTTTTGCTAGTAATAACCAACAGAAGCATTCACTTGCGGGCTAATCAAGTAACACACATCAAGACGGTAAGTATCCAGAGATTGCCCTTGATAAACGATATTAATCCGCTGCTCGGTATCTCCAATCGGAACCAGGGCATAAGCATTGAAGTTACAGCTGTTTGAGACTGCTTTTGCATTGAAAGGAAGATGCTGGGATAATGTTCTTTTATTGCAGACACTGACTCCTGTGTCTGCATCACCTGAAATAAAGGGTCGGCTGTCATAACCAGTATTCAGCACATACATCCAGCAAAGATCACCATTGAGCCAGCGATTACCAAGCCTTGATGATGTGCTGATCGTGGTGTCAGCAACTTCAGTATTGATCAGGCTGCTGTCATTGCCATGATCAGCGAACTTGACGTTAGCGTGGTCATCATGGAGCAACACACTGCTATTACTGAGAACTAATGAAGCTGTACAAGTAACATTGATACCAAAAACTCTATGAACAGATTAATTTCAATGACCCAAAAGATGCGAAAATTTGTTATGAGCTCAGTCCTCTGACAGAAGCCCATTCAGCGGTCTTGTCTCGTCACCAATCATGTACACGCCACCAAACGTGAGAGGTTCGGTCAACTCTCAATTCTTATAGGTCCTCAACGACATCAAGCCCAATTGCCTTGAGCGTGAGGTTTATACGGTCGTCTTCCGAAAGTGCTTTATTTGATCCTCTTGTCGCTCCATCGACGGCAATCTTGCCTCCGCTCTTTAAAATTAGCTCTTTACACAAGTCATCAAATACAACTTCTGCTTCTGGATGGCGCTTGAAATAGTCCGAAAGCCAAAGGTTGATTTCATCCGGCAACTCGACATCACCCAGTAAGTTCTTATCTAGCACTGATCTCGCAAATGAAACAGATGGTGCCTCTTCTGGGGTCTCTGCCTCAGCAATCACCCTGACCTTCAGCTCAAAGGTTTTCTCAACTTCCCAGAAGTCAGCACCTGGGAAAGCATCTTCCAAAAATGAAGCCTCGATTTCTTGAGGTGTACGGAATTGGCTTTGATCAGTCATATCCCAATCTTGACGGTCACCGTGGTTTTAAACAACTGTTCACTGGTACGAATCGTGCAATTTTTTCTAGTCTCGTGATAGTCAAACTGAACAGCGGGAACCCATGCAAGTCGATACGGTCCATTGCTACTGAAATCAGCATGCCTTAGGCAACTCCTCAGACAGCAATGGTTGCTAAGACAACAAGAAATGGATAAGGAAATGACAATAGGAAACCATTGGCCAACCAATTCACCAGCAAGGTAGAAGACCATTTGTAAAAACGAAATGTCCCTGTTAGAAGAATCACAGCACCTGATGTAGATCATCACCACAGACGTTGATTCGAGAGATAGTGTGTTCATGTGGATGGTATTGAAGAATTATTGAGAGAGTTGGGTGATTCGAGACATCAAAGGACTGCATTAAAAGAAAAATAGTTAAAAGCATTAAGCATCCTGGATTAAATCATGAAGTAAATTATACTCCATACTTTCTACTTCTAATTAGGACTCAGTGATCTTTCCCAGGCTTTTCTATAGGAGCAGAAAGAATTAGCAATGTGATGCGTGATAATACAAACTGACGGATAATGGCGATGAGTAAGCCCTTATTCCAGCAAGACAGAAATGCTCTAAAACTATAGATGGGTACATGTCTCAGAAATAGATCGTCAAGATGCGCACTAATACATTTCCCAATAAATACTTCATGCCAAAATAAATTCATAACATCTATTCTAATAATTTATACTTTATGAAAGCAGCTACAAAATACTTGGGCTCGATGGTTTGATATTGAGGTTCTGGAGTATAATATCTAGAACAACTTAAATTGTGCATGAGAGCTTTCTTCTGCTGTGTGACTTCATTGCTTATATTGATATTATTTCAATATCCATTAGATGCAGCAAGTATCTCAGACAATCTCGATCTTGGCATGACAAAACTTGAAAAGGAGGATTATAGTGCTGCTATAACAAAATTCACAGAAGTATTAGAGCTTGACCCTACTAATTCAGTTGCATTTAATTTAAGAGGGGTATCAAAAGCTAAAAGAGGTGATTTTCAAGGTTCAATTCCAGATTATAATCAATCCTTGAAATTAGACTCAATTAACGTTGATACATTAAACAATCGAGGAATTGCTAAAGCAAGACTAGGAGATATCGATGATGCGATTAAGGACTTCGATAGAGCAATTAAAATTGATGAAAACAATGCTAGTTCATATTTTAACCACGGAATATCTATGGATATGACAGGTAACTTAGAAACTGCCTGCTCTGATTGGGTAAATGCTAGAGATCTGGGGGACCCAAGAGCTAATAAGTATATTATCCAAAATTGTCATTAAAACTTACTCATCAAGCATCAATAAACTAAACTAGTTCACTATAATTATTGGTAAATGTTATACTAATTCAGTTAAATGCACTAGATTCGCCAATTTGGCGGAGTGTCGCAAATAATGAAAACACATATATGGGATTAAAATAATGATAGTCTAAGTAACCCTACGTTGCCTGCTTACCTGATTCAGTTTCGAGTGAACAAGACAAATGGAAGCAATCATTAACTCAGTTAATAGCATGAATGAATCACCAATGGGAACTATACAATTTAACCAAGATGAAAACAATGAATCAATTGATAGCATACTATGTCAGGAGTATTGTTCTACATTTTTAAAAGTAAACTATTAGCCTATACAGAGACATTCATCAATTCATAATGGTTGGCTAGCTTAGAGCAACTCCAATTGCTATGTATTGCCTGTGTCTTCTAGCACCAACGCTCACAGTACAAGTTGGCAATAAGCTGCTCTATGACCAACAGGCATAGCAAGATAGCCTTTCAGGCTGACAATACAGTGACAAGATCATCTACTGGTAAAATGAATGATTTTAGTGTACTAACATATAAACAATAAAACAATAGATAATCCATAAAGTTTAAACCAACTTGTTCTTTATCCAGCGATCATAAATGGAACGTATAATGAAATTATTGGCTTAAGTTACACGACAGATATAGATACCTATAATAAGGAGTCTTAAGGTCAGATCATGCTGATCACACTCTCTATCATTCACCAAAGTATAAGGTCAAGATAGAAGACCAAAACAAGTAGAAACACTCACTCACGCTCCAAAGCCCATCGTGTATAGTTTACAAACCGTTACATAGCCGTATGAGCGATTCGGACCCTTCTGTTTCAATACAGGTATTTATTGTTGATATCCACATTACTGTGTTTGTGGTTAGTAGTTCGCTATGAATATTGCAAAACAGTGCAGAAAGCAGCGTAATATTGCTGATAAAATATTTATGGATTTCAAATATACAAAACCAGGCTCACAAGAACAGATTAATGCTTTGCAAACTTTTCATCTTCTGATTGGTGTATGGGCCGATTCATGTATTAGATCTGACGAGAAAACTAGTTTGGGAGAGATAGCTTTTGAGCGTTCCATTTGATATTATTTTAATTAATTAGTGTGACAAAAACTAAACCACCAATGGTTTTTATTTCAATTTTCACTGCTCATACTAATCTTTTTAGTCTATTTCATCTTTAATCGAATAGATTGATGCTTGTTTCTCACTTCCGATAACTCATAAGTTTGAAACCTAAAACAATTACTGCTGTAATCAATATAATTAAGTTAGCTATTAAAACAGGGCCATCGCCAACCATCCATCCGTAAATAGACCAAAAGGCAACACCGCTGGTAAAAAGCAAATACATCCGTAAAGAGATCGCATGAGTATCTCTGCTGCGTAGAGTCTTAAGAGCTTGCGGGAAAAAGCTTATCGTCGTTAAAGTCGCTGCTATGTAGCCAAACAGATCTGCATTCATTAGTCTAAAATATCTTTCTTTTTATAGGAGATATAATACAGGATGATCAGAAATTAATGAATAATTATGAACGAGTATGGCAGCACAAAACATATATTACTTGAAATGTATAGGAAAAATTTTATTTCTCCTTTCTTCCAGCATTTGATGGAGGCGAGACTAATAGCAAATCTGCTCTATACTCACCCAACTGAACAATTAACATCTTGCGTGGAAGTGTACAAAAACCATTTTCGGCCAATTTAATAGCATGTAGAACATCATCGATCGTTCCTAAGGTTGTATTCCGGGCTAAATCGTTGACCAACTTTAGTTGATTGAAAAATTCCTGACCTATAGATTGACTATCATCCAAAATCTTCTGCTTTGCTGCTTCTGATCCCATTTCAATTGTAAAAGAAAGGTAGTTGAATAACAGCTCTCTGGTTAGGTTGAGTGGAATATCAATATAACTCACAAGATCTTTAAGAGTATTCTCAAATAGATCCCCATCTTTATTGATGACAATGCATGGTATGCTCAAATCAAATTTGGGTTTATCTCTCAGTTGAATCCAATGATTCTCAATTTCATTCCAACTGTGTGACATAATTTAAACCTTGATATTGAAATAGTTGTGGACTTAGTAGAGCATAAATTATAAGTATTATTGTTAGGATAAGGACTACAAGCAGCACTACATTTCCTATTCAAACAATACATATAATTTACAGAAGACTTGGCTGCAGACCTCAACTTTATAAGCACATTATAGCAATAAAGGAGATTTTCATGATTGATTGTTGTATTCCTCACACGCGTTGATCGAGACCATATAGAGAATAAATGTTTTAAACAAGCTAGTTCTGAATTTACAAGGCAATAACATTACTTATATATTAAAGAATTGTAGCCAGATATGATAAGCTCTGACCAATTTCTAGTCAAAAGATGCAGTCAAATCAACTCTACTTAATAACTCTGGAATCATTTCGTAATTATAGTAAACTGAATATAATTTTCCTATGGCTTACTAAGCGCTATCATAGTTAGGCAGCTTAGGGCAGTCCGTGATCTTTCCATACTTAATCGTATTTTTGATTGCTTCATCATTTTTCAAGCCTTTCTGGAACCTATATCGCCTTTTAATTCATTGGTCATTCTTACTTATATTGTCACCCTGGATTGTGGGCAAAGCATTAAGTGCACGTTGGGCTGAAGACGATTATGGAAATGGTCCAAGGATGATTGCATTACCAATTGCCATAGGAGGATATTGGCTTCTATATGGTTCTTATGTCCATCCCGAATATTCATTATTTCCATTATTCATTTATTATTTTGTTGCTTGGCCAGCATTTCGCCACAGCGATGCTTGGGAAAAGTTAAATAGACAACCATAAAAGAGCTTGTAACCCGTATATTTTAAATTTAAATATACTAATTATCGTACTTATGTCTTGTATTTTAGATTCAATAATGGATTTTAATCATAATAGAAAAGCAACCTCGTTTTGAATGTAGATTAATCAAATATTATGCCAAATCATTCATTTTCTTTTTTAGTTATTTCCTCCGGCAAGCGAAAACCGGTACTGACCTGAAGCTGCTTCAACAAAGTAGCAATTGAGAGGTTAGTCTGGCCATCACGTTCTCCAATCAGATTAACCTCTTCAACTTCAATGGGTTGAACAGTATCGCTGAGCATTGTGAGCAGTGGTTCAAGCTTTTGCAATAAGAACAATCGCTTAGCATCACTACCTGAACGTTTCAATGATTCAACAAGGTCGCGTAAACCTTCTGCCTGAGACCTTCCTTGTTCAATAATCGTTGCAGCTTCACCTTTTGCTTCTGCCATCATTGTTTGACATTCTGATTCAGCAGGAGCAATAACATCAGCTTCTAATTGCTGCAATACTTGCTTGATACGTTGTTCTTGTACTGGAAGCTCAGCTTCTGCACGAGCCAGCTCAGCACCAATGCGTGCCTCTTCCTCAGCAACTAGAGCATCTCGTCTTGTGAGCGCATCCTGTACCCGTTTGTTGGCATTTGCTGTGGCGATAGCCAAATCCTTATCCAGACGACGCAAAGATGTAATACGTTCATTCTCTGCTCGCTTGACAGCAGATTGAGATTTTGCTTCTGCTTCTGCAATTCGTGAATCTCTCTTAAGTTCAACAAGTTGCTTCCTACCAATTGAATCGAGGTACAAAACGTCATCAGAAATATTTTGAATCTGAAGAGTATCTAATACTAAACCTAATTTCTGCAAATCATCCTCAGCCTCTTCTAATAGAGTACGCGCGAAAGTCACTTTATCCTCATTTAATTGCTCAGGAGTTAAACTAGCCATCACGCCTCTAAGATTGCCTTCTAGTGTTTCTTTAGCAATATGTCTAATCTCATCTTGGGATTTCCCTATTAAACGCTCAATAGCGTTATGAATGCCAGGTTCGTCTCCTGAAATTTTTATGTTTGCAACGCCAGAAACATTTAAGGGAATACCTCCTCGTGAATAGGCACTTTCAACCTGCAGGTCAATGATCATGTTGCTCAGGTCTAGTCGCATCACCTCCTCGAGCAAGGGAATGCGTAATGCACTTCCGCCACGGACGGTCCTGTAGCCCACTGTTCTTCCTGATCCAGTTGTACGTCTAAGTCCAGCGAAAATCAACGCTTCGCTGGGCTGGCAGATGTAATACAACTTCTGTAGGAGCACTACAAAGGCCCAGACGCCTGCTCCACCGGTTAAAAGAATAGATAAAAACATTACTGATTACCTCTGTTGGAAAGGGTGTCGATAAGGTCGATGCCGAAGATTTCTTTGACTTGATCAAAGAACTGACGGACAACTACGTGATTCAGGGCTACAAGACTGGCAAGACTGGAAGCATCATTGCCATCCAAGCTCGTAATCCTCTTCAAATGAAGACGTCCAGGAAGACGTGTGGCGTGATCAAGCACCATTTCAATTTGCTGAAGAAGAAACACAAGCTCTGCAGTACTTCCAGCCTCTTCCCATACCTGTGTGAGCAGATCATTCACTAAGGCGCTTGCCTTAACGTCCTCTGCTGTTGCAGCAGCCATTCCACGAGCTCTTAGCTCCTTTGCTTTTTGATTGGCTTGTGCTGGAAGGACTTGTTCCGCTTGGAGTCTTAATCGTTCGAGCTCCGCCCTAACTTTCTGGAGTTTTTGCTCAGCTATCGCTCTAGCTTCTAGTTCGGCTGCTTCTGTTCGCTGCTCTTCAGATCGTGCCTTTTTTTCCATTAAGGCAACTTTGGTACGTACACCGTTGTCCTTTTCAACCACGATGGTTTGAGCATCAGTCCGAACGACTTCGGCCTTTTCTTCCATTTCTGCTTCAACGCGTTCGGCTTGACCGATCGCTTCAGCTTCGGCAATCTCAGCGTCACGGACGATCTGAGCCACTCTCCTGCGACTGATTGAGTTGAGATAATCAACATCGTCTGAAACGCTCTGGATCTTCAACGTGTCCAGCTGAAGTCCGAGTCGCCTCAGATCATCACCTACATCCTTGGCAATTTGCTCGGCAAAGCGAAGACGGTCCTCATTCACCTCTTCCGGCGTGAGTTGAGCAAGAACGCTGCGCAGATTTCCTTCTAGGTTTTCTTGAGCAACTTGAACGATTTCACTAGAATCACGACCTAGGAACCGTTCGATTGCGTTGTTACGAACTTCAGGATCCGTACTGACCTTCACATTGGCAATAGCCTGAATATTTAGCGGTGTCCCTCCATTCGAGTAGGCATTTTTAACTTCAACCAAAACGGGAAGAAGCGTGACGTCCATCCGTCGTGCCGTTTCGAGCACTGGTTTCACAAACGTCCAGCCACCATTGGCAACAACCCGATATCCCTTAAAACCCTGACTTCCCTGGTTGGAGCGTGATCCTGTCACCACCAACATTTCATTTGGGCGACAGATGCGAATCATCCATCGACTCAGAAGCGTCAAGCCCACAAGACTGACAACAACGATGCCCACTCCACCTGCGACTGTGGTGTTTTGGTCCTTGGACAGAAAACCAACGGGTGCTGTGGGCTGCTCAAAGAGCAGTCGTGAAGACATGGACATCCGAGTCACTGAGCTTGGCATAGCTATCCTTAGAGAAATTGACCTCGGATCTCACAACCGATCCACACGCAGCGTGTGCATATCGCTTGCAATGACTACAACCATTGTCCCTTCTTCGAGTATCCCTGAATTGCTTAAGGCAGGCCTTCTGATCAAACTTCCCCGCACGCTCAACTCAACAAAACCGCGTTGATCTTTGGCAACAGTCAGAGTGATCTTGCCTTGTTGTCCAACCAAGTCGTCATTGCGAATCAGAGCGTCTGCCTCCCGACGACTCATCAAGCGCAACAGATGGGACGCTCCCCACCCCATCACAAGACCCATTGCAATGGCAACGAGGAATGTAAGTAGTTCACTGTTTGGAGGGCTAAGGATCACCATCAGCAGACCGCACAGCCCAAATCCACAGAGCCCGAATGACCAAAATGGTGTACTGAATAACAGACTTAGGTTTCCGCCCAAACCATCGCCATCAAGCCCTCCTCCATCATTATCAAGAGAGAGCGCAATCAAAATGGCGCCTGCGACCAGGCAAAAAGAGTAGGTCCAAACCATCGAAAATCAGCAGCGGAGTGCTCACAATGAAGAGCTTGATCGATTCTGGACCCATTACCCGATCAAGGCCACAATCGATGGGTGGATGATTGACCCGAGCGATAAACATAAAATCAAAAATACAAAATCGAAACCCATCAAGACCCTAAAGAATCTATCATTTTTATCAATTTCAATGCTTAGAGCATATTCATTTTCTCAACTTTAAGACTATGAAAGAATATGGGTCGGCATCAGTAGAAAACTGGAATGCCTTTTGGAATTTCCACTTAGGTTCTTGGGAAGGTCGGTGGGCGCGCTATCAACCAAGTGGTGAGTTATCGGAAACATTTCTAAGTAGTCGATCCTTTCAAGCTGATCCTGACAAAAAAGTTATCAAACAATTGAATCAGTATTTATATGATAATGGGCAACATGCAGAAAAGAAATGGAGGTATAGCTTTCTCGACCATTGTAAGAAGGATGGATTCATGCACCCCGCAAGTGACTACATGAGAGGCCTGGCCTTCAAGAATGGCGCTGCCGCATGGCTTGTTCCTCAAGTAATTTCCAACCAATATTTTCCAATGGAGCTATTCCTTGTCAACAAAAATGTAAGACATAGCGTCGGCATGCTCTATGGAATCAACGGAACACTTGAGAGAACTGCCTGCATCCGTGAGCAGCGAGCCGGACTGGGTCAGTCACCCTGGTCAGATGATGTGCATATGATTCCAGCTTGGGACATAGGAAACAATTAGCGAGGTGTCACTGAAATGATTGATGTTTCATTAAATCGCTCCACAGATGAAGATACATTTAAGATCACTTTACAACCTGATGAAAATGTGTGCTTTTTCCCAAACAATATTATTTTAAGGTGTCCAAAACAACTTCCCTTTCATAAATCATTTGTGGTGAGTTCCCTATGGCTTGAATCCGAAAATCAGCTAAGAACGATTAGCGCATCCTATGGAGCCGATTCAAAATTGATTGACGTTCACCATCAGTATTTGTCACGATAGAGAGTAGAGCTCTATTTGGTCATTCAAACATTGAGCAGGAGTCGCTGATATGCTTCGTTAATTTTACGGAATTCATTTGCAGATCCACCTAAATCCGGGTGATGTTGTTTCACCAAACGCCGATAGGACTTTTTAATCGCGTCCTGGGAGGCACCACGTTTCAGCCCTAAAACATCGAGCGCCTCACGCATAGAAAAATCTGCTGTGTTGGTACCGTTCCCGTAGGACTCAGATCTTCGGTCAGAAGACCTCTGATCAGTCCTTGTTCTACGGCTTTGATGAGAACTGTGTTGTCGGTTTTTTAATTCAAATACAACGCGTTGAGGGTCTTCATCCAGCCACTCACGAGACCTCATGCCATAGAGGGCAAAAGCAGCAAGAACGGCATATTGTTTTTTTGTCGTCGCCTTCGGTATCGCAGCCACCAAATCAGTGCCTAATCCAGGCATTAGCCGATCCAAACGTTGTTGGAGATTCAGATGGGAATGAAAACTCGCACGGTTCAAGGCATCGATGAGGAGCTCAAGTTCCTTGAGGCGAAGTGCATTCCAACCTTGCTGGCGTGCAAGAGCCTCCCCCCAGCGTTCAACTTGATTAGAGGTGACAGATGGTGATTTCTGTTCAGGTTCATGTCGTTGCGCGTTAGTGCGCTGTTGATATCTCGACTGGGATTGCGTCCACTGACGCTGACGAAGCACTTCAATCTGCTTCTTGAGCTGCAGTACCTCTCTACGAAGGCTGTCGTTTTCGGCCAGTAGTGCATCAACGTTGCTTGTAACGGTCTGACGACGATGCGGTTCAGCCGCTGACGACCAACGCCGAGGATCAAACCCCATTAGCTGCCAACACACCCCACGGCATGCACTGCCTTATTGCTCCGCTCACCATAGGGTGTCAACCAGCATCTCTATCAGGTCTTTGTCAATGCCGAAAAATCCGAAATGGATTACCAATTCGGAGACGCTTGAACTCGCTGAACAGAGACTGCAGAATAAAGCGGTCAGTACAAGCAGTGAAGTCCATTACTAACGAAACTCGTTGCTAACTATGAATATAATTCTTCTCAGGAAAGATGACTTTATCCACAATTCAACCAAAGCTCTAATTGAAGATGATCGATTCGTTCATATTCTGCGAGTTATAAAACCAAATGTTGGTCAATCATTGAAAGTTGGCCTGTTAGGTGAAAGCTGTGGTTATGGCATCGTCGAATCCATTAATTCAAAAAGAGTAATCATTAATGTAGTTCTGAACGAACAAGCACCAAATAGACATCCATTTGACATCGTTCTTGCGTTACCTCGACCTAAGATGTTGCGTCGTATTTTAAGGACAATCGCAGAATATGGGGTAGACAATCTGCATTTGATCAATAGTGCAAGGGTAGAAAAAAGCTACTGGCAGAGTCCTCTCTTGCAGCAAGAAAAAATCCATGATGCACTGATGGCAGGCATGGAGCGTTCCAAGGACACAATAATGACAAATGTATGGCTGCATCAACGGTTTAGGCCTTTTATCGAAGACGAATTGGCTCAAATCTGTGGAGATCGCAGCTGCTGGATTACCGACATGAGCGCAACCAGATCAGCCGTTGATATTGATATAACCTCAAAACCATCTATAGTGATAATAGGTCCTGAAGGTGGGTTCGTTCCCTTTGAAATAGAGTTGGCAATTTCAACAATTGCACAACCTATTAATCTTGGAGGAAGAACACTAAGCGTAGACACGGCCGTTACAACGGTTTTAGCTCAAGCTTTGCCAAAAAAGCAAGACTAGCAAAGCTAACCATCTTAAATAAAGAGATTAAGCCTAAAGCACTATGCTCCTGATATATTCGAATGAATTCGGTTACTTACTAACATCGCAAGCAAGAAGCCTAGAAACTGAACCATCACAACTGAAGGACCTGAAGGGAGATTTGCTAAGCCAGAGAACAAAAGTCCTAATAAAGCACATCCACCTCCTATACCAGAAGAGATCATTACGTAAACAGGAAAACTTCGACTAAGTAGTCGTCCGGCGCAGGCAGGAATAACAACAAATGCTGAAATCAACAATACACCTACAGCTTTGATTGATATTGCTACAACAACTGCTAAAAGAATTACGAATGCCAAACCATGCCAACGCGTACGTACTCCCATCGCACCAGCTAAATCTTGATTCAGAGTGAGCAAGACTTGCGCCCGCATACTGAGTCCTAAATAGATCACACTTGCAACAAGAAATGCTGCAATAACAACGACATCAAGCCGACTAATCCCAAGAATATCCCCAAATAATAACTGTTGAATTCCTCCTCGGTAAGTCTCCACACGGCTAAGCGCCAGGATTGCAATCGCCAATGAACTTGAATAAACGATATTAAGAAGGGCATCTGTGGGAAGTGCGCTGCGCTCTACCAACTGACTGACAAGTAGTGCGAAAATGACAGCAAAAGGAATCAACACAAGGGTGGGATTCACACCCAGCAAAATCCCTAATGTGATTCCTAAAAGTGATGAATGACCTAGGGCATCGCTGAAGAATGACAGCTGTCGAAGAACGGCGAAACTACCAAGTACCCCGCCAAGAGCGCCTGTCAGCATGCCGCCGAGCAAGGCACGTTGCATGAACGGCTCAGACAGGAGGCTTAGAAATTCGGCTTCAGCCATGGGTCTGATGATGCTGAGACACCATATTCAGGCCATAAAGCTCGCCCAACCGCTCCTCACTAAGCGTCGCCTCCGGACTGCCACTGCAGCGCAGCTTTCTGTTTAAGCAGAGCACTTGGTCGCTGCTTCGACGAACCATCTCTAAGTCGTGAGATACCTGCAAGACAGTCCAGCCTTCCTGACGACGTAGTTCCAACAGCTGTTGTTGAAACTGCTCATTTGAGTGAATATCTAAACCTGCTTTGGCTTCATCCAGCACCAATAACCTTCTGGGACGAACAAGGCAAAACGCCAACAGCACCCGCTTCAATTGACCACCTGAAAGTTCTGTCAGCAGACGATTGCGTAGATCACAGGTATGCGTTCGCTCCAAAGCTATAAATACAGCTTCCGTTCTCTGCTTCCCCGATCTCCAGGGCAGCCGTGGCCCTGGCAAATCAAACCCGAAGCCCACAAATTCAGCAACACTGACAGGAATCAAACCTTGGATCACTAGGTTTTGAGGTACATATGCGATTTGAGCTCGCACCGACCGGGGCAAGCATCCGTTGGCGCCGAGGGGCTGACCAAGCAACTCAACACGACCTGATGCATGGGGAAGCAGCCCAAGCAATGCAGAGACAAGCGTGCTCTTTCCCGCACCATTCGGACCGACCAGAGCCGTATCACTTTCAGCGGGGAGGGCGAAGGAAACGCCCTCTACAGCCAAACGCCCTCGGCGTTCGACACTGAGATCATGAACTTGCAGGACTGCTTCTTTCACACTCATCCCTAGCCGCCGAAGGACTTGATGAGGGAGGCCACGTTGCTCTTCATCACTGTGAAGTAAGTATCAGGCTTTTTAGAAGCTTCTTCTGAACCAGTTTCCAGTGGGTCAAAGGTCACCACGTTGACTCCAAGATCCTCGGCTAGGGCGTTGAAAGAACGATCACCTTCCTGGGGTTCACTCAATAGAGCCTTGAGTTGAGACTGCTGAACCTTGGTGGAAACGCGTTGGAGATCCGCTGGAGTGGGGTTCATCTCGGGAACATCAACGACAAAGTCAGCTTTGAGGTCATAACGCTCTGCGAAATAGGGAGCAAAGTCATGGAAGGCGATGAAGGTCTTGCCACGGAAAGGCTTGAGCTGAGAGGCAATAGCTGTATTCAACTCCTTCAGCTGCAAGGCGTAAGCAGCCGCCCTTTTTGTATAACCGTCACTGCAGCCTGGATCAGCTTTCACTAAACCGTCGCGAATGTTTTCGACCTGTTGGACGGCGCGCAGCGGGTCCAACCAAATATGAGGATTAACCTCACCCTGATTTTGGTCACTACCATCAGCTCCATTCTCATTCTCTTCGTCATCCGACTTGATCACAGCAACACCACGACTGGTATCAATAACTTGAAGTGATTTGTTTTCAGCTGAGTCAGTCAGTTTGTCGAGAAAGTACTCCATACCCAAACCATTTTTAACCAAGATCTGCGCATTGCTAAGGGCTGCAATATCGGTGGGAGTAGCTTGAAAATCGTGAGGACCGAGATTGGGAGGAATAAGTGCCGTGACAGTGGCACATTCTCCAGCGACCGCTTCAGTAAACAGAGTAATCGGTAAAAACGTTGTAACGACGTTGAGTGTTGACTGCTCACTACTAGAATCTGCAGTTTTTTGGTTACCACAGGACGCGAGAGCCATCAGGAATAGCAGAGCCCCTGAAACGGTTAAAAGTGATTTGAAACGAAGAAAAGAAGTCATGAAAGAAATAGAAGTAGTAACTAGATGTGTTGAAAGTGACTTAAAAACTAAAAGTGGTTTTCACTAGTGCACCGAGCTGACTAAAGGTCTGATCAGTGGGAGTAAGTTGACCAAGTGGACGGCTCAAGTAAAACAAAGCTGGCGTGACGCGAATATTGTCAGTGACCTGGAATTGATACCACCATTCCCATACATAATTCCCATCTGCGGCCGAGGAATTACCTTTGAGACTAGTTGCAAATATGGGTTGTCCAACTGCCATTCCGGCGTTATTCCCCTTGAGAAAAACATCATTCCATTCCAATGCAACAGTCCAGGACTGGCTTGCTGTGACCTCAGCATCATTTTTCGCTTCCACGGTGTTATACCCATAACCAGCAGAAACAGAAGGAATCCAACCACTTTCTTGAGGCTGCCATGATCCACCTATTCCCCAAGCATTCATCCAAGCATTTGGATTGCTGAACAACTCATTAAATAAAGTTCCAAACCCGCCAATCGTATCAGGGGTATCTTGGACACCAGAATAGATCGCAGCGATATTCCAGTTTTCAGCTTGATAGGCAACCTGAACTGTCCCGGAAGAAGCAGAACTTTTCGTTGCAATGCCACCGGATGTTGGATTTCCATCAGAGCCATTAGCAGCCACATAATTGGCAGAAATACTGAAACCCCCCTCAGTCGTCCAACTAATACCAGCACCAGCACCCTTGTTTTTGTTGTATGCCGCAGGTGAACCATTTAAAGTAAGAACATCTAAAATTGCATCACTGGGATAGGCACTTGGCCATACAGCGAGCATATCCTCCTGCCCAACTACGGCACCCAAAGTGAATGTCAATGAATCAGCTACTGGGAATTGATAGAAGAGCTTGTCAATTCCAACTGAGTCCACGCCAGATGGTTCTTGAAATGCAGTCTCTAGCATTGATAGTCCCGTAGGACCTCCATTAAAAGCAGATTCTTGAAAATCACCAGCTCTAAGAACAGTCAGGAGCAAGTCCTTACCAGTAAAACTGGTCTCAAGATTGAGCTGAAGATCGTAATTAAATGATGTTGCT